>JAYEND010000041.1:34743-90108 GCA_034721895.1 Campylobacterota bacterium | reverse complement strand
CTGCACCCTTCGGGAAGAACGAGAGAAGGCAATCTGCAAGCAAAAAAATCTTTGAATTAACCAGTTAGTCCTACAGCTTTTTTCACTCACATCTTACCTCCTCTCATTCTTTCAAAAGTTTGGGTATTTAATTGGTGGGGTAATATGTTATACTCTCTTCCATGAATAAGCTCCACATTTACCCAACATCCAGAGCATTGCGAAGCATTTCTGAACAACAGAAAATAATGAATGGCTTTCTCCCGACCCTGATGCGTATGGATGAATTTGAAGAGCGTGTTTTGCTGGTGGAGAATAAAACACAGATTGATCCTTTGCAGCGTATTTTATTGCTTAGAGAAGCGGCAGGGTTTGATGCCTTTGAGACACTTCAGGTCAATTGTGAATTGGTACGGTTTTTTACCAAAAGTGATGCGTTCTTTAAATTTTTTGAAGAGTTGGCAGGTGAGAAGATAAGCTTTGAGACTTTGGTGCAGGCAGATGCTTATGCAGAGTTTGAAACACATCTCTCCATATTGGAAAAACTTTTGGAAAATTACCAGGTTTTGCTCGATGCACAAGGCTTGACTGATAAAGCTTTCTACCCAGGCAGCTACAGGCTCAACGAAGGGTTTTTGCAGAATTTTGAGAAAATAGAGATACACCTGGAGGGTTATCTTAGTCGTTTTGAACTGGAACTCATAGAAAAAATAGCACAAAAAACAGAGCTTGTCATACACTATACCACCAGTCGGTTCAATGTCAAAATGCAGGAGCGTTTCGAAGCAATGGGCATCATTCTGCCAAATGATGCTCATGTAAGTTTTAGTCTGACAGATAAAAAAGTCCTCACTATTGAAAGTAATGATGCAAAGATCCATGCCAGGCTGTTTTGCGTTGAAGAGCGAGAAGAGCAGATAGCTGTCGCTTTTACACAAATAGAAGCCATGGTTTCTTCCGGTATAGCTCCTGAAGAGATCGTCCTCATCTTGCCGGATGAGAGTTTCAAAGAACATTTTATGCTCTTTGATGCACACAATAACCTAAACTTTGCGATGGGATATGATTATTCCAAAGGAAGGATTTATAAATCACTTGAAGCGCTTTATGCCTATTGGCAGCGCTTTGATGAGGAGAGCAGGTATCTGCTGGAGCGTTATGGTTTTAAGATGGAAGAGATAGAAGCGTTCAGTGCCGGTAAAAAGTGTAAAGTAGAGACATTTTTTAAAGGTATTGAAGCACTTAAGTTGCTTGATTGTCCGCATGAAACTGCGAAACAAAAGGAAGAGAAACAAAAGTACAATGAGCGTGTCTATGAAAAGTATCTTCATTTTATTAAAATATTTGAAACCCGGGAACTCTCTACTAAGGAGTGGCTCTTTTTATGGCTCAAGGCACTCTCAAAGATTACCATTGATGATGTACGAGGCGGCAAGATAACCGTTATGGGGGTACTTGAGACAAGAGGTGTGAGTTTTGAAGGTGTGGTTATTGTGGACTTTAATGAAGGGGTTGTTCCTGCAATTTCAAGTAAAGACCAGTTTCTAAACTCTTCAGTGCGGGCTTTTGCAAACCTGCCTACTAAAAATGACAGAGAGGCTTTACAAAAGCAGTACTATAAACGCCTGCTGGAACAAGCCAGAGAGAGTGTCATCATTTATAGCAGCAGTGAGAACAAACTCCCCTCAAAGTTCCTTTATGAACTGGGACTTGATAGTACGGTGCAGGCACAAAGCCAATTAAACCTACTCTACGATCAACCCTCACAACTTACAGAAGAGCAAGACCCCGTTGTGGAATATTTTAATGCTCAAGAAATAATATGGTCAGCATCGAGACTGAAAACCTATTTGGAGTGTAAGAGAAAGTACTACTACAGATACATACAAAAGATAGAGGCAAAAGAAGAGAAAGAACTCAATGAAGGTGCATTTTTGCATACTTTGCTGGAGTATCTTTATAGAGGGAAAAACAGCTATGAGTCAAAAGAGGAGATGCAAAAAGAAATAGATATTCTCCTCGATAAACTACTCCCTTTTGATGACGCAAAAACAGCGTACAAAAAATTACTTTGGAAAGAGAAACTAAAAGGCTTTACCCAAACACAGACAGAGCACTTCAGGGCAGGATGGAAAGTAGTAGAAAGAGAAGCGGAAGCAACAGGCGATATAGGAGGCCTGCGTTTCAAAGGACGCATAGACCGCATAGATCAGAATGACACACACACATTGGTATTGGACTATAAAAGCGGACAAACCAGAGAGGCCAACAGAACGAAGAATTTGGAAAAATTAACCGACTTTCAAATGAGTATTTACCACCAGGTTCTACAACCCAAATACCAAAATATCAATCTTGCCTTTGTGAAGATATTTGAAGATGGAGAAATAGAAGAGATCACTTCACTAGAAGACAAGAACGAAATGTTGGCAGAACATATCATACAACTCAAACAGACTAAAGGTTTCGTGGCAAGCAAATGTGAGGATTTGCAGAAGTGTAAATACTGTGAGTTTGCACTTATGTGCGAGAGAGGAGAGTATCTATGAGTTTTAAACCATTTCTAGCCTACTCTGCAAGTGCAGGAAGCGGAAAAACCTTTGCGCTCTCCGTACGGTATATCTCTTTACTCTTTATGGGAGAATCTCCCGGTAGTATTTTGGCAGCGACATTTACCAACAAAGCAGCGGCTGAGATGAGGCAGCGGGTGATAAATTCTTTACGTAACGTTGAAGGGGATAAGGCATTTTTGGGCGCAATATGTGAAGAGACAGGGCTGAGTAGAGAAGAGCTTTTGTCAAAACAGCCAGAAGTGTTGGCTAAGTTTTTGGCAAGTAGTTCATACATTGTAACGCTTGACAGCTTTTTCTCTTCTATCTTGCGCTCTTCCTCTATGGAGTTGGGGCTTGAGCCTGATTTTGTGACGAAAGAGCAAGGTGAAGGGGATCTGGAGAAACATTTTCTTGAAGAGGTGCAGGTAGAAGGATTACTCTCCTCGCTTGTGAAGCTCTCTATGGACATAGAAGACAAACGCTTTATAAAAATATTTGATCTGATGCAAAACTTTTATAAAGTAGATCCTCTCCTGCCTGAACAGGAAGAGTTGGCACTTTCGTTGCACAAACAAGAAGAACAGATAGAGGCGCTTAGAAACAATATGATAAAAGCACTTGAAGATGCCGGATCTGCAAAACGGTGTATGGGGCAATTTGAAACCAAAAGTGTGAAAGAGTTGTTTGGTAAAGGCTTATTTGAGAAAGAGATTTTAGAGGAGCATGCCTGGTTTAAAAAGAGTATCAATAATGAGATAGAGGTTATTTATGTGCAGCTCAAAGAGGCTTTGAGGGTCTGGGCAGAAGCCAAAGAGTCTATGGTTTTGCATAATCTTTTTAAAATCTATGATTACTACAAAAATGCGACCATCACCAATGCAAAATATTCCGGGGTACTGAGTTTCGATGATCTGACCTATTTTACTTATAGGCTTTTGCATGAGAGCATCTCTAAAGAGTTTTTGTATTTTAAAATAGACTCCAAGTTCAAACATATACTGCTCGATGAATTTCAAGATACTTCGACTTTGCAGTTTTTGCTGCTTAAGCCACTTATCGATGAGATATTTGCGGGACATGGCCAGAGTGAGTTTAAAAGTTTCTTTTATGTGGGTGACACCAAGCAGTCGCTCTACCGTTTCCGTGGCGGTGTGGAGGAGTTGTTTGACAAAGTAGCTGAACACTATGGGGTGAACATAGAACAGATGGATACCAACTACCGTAGTTCCAAAAATGTTGTAGAGCAGGTTAACCGATGGTTCGAACCTGTGATGGAAGGCTATGTACCCCAAAAGTGCAGAAATGGTGCATCTGACGGCTATGTGGAGGTTATGGAATCTGAAGAGCTTATAGACGATGCAGTGAAGCAAGCTAAGGGACTTTTGGAGTTGGGCGTACATGTGGATAACATTGCTTTTTTGGTCAGTACGAACAAAGACGGGCAAGTATTGCAGGAGGCTTGTCAAGCTGAGGGAATAGATACACTTCTGCAAACTTCAAGCTCACTCAGGAACCTTCCCAGGATAGCTGCACTTGTGGCGATGGTCGAATATCTGTTTTATGGCGAAAAGATAGATGCTGAAGCATTGTTGCTTAAGGTAGGGAAAGTATTTGATAGTTTGGATACTTCCTGGTTCTCTGCATTTATGTCCCCGCTGGTGGTGGTAGACAGACTTGTGCGGGAGTTTGGATACTTTGACGATGATTTGAATATTTTGAAGCTTTTAGAGTTTGCATCAGGTTTCACTGATATTCCGACATTCATGGAAGAGTTTAAAACCTCTTCCATCTCTGTAGCAGCCCACTCTGTGCATGGAGCAAAAATTATGACTATTCATGGTTCTAAAGGTCTTGAGTTTGAGTATGTCATCTTGTTGGATAAACTCACAGGGAAAAATAGTGATAAATCAGCACTCATCTATCACTATAATGACAACCTTTATATAGACAGGATACTCTACCGTACAAAAGGTCGAGAGCATTTTGATGATGAGTATAAGCGAATCATGGAGTCGCGCAAGGTATCAGAACTCAAAGATAGAAAAAATGTGCTTTATGTGGCGTTGACCCGTGCGGTTGAAGGGCTTTTGGTGATCAAAAAGACTAAAGGTTCTATTTTTGATGAGATCAATATGTCTCCAATCAAGATTGGAGACATAAGTGTTCAGCGTTCAGCGTTCAGTATTCAAGAAGAGCAAGTTAAGATTTTACCTGTGGTTATTTCAAATTATGGTACGCAAGAGGTTGTTGCTCATGAAGATGAGGAGGAGAAAGATTATGAGGCTATTTTGTTCGGTACGGCTCTGCATTATGCCTTGGAGATGTTAGGTGATTTTGATGAGGCGAGCTTACAGGCTGCGATGATCTCATTGCAAAATCGTTATGGGCAATTGTTGAGTACTGAGAGAGTAGCACATATAGAACAGCGCATAAAGAATTTAATAGAAAACAGAGCATTCCGGAAGATACTTGATGGAGCAAAAATAAGCAAAGAACAGTCACTCAGTTTTGGGGGAGAGCTCAAGCAGATCGATCTGCTTTTGGAGTATGATACACATTATCTGGTCATCGATTACAAAAGCTCACAGAAGTATCATTTAAAACATCTCAGGCAGGTCAGTTACTATCAGCAGGCAATTGAGAAGCTTACAGGAAAGAGAGCTGAAGGGATGATACTTTATCTCCTTGAAGATGAAATAGTGCTTGAATTCTTAAAATAAACTAAATTTAAATAAAATTTAAGTTTAACTGGGTAAAATCCCATTCACAAAACAACAACACTCCCGATTTCTTTACGAGACTAGAGCTTTAGTGAGGGGAATTGAAGGGTGGCTTTGCCATCTTTCAGGGAGAAATAAAAAAGGAAATATCATGAAATTGACATCAGTTCTTAAACCTGCTGACGTACAACGTGACTGGGTTTTGATCGATGCTGAAGGTAAAACTTTTGGTCGTATCCTGACTGAAGTAGCGACACTTCTCAGAGGCAAACATAAGCCATCATTTACACCAAACGTAGATTGTGGTGATTATGTGGTGATCATCAATGCTGAAAAAGCGGTATTCTCAGGTGCCAAACTTGAGGATAAAGAGTATTTTAGACACAGTGGTTACTTCGGCAGTACAAAAAGTACCAAACTCTCAGATATGTTGGAAAACAATACTGAAAAGCTTTATAGACAAGCGGTGAGAGGGATGCTTCCAAAGACGACTCTTGGTCGCCAAATGCTGAAAAAACTTAAAGTATATGCTGGCTCTGAGCATCCTCATACAGCACAACTGAACAAAGGAAACTAAGATGGCAACAATGTATGCAACAGGTAAAAGAAAAGCTGCTATCGCCAAAGTTTGGATGACACCAGGTAACGGCGAAATGACAATCAATGGTAAAACATTGGATCAGTGGCTTGGTGGCCACGAAGCACTCAAAATGAAAGTCAGACTTCCACTCGAAGCGACTAAGCAGCTTGAATCTATGAACGTAAAAGCTACTACACTTGGTGGCGGTTATTCTGCACAGGCAGATGCACTTAAGCATGGTATCACGAAAGCTCTTGTAGAGTTTGAGCCATCTTTCAGAGCAATTCTCAAGCCAATGGGTCTTCTGACTCGTGACTCAAGAGTCGTCGAAAGAAAGAAACCAGGTAAGAAAAAAGCAAGAAGAAGCCCGCAGTTCTCAAAAAGATAGTTGGTCTTTTTTCCAAAACACTTGTTTTGGAAAAATCTCTTTGGAGATTTTCTTTGCAAGAGATTTTCTCTTGCAAAATACTACTATTTATTACTTCTTATTACTTCACAAACAAATTTCAGTTTATCAAATATTTAATTTGGATTGACCCAAAAATAACTTCCCGCAAACAAAAGTATCGTTACTAAAAAGTATTTGACTGCTACAGCAGTGAAACTCACAACTTGACATCCTGTACAGGATACCATCTTATCCGCTTCATATTTGGCATAGATCAGATAGCTTACGATTAAAATCAGAGAAGTGATTGTGGCAAAAATGCCGTAGTGGTAAAAAGACTGGAGTGTTTCCTTTTTTGCACCAAAGAGCGGACCAAAGAAGGTAAGAGCTTCAAAGAAGAGTAATTTATTAATGACACTTTTGAAATATTCTCTTTTTGAGATCGTGGAATTGGCATTGAACTCGCCGCTTGAACCTTGGATAGAGAGCTTTTTCTCTACTCTTTTCCTATTTTTTCTATCCAGCTTATTGGCAAAGGTGCCGCCGAATGTATAGTCGAACTTTCTTTGAAGTAAAAATCCAAATTCACCCTCTGCACTCATGGAGTGCTGTTTGCCCGTTCTGTCTTGATAAATAAAGGTGATTTTCTCATGTCGAGGTATCTCTTCCTCGATATCAGGCAGATAGAGTGAAGTTTCTACTGAGGTTGTTTTGCCACTGACCCTAAGGATGCGGGGGTTGAAAAATTCATGCCAGCTTCCTTCGGGATCTTTGGCAACAACGATGGAGAGAGGTACCGCTATTTGTATGGCAGCGAGGCCATCTGCATTGTTTGCTTCGATGGTATCTTTGATATCCTGAACAAGTTCCCCAAGTTCTTCATCAAATTTTCGTACATCAGCAGAGGCAATATTGATCCGCTCATCGGGATAATGAATAAGCTCTTTGACCATAATAATTCCTTGGTATGATAATAAAAATTAGTATATTTTGGAAAGTTTGCACTCCTCTTTTAATAGAGGAGTGCAGGAAGTTGGGTTTAGTGGTGGCTTTTTAAGATCAAAATCGTCATTCTGATATTGATAGCGATAAATCTAAAGAATTGATAGATTATGCAGGTTCTCAGCCATTTTTGAAAACCTAATGGTATCATGGTACCAAACTGTGGGCTGTACGGATCGATATGTTTTAAATGTTCTGCTGACATTCTATTCCTTTTTATTAATCTTTTCTCTTATTCTCTTATTCTCTTATTCCGGGATTATTTTCCAGCCTGGCTTAAGCTTGGCTTTCCAGATAAAGACAAAATGCAGGACATGTTTCACCCAGTGCGCTGCAAGTCCAAGCTCTCCGGTTGTACCGTTAAGGTCTCTACCTGTGCCCGGATATTTTTCAAAGTCAGGAACGATAGGATAAACCGTCATGGCTGCAGCCGTACCGCTAAAGAGACCTTTACCGGCCGAAGCAACACAGGCTGCTCCCATTTCTGACATACACGCGGTGTGTGTCGGTGTTGCTGATTTGCCTTCCATCATATCTACCACACTCTTTGCAACAGCTTTGCCCATCATTGCTGAAGGCATCCCTGTTCTTGGAGGTGTTGGGTTGATCGGTGTACCGTTTGGTGAACTCATAGGTTTGGAGATGATATGTGGTGGTGCAAAAGCAATACCTACGGCAAACAGATTGTCGTAGCTTGGGTTCTGCAGAGTTCTTGGCCAGTCAGTCGCTTTCCAATTCTCATAAGCACCTGCAGCATAGTTGGCATCTACTTTCATGAAGCCGTTTGGCGCGAAGATGGTATCTGTAATGTCAGCACCATCTTTTGCAAAGGCTTTGAGGCCGACACCTGCAAATGGAGGAATAAGCATGGCAAAGTCAAACTCCTGCTCATCCATTGTGCCATCAAGCGATTCAAAAGTTACTTTTCCTTCTTCAACCTTGTTGATATGGGCACCCAGGATCCAATCCATGCCCCTTTCGGCGTAGAGTGATTCAGCAAATACTTTACTCGATGTGGCAAAACCACCCATCTTGAAGTGGATACCGCCCATACCGAAGTCACCAAGGAACGATTCGTTGGTGATAAAGACGATATCTGCCATATCTCTGACACCGGCATCTTTGAGTGTGTGTTCGACATTGAAGATATATTCAAAAGCAGCACCCTGGCAGGTACACATACCATGGCCTGTTCCAATGAGGAATGTTTGTCTTTCTCCTTTTCTCATCTTGTCGATACAGTTTTGGAGTTCTACGTTGGCATGTGTCGCATGATCAGCCGTACAGACAGAGACAGTATGTTGCCCAAGTTCGGTTCCCTCGCCAAGTCCCGGAGTTGCTCCGAAGTTCAGTTTTGGTCCCGTTGCATTGATGAGGTAATCATAAGTAAGTTCTTCGGTTTGCCCCTCTTTGTCCTGGCCCGTATATTCTATCGTGATATAAGGTGTCTCGAAATCTGTTTTCCCTTCAGGGTGAATGGAAACAGCCTTCGCCTGTCTGTAGTCAATGCCTGCCTTCTCATAGACCGGTGCAAGTGGGAAGACCACTTCATCTTTTGACATTCCTCCTACGCCTACCCAAATGTTGGATGGGATCCAGTTCCACATGCTGTTTGGTGTGACAACCACCACTTCATGTTCATTGCCAAGCCAGTCTCTTGCAAATGTTGCAGCAGTATGTCCTGAAACACCGCCACCCATTACTATTAATCGTGCCATTGCTATCCTTTCTGATTTAATTGTTCAATCTATTTTAGGGTAATCTGCTTTAATCTTAAATTAAATTTTACAAATCTTTAACTATAATTATTTAAAATTATCGTAATGATAAACTACAATTATTCTATCGCTTCAAATGGTGTCATTAGCCTTTTTCTACCCCGATTGTGATAAAATAAATTGATCAAAAGCAGGGGGTCAATTTGCGGTATCTTATCTATTTGGTACTTTTTTGTACATTGGCATTGTCGGCAAGTACACTTCAGCTCTCTATCTCCTCTTCTCCCTCTAGGATCAATCCGCTTTTGGCAACAGATACGGCAAGTTCCGAGGTGGCCGGTTGGATATTCAATGGTTTGGTGAAGTTTGACAAGAATGGCACGATCGTCGGAGAATTAGCGAAAGACTTTTATTTTGAAAACAATACAACATTGATCTTTGAGCTGCGAAAAGGAGTGAAGTGGCATGATGGAGAACCATTCTCTGCCGATGATGTTGTTTATACCTATACGCTAATGAATTCTCCAAAGTTGGTAACGCCCTATAAAGATAGTTTCAAATATGTTAAAGCCGTAGAGAAGCTGGCTCCCCAGCGGATCAAGGTAACCTATACGCAACCCTATTTTAAAGCACTCTCCATCTGGATGACAGGGATCCTCCCGAAACATCTCTGGGAGAAAGAAGAGGATCCAATGACCAGTCCTCTCAATAAACTGCCGATAGGGACAGGACCCTATAAGCTGACCAAAGCGTTTAAAGTTAATGAACGGATTGTTCTGGATGCCAATCCGGACTATTATATCCATCCACCTCGCATAGAGACGATCAACCTGCACTATATTGGTGATCCCTCGACACAATTTATAACGCTGAAGGCCAAAGAGTTGGATATAGGCAGTCTTGATCCACTACAGGTTGAGCGGCAGCTGAATGCAGATTTTGATGCTTACTATCAACTGATTGAGCAGCCTTCCCAATCCTATACCTATATGGGATTCAATCTCCGCAACGATAAGTTTCAGGATAGACGTGCCAGAGAGGCGATCGCTTACGCGATCAATAAGCAGGAGATTATCGATCTGCTCTTCTTCTCTCATGGGACAGCCTGCCACGGCCCATTTATGCCGGGGAGTGATGTCTACCCAAAAGATTTTAAACCGCATCCCTATGATCCTGAGAGATCCAGGGCACTGCTGAAAGAGCTGGGATATGGTCCGGCAAATCCTTTGTCCTTTGAGGTGGTGACCAATACAGGTAACGATACCCGCGTCTATGCTGCGCAAATCATTCAGCATCAATTGCGAAAAGCAGGTATTGAAATGACAATCCGCACGATGGAGTGGCAAGCTTTTCTCAATACGGTTGTGATGCCACATCAGTTTGAAGCAGTGCTGATGGGATGGAGTCTCTCTCTGATTCCGGATGCTTACAGTATTTGGCACAGTGACGGAGACAAGAAGGGTGGATTCAATTTTATCGGTTATCATAATCCCGAAGTGGATCGGTTGATCGTTGAATCAGAAAAGATAGTCGATCCCAAAGCTTTTGGAAAAGAGTATCAAAAGATTTTCAAGTTGATAGCCGAGGATTATCCCTATGTGTTCCTCTATATTCCCAACAGTATCACTGCTGTCAACAGGGAGGTAAGGGGAATTGAACCATCCATTATCGGTATCCAGCACAACCAGATCGACTGGACAAAAGATGGAAAATAAGAAAATCATCCTTTTTGATCTAGATGGAACACTGATCGATTCAACCGAGGCGATTCTGGAGAGTTTCGATCAAGCCTTTGGATATTTTGGAGTGGAAACCCCAGTAGAGGAGAAGATCACGGCAGAGATCGGCCACCCACTTGATATGATGCTCCTCTCGCTGGGGGTTTCCGAGGAGTCGGTGTGGGATTATGTTGCCGTTTATAAAAAACATTATCGCCAGATCAGCAGAGAGAAGACATTTTTGCTTGCAGGGGCAGAAGAAGCAGTCAGGAAAGCCTCTGAAATTGCCAGACTTGGTATTGTCACCACCAAGACAGCGAAGTATTCGATTGAGTTGCTGGAGCATATGGGCTTAATGAACCACTTTGAAGTATTGATAGGCAGGGAGGATGTGGAATATCCCAAGCCGCATCCCGAACCTGTGCTTAAAGCTTTGTCAAAGTTTGAAACTGATACAAATAAGTGTTGGATGATCGGTGATACCTGTATGGATATGCTCTCAGCAAAATCGGCAGGGATCAGAGGTATTGCTGTAACATCAGGTTACGGTTCGAAAGAGCAATTGTCGGCGTGTTGTTCTGTCATCACAGAAAGTGCGTTGGATGCAGTCGCTTCTATAATACGAAGTTAAAAAAATGTAATTTCAAGCATCCTTTAAGAGTGCTGAGATTACAATTAACTTACACTATATTTTGATAGGAGATAGAATGGTAGAAATTAGATGGCATAGCCGTGCCGGTCAAGGTGCAGTATCTGGTGCTAAAGGTTTAGGTGACGTTGTTGCAACGACGGGTAAAGAAGTGCAGGCTTTTGCGCTTTATGGTTCAGCAAAAAGAGGAGCAGCTCTCAGAGCCTATAATAGAATCTCTGATGAGCAGATTTTTAACCATGCAAAATTTATGCATCCTGATTATGTATTGGTCATTGACCCTGCATTGGCATTTACGGATAATATCGAAGTCAATGAAAAAGAGTCCACAAAGTACATCATTACGACACACCTGAGCAAAGAAGAGCTTGTTGCCGGGATTCCTGCACTCAAGGGGAAAGAGGATAGAGTATTTGTTGTGGACTGTGTTCAGATTTCTCTAGATACGATTGGAAGATCTATTCCGAATTCACCGATGCTTGGTGCATTTGTCAAGGTTTCAGGTATGTTTGAATTGGATTATTTCTTAGAGAACATGAAAAGAGTACTTGCAAAATTTCCTCAAAAAATTATCGATGGAAACATGGCTGCGATTACTCAAGCGTATAACGCAGTTAAGTAGGGAGGAGCAAAAATGCAAGATTTAAATTTATGTGCAAACGATAATAGAGGCCAGAGTCAACTTGAAGCAGGTTTTGATCTGCTTGGTTGGGATGAAGTGACTCAAGGAAGTGTTCTCCAATCATTTGATGGTGATGCTACAGGTATTGCAAATATGAAAGCCGAAGAGAGAACATATTCCCATTTTAACTCGTATACGGCAACTGTTGCTTCATGGCGTGTTATCAAGCCGGTTTTTAACAGGGATATCTGTATTGATTGTCAAAATTGCTGGGTGTGGTGTCCGGATACATCGATTATCTCAAGAGATAAGCAGATGCTGGGTATTGATTATGATCACTGTAAAGGTTGTCAGGTATGCGTGGAAGTCTGCCCCACAAACCCAAAATCCCTTCTCATGTTCAGTGAATATGAAGATTTGGAAACAGCACTCTCAGGATGGCCTGAGAAAAAGAAAAAAGAAGCGAAGTAAAGGAATATTATGGCAGTAAAATATGATTTAAATGAAAGAGAAGTCTGGGACGGTAACTTTGCCTCTTCTCAAGCCTTGAGACAGGCACAGGTTGATGTTGTTGCGGCGTATCCTATTACGCCGTCTACACCTATCGTTGAAAATTATGGTAATTATGTAGCCAATGGCTATATTGATGGTGAATTTGTGATGGTTGAGTCTGAGCATGCTGCAATGTCAGGATGTATCGGTGCATCTGCATCAGGCGGACGTGTTTCTACAGCGACATCTTCGCAGGGATTTGCACTGATGGCAGAGGTGCTTTATCAGGCATCCGGCATGAGACTTCCTATCGTACTCAATGTTGTCAACAGAGCACTGGCTTCTCCGCTGAATGTTCGTGGTGACCATGCTGATATGTATTTGGGACGCGATTCAGGCTGGATACAATTGGGCGCATTTAATGCCCAGGAAGCGTATGACCTTGCTCTATGTGCTTTCAAAATAGGAGAAAATCACTCGGTTAGACTCCCGGTGATGGTTCACCAGGATGGTTTTATCACCTCACATACGGCACAAAATGTTTACCCATTGACCGACGAGGCAGCGTATAAATTTGTAGGCGACTTCCAGCCTGTAGATGATATGCTGGACTTTTCCAAACCTATCACCTATGGTGCTCAGACAGAAGAGGACTGGCACTTTGAGCACAAGGCAAAACAACATAAAGCATTGATGGATTCTCGTCCAGTCGTAGATGCGGTATTTGAAGAGTTTGAAAAACTTACAGGCAGAAAATATAAAAGAGTTGAGTCTTATATGATGGAAGATGCCGATGTGGTTATCGTAGGACTTGGTACGACCGTTGAGACTGCCAGAGTAGCAGCTGAAGAGCTTCGAGAAGAGACAGGCATCAAAGCAGGTGTTGTTGCCATCAGATGTTTCAGACCTTTCCCTTTTGATGAGGTTAGAAATGCCTTGGAAAATGCAAAGTGTGTTGCTGTGACGGATCGTTCTTCACCGGGTGGTGCGATGGGCGCATTCTACAATGAAGTATCAGCAGCACTCTATACGACAGCCAAAAGACCACTGGTAACAAATTTCATTTATGGTCTTGGCGGGCGTGACTTCTCTATCGACGAAGCAAAAAGAATTTTTACTGAACAGCAAGCACATGCTGATGCGGGACATATTACAACAGATATCCAACAATTCTCGGGACTTAGAGGTCCTAAGCTTGGATTCTTTCAAACGAAAAGGGGGTAATCATGGCGATTACATCAATTAAAAACTTAAAAGAGTTTTCAACAAATAACGATAGATTTGAGGGTGCACACACTCTCTGTCCGGGGTGTGCGCACTCTATGATCGTTAGAGAATTGATGAACTGTACCGATGATAACTTGGTTATCACTGCAAATACCGGTTGTCTGGAAGTCTCAACAGCAGTCTATCCATTTACTTCATGGGATACGTCTTGGATGCATATCGGATTTGAAAATGCGGCTACAGCAGTAACAGGTTCAGAGGCGATGCATAAAGCAAGAAAAAGAAAAGGCTCACTCAAGGATAATGATGCACCTGTAAAATTCGTTGCTTTTGGTGGTGACGGATCGACATATGACATTGGTTTCCAGTGGCTTTCAGGAGCGATGGAGAGAGGCCATGACTTTACTTATATTTGTCTAGACAACGAGAACTATGCAAACACAGGTGGTCAGAGATCTTCCGCAACACCTATCGGTGCGACAACATCTACTGCACAGGCAGGGACGCACTCTTATGGTAAAAAAGAGAAGAAAAAAGATATCGTATCCATCATGGCAGCACACGGTGCACCTTATGTGGCACAGCTTGCTCCAAACAAATGGAAAAGTATGGCAAAAGGTTTCCAGAAAGCATTGGAAATTGATGGACCTTGTTTTATCAATACCGTTTCTCCATGTTGTACTGAGTGGAGATTTGACCCCAAAGATACGATTAACATTACCGATCTTGCAACAGACTCGCTGATGTTCCCGATCTATGAGATTATTGATGGTCATGAGCTCAACATTCTCTACAGACCAAAAAATGTTCTTACTGTTGAAGATTACCTTGGCGCTCAGGGTCGATATAAACACCTCTTTAAGCCAGAGTACAGACATGTCATTGATGAGATCCAAAAGGGGATTAATGATTATTGGGATATGCTGCAAAAAAGAGAAGAAGCACGGGTATAAAAGCTCGGCTTCGGCACATCTTCGTCCGAACGGAGCTTTTTCCGCTCGGTCATATATATGAGTATGCTCCCTCGCTTCAAAAACTTCGTTCGAACAAATCTGCACCAAATTCGAGCTTTTCCATAAAACTATCCATCATTCTCTATTTTAAAATATTTATATTCAGCAAAATTTTCCGTATTTCTCGATACTGAACCCTAAACGCTCAACTCTTCATGCTATAATCAAAAAAAACTTATGAGGATTTATTATGCCATTATTAGATAGTTTTACTGTAGATCATACGAGGATGACGGCACCGGCTGTCAGGGTTGCCAAAAAAATGTCAACACCCAGCGGTGATTCTATCACTGTTTTTGATCTTCGTTTTACGGTACCCAATAAAGAGAAGTTATCATCGAGAGGCATCCATACACTCGAACATCTCTTTGCGGGATTTATGAGAGATCACCTCAATAGCAAAAAGATTGAGATCATCGATATCTCTCCAATGGGATGTCGAACGGGGTTTTATATGTCATTGCTGGGGGAACCAAAGAAGAGAGAGGTGGCCAAAGCCTGGAAGAAATCAATGGAAGATGTTCTTGGTGTGAAACGCCAGAAAGATATTCCAGAACTCAATATCTATCAGTGCGGTACCTGCGAGATGCACTCTCTCAAAGAGGCAAAAGAGATTGCGCAGAAAGTGCTTGATAGAGGAATAGGAACAATGAGCAACAAGAAACTGAAATTGTCGAAAAAACTTTTGAAAGGAGCCTAAAATGTATGTCTTGATCCCTGTTGACGGCACAGATGAAAAAGCTTCCAAAATTACAACACTTTTGAGTATGAAGAAGTGGGCGTTGGTTAACTTTGATGAAGGAGAAGTGAAGTCGGTCTCATTTTTTGATGACAGAACGCAGACCGGTGCTGACTGGATCGATTTTGTCGTTTTGGAAAACAAGTTTGAAAACTATATGGATTTTATGGAAGAGGGGATGATGGTTCTTGCTCGCAGAAGCGAAGAGACTATTGAGGATATTATGGAGGCTTTCAAGTTCAAAGAGCTTGATGAGGCAGGGCTTTAGGGAATTAAAAATTAACAATTAGAAATTAATAATTGTAGTATGTATTGCTTTGCAATACTATTGTTGAGATAAGTAGTGAGGATAATACTTAGTGTGTATAATGAATCTTTGAGAGCTGAAAAGAGGAGGGTGGTGACGGAGGATGGTTCTGTGACGCTTTTTTCTGCAGAATTTGATGAATTGTATCACTCTGACCGGGATGGTGCTTTGAATGAATCTTTGCAAAAGCACGTACTCCCTGCTTTTCGTTTCAAGGGTGATCAGGCGAAGCTCACTATTTTGGATATCTGTTTTGGCTTGGGGTATAACACTCTGGCAACACTCTACTATCTCAAAAAAATGGATCTTTCCACAAAGGTCCATATTGTCTCTCCCGAATTTGATAAAGGGCTGATTGAAAGCCTTTCATCCTTTGACTATCCCAATGAATTCGCACTATTCAAACCAATAATTAAGCAGCTGAGCAAAGCGTATATCTACGAAGATGAACAATTCAAAATTGAAATAGTGATTGGGGATGCACGCAAGGTGATTCCTGAGATCAACGAGAAGTTTGATGTAGTTTATCAGGATGCCTTTAGTCCGCAACAAAACCCGCTACTCTGGACGCGAGAGTATTTTGCCCAGCTAAGGTCTGTTGTCAATAAGGATGCACTTCTGACAACCTATTCAACTGCTGCTTCCGTACGGATGGGACTTCATGAAAATGGTTTTCATCTCTTTGAGATACCCAATAAAAATATGCGTGATTCGATGGTGGCATCACTGGAAATGCTGGATGCTGAGCATATTGATATGGAATTGAAAAAAAAGCGTAATCCTGACGCAAGAAGTTTGCATGATGCGATGTTTTTAGATCTGGAGAACTCATGAAGGAGAGTATTTGGAGGGTCAGCGGATTTTTACCCTACGTAATGGTGGTCTTTCTGAATGCATTTACTGATCTTGGGCACAAGATCATTATCCAGAACACCATCTTTAAAATATATGATGGTGAGATGCAGATCATTTTGACAGCCATCGTCAATGCATTGATCCTACTTCCTTTTATTCTCCTCTTTTCTCCCTCCGGTTTTATTGGAGATCGCTATCCTAAAAACCTTGTGCTGCGATTGGCGGCAGGTGCAGCAGTTTTGATCACACTCCTGATCACATTCTGTTATTATTTGGGACAGTTTGAATTGGCATTCGGATTTACTTTTCTTTTGGCAGTGCAATCAGCCATTTATTCCCCTGCCAAATATGGGTATATCAAAGAGTTGGTCGGCAATCGATATCTTACCATGGGAAATGCTGTGGTGCAGGCGGTAACCACTGTTTCGATACTGAGCGGTATTTTGATCTATTCGATCTTTTTTGAGAAATACCTTGAAGGCGTAGCCTACAACAATAGCTCAGAGATTTTGAAGAACATCGCTCCGATAGGGTGGATGCTGGTTTTGGGTTCACTTATTGAATTCATCCTGGCATACCGCTTACCCAATACACATATAGAGAGTAATAAACGCTTCTCTTTTTCAAAATATTATCGCATGGAGTATCTTAAGGAGAATCTCTCCATCCTTAGCAAGAAACAGGTGATCTTTGTCTCTATCCTGGGCCTTTCGCTCTTCTGGGGTATTTCACAGGTAGTGCTGTCAACCTTTCCGGAGTATGCCAAAAATACGATTGGGATCACCAACACTGTACTGGTGCAGGGGATGATGGCGATAGCAGGGATAGGGATCGTGATCGGCTCGATCATTGCAGGGAAGGTTTCCCGTAATTATATTGAGATCGGTACGATACCATTGGGGGCAGTGGGGATCACCCTCACGCTCCTGATCCTTCCACTCATCGCTAATCCCATTTTTCACATGCTTAACTTTTTTATGTTCGGTGTGGCATCCGGTCTTTTCATCGTCCCACTCAATGCCTTGATACAGTACCATAGTAAAGAGCATGAGTTGGGGATGGTGCTTGCCGGGAACAATTTCATGCAGAATGTAGTGATGTTCAGCTTTTTGATGATGACCGTTCTCTCTGCGCTGATGGGACTTAAAAGTGTAGGACTTTTTTATGTGATGCTGCTTTTCTCTCTCCTGGGCACACTTTATCTGCTTAGGAAGATTCCACAATCCCTGGTACAGTTTGTGGTCTTCTCGCTGGCATCGGTACGTTTCAGGCTTAAAGTACTTGATTTTGAAAATTTCCCTGAGAACGGGGGAGTTTTGATGCTGGGAAATCATATCTCCTGGGTCGACTGGATATTGGTACAGATGGCGGTACCCCGTCGGATACGTTTTGTGATGGACCGCGGCATTTATGAAAAATGGTATCTCAAACACTTTTTTGCAATGTTTGGGGCTATACCGATCTCCAATAGAGCGATGAAGCAGGCAAAACTTGATGTAGAGAAGCTGCTGAAGGAGGGAGAAGTGGTTTGTCTCTTTCCTGAGGGGACGATCAGCCGGAACGGACAGCTGAACAGTTTCAAGAAAGGTTTTGAAAAGATGGTGGGAGAAAGTGATGCCGTGATCACTCCATTTTACCTGAGAGGTTTATGGGGAGATCCTCTTTCCCGTTCTTCCAAACGACTCAAAGAGTTACGCCGAAAACGCCGGAACGATGTGATCATCGCTTTTGGCAAGCCCATGAATATCGACAGCAAGGCAGAAGAGGTCAAAAAGAAGGTCTTTGAACTCTCCTATACTTCCTGGGAGCAATACGCCCAGACACTCCCAACACTGCCGGAAGCATGGATAGAGAGTGCCAAAAGAAGTTCAGGTGATTATTGCAGTGTCGATTTTGGAGGAGAAAAGCTAAGTCATAGCAAGATGTTGTCACAAACCATGATTTATGCCAGAAGAGTAGGAGGGTTTGATGCAAAGCGGGTAGGCATTCTGATGCCCGCCAGCTCTGCCGGAGCGATGATCAACATGGCTGCTTTGATGGCAGGGAAAGAAGTTGTCAACCTTGATTATAGAGCTTCAAAGCATCACTTCAGGCAGGCAATAGAGAAGTGTGAAATAAAAACCATCTACACTTCTTCATATTTTCTTACCAGGCTCAGAGCAAAAGGTGTTGAAGTTGATACTCTTTTGGAGGGAGTCCGAGTCATCATGTTGGACAAGATGCATGAGGCTATCAGTAAGTGGGAAAACATGGCTACGATGATGATGGCCAAAGTACTTCCCCAAATACTCCTCAAACTACTCTGTATTCAAAAAAAAGAAAATCAGGATACAGCCGTCATCCTTTTTAGTCGGGGAACAGAAGATGACCCCAAGGCTGTAATGCTGACACACTCCAATATTGTGGCCAATGTGACACAGATTTTTGATATGTTGAATGTCAGTGATGAGGATGTCGTACTCTCTTCTTTACCACTTTATCACGCTTATGGCTTGACAGTGACGACGTTTTTCCCGATGCTGATGGGGGTGCCCATGGCGTGCTGCCCTGATCCCCGCAATGCCAAGAGTGTGGGAAGAACCGTTGCACGGTATGAGACGAGCATCATATTTTCTACACCCTCTTTATTCCAGCTATATACCCAAAGTGATCTTGTCCATCCCCTGATGTTCCAGTCGCTTCGTATTGCTGTTTCCGGAGGTGAAAAACTTAATCCTGATGAGCAGGATGCCTTTGAGAAAAAATTTAAAAAAGTATTGTTTGAAGGCTATGGTGCAACGGAATCAGCTCCGCTGGCCAGTATGAATATACCTGATGTTATGGAGAGTAAAGAGTTTACCATACAAAGAGGACAAAAAAAGGGATCAGTAGGTATGCCACTGCCGGGTACAGCTTTTCGTATTGTTGATCCTCAGACACTTGAAGCCTTGGGGTATGATGAAGAGGGACTGGTGCTTATCGGCGGTGCACAGGTGATGAAAGGATACCTCAAAGAGTCTAACCGAACTTCCGGCGTGATCGTAGAACTCGATGGCCTTCGCTGGTTCAAAACAGGAGATAAGGGAATTATTGATGCAGATGGTTTTTTGACTATAGCAGGTCGATATGGTGAGATGACAACAAAGGGAGAAATGTGACACTGAAAACACTTTTGGAACAAGAGTTGATTGATTTGGCTGATGAAACGATTGATAAATTAGAACGGTTTGCCGCTCTTCTAAATGAATGGAACAGGGTGCATAATCTTACTGGGGCAAAGACCCTTCCGGCAATTTACCAAAATATTGTTGATTCACTCTATCCGTTGAATTTTATAAAAATACCTCATACTCTCTTGGACGTAGGGACAGGGGCCGGGTTCCCCGGTCTGGTATTGGCGATCGCTTTGCCGGGGACTGAGGTGGTATTGGCTGAACCGTTGAAAAAACGGGTCTCCTTTCTGAAATATGCAGCGATGGACTTGGAGCTGGAGAATGTTCGCGTAGAAGCGAAGCGTGTCGAAGCTGTTGAGCATATTCCTTTTAAAATGATCAGCTCCCGAGCGGTGACCAATACCAAACTGTTGCTGAAACTGACGGAGAAGCTGAGTAATAAAAGGACCGCGTATCTTTTCTATAAGGGTGAGCGGGTATTTGATGAGATTGAGGATGTGCAACATCAGCTGACTTATGATATAGTACAAAAAAATCGTAGAAATTATCTTTACATAAAGAGTCATTGATGTTATTGAAACTAATTATTTTTGCTGTGATCTTTTTCGTCGTTTATAAATTTTTTGGAGGGACATTCCCCCAGATCGGCGGCAATAAAAAAGACAAAGTCCCCAAAGGGGAAGACAAAAAAAAGATCGAAGAGGATACACTGGTAGAGTGTGAGAAGTGCGGTACCTATGTTACTCACAAAGAGAGTATCATCGTCAAGGGAAAAACCTACTGTTCCAAAGAATGTGCAGGTTTTTAGAGATGAGATTTTTCAGAGATAAGGTTTTGAGATGAAGATCATCGGTCATCCGTGGATAGAGTGTGAACGCTTTGTTGTTGTCAATTCGCTTGAAGAGATCAAAAAGAGCCCGGCAGGCTCAGTATTGCTCTTTGGGGATCTTGCGAACTCGATCGTGCTGTTGCGCTATTGCCGGAATGAGGATCTTCCTTTTGCTGTGGAGACGGGGGATGTGAAATCAGCACTTTTTGCACATGCACTGGGTGCACGCTACATACTCTTGGAAAACAGGCTGGCCAAAGAGATCCAGGCACTTGCACAGCATTACCTTTTTGATACCGAGATCCTGGTAATGATCCGTGACGATCACGAGATCGAACGCTATGCGAAAATGGGAATCGACGGCGTGATCTTTGCATCATCGATTCAGAGACTCTGAAATGGAATCGTGACTGATGCCCGGTGACTTTGCACGCTTTCGGATAACCTATAGTCTGATTGCGCTGAATCTTCTTTTCTATATCGTCTCCATTATATACTCCGGCAACATTATCGAGATGCCGTCACAGGAGCTGGTCGATCTGGGAGCGATCTATGGTCCCCTTGTGGTTCTCAAAGGCGAGTGGTGGCGTCTGCTGACGGCGATGTTCCTGCACGGGGGCATGACCCATCTTTTGATGAATATGTTCTCTCTCTACATTATAGGGCGTCCGATGGAGCTTTATTTCAGTCCTAAAAGCTATTTGACCATCTATTTTCTGACCGGATTGCTGGGCGGACTGGTTTCGATCTATGTGCATCCGGTATCTGTAGGGATCGGAGCTTCCGGGGCGATCTTCGGTATTTTTGGCGGACTTGCAGGATATTTCCTTGCCTTTCGTCGTGAACTGGGGAGTCATGCGCAGGAGTTTATGAGGGATTTTGGCTTGATCATTGTCATCAACCTGGTGCTCGGGTTCTCGATACCCAATATCGATGTGAGTGCCCATGCCGGTGGACTTATTTCAGGTTTGATCGGCGGCTTTATCGCAGCACGCCATCCGGAGCGTCTCTGGATGTTTGTTGCTGTGATGGTGTTTCTTATGATAGGGTTTTATTTCTACCTTCCCACTCTCTACACTCAGGCGATGCCTGCACCGATCTGATGTGGAAAGTTTTTGCCTCAATACTTATCGTATTTGTTTTTTTGACAGGCTGCAGCAACAAGACTCCGGTGAACTCTTCGCAGACACAGCAGCGTATCCAGTCGCTCTATGCTCTGCTTATGAAACTTGATAAAGAGATTGACTCCGGGGAGGCGATGGATCTGGCGCAGAGCTCTGTCACCTATACGCAGAAACTGGCACAAGAGTACCAAGTCGTCTCTCCTCCGCTCTTCCATAATGTACTTGTCAATATCGGTATCAAAAAGCGCGGACTCTGCTTTGAGTGGTGTGATGACCTTTGTTATTACCTCTATAAACGTAAATATAAAAGTTTTGATCTTCACCCTGCAGGCTATGCTGTCGGAAATTACTGGCGTGAACATAATGCGCTGGTCGTCACTGCCAAAGATCAGCCTTTTCCAGAGGGTGTCGTTCTGGACGGTTGGCGACACTCCGGTGAACTTTTTTTCACACCGGTGAAAGAGGACAGGAAGTATGACTGGGCACCCAGGAATGACCGATGTGTCATACTGTTGCGGTATTGAATCGAAATTTTGTAGCCTATAACAGGATAAACAATGCAAAAAGAGCGTGAAGGTGAAATTTTGATGGTGATGCTCTCTGTTCTGGAGAGCCTCTTTCCTATTTTTTCTCTTTATAGTATCGCTCTGATTGGTGCGATCTACTCTTATGCTTTTGTCGTCGTGATCGCGTTAGTTGTCTTGACTGCCATCCTTACGGTCAAAAAGCAGTGGTGGACGCTCTTTGTCCCCAAAGCGCAGAAAGACTTGCTATGGACCTCTTTTTATATAACCCTGCTGTTTCTGCTGCTTTTTACCGGTTTGCGCTATACGACGGCAGGCAATGTTGCGGTACTGGTCTTTTTGCAACTGTTTTTTGCCTATCTCTATTTCAATATTTTAGGTTCGGAGAGGATGACACCCCTTCATACTATAGGTGCATTTGTGATGGGGGCGGGTGCTGTCATTATGCTCTTCCCCGAAGATCTCCAGTTCAATATCGGAGATGGTTTGGCGCTTGCCGCAGCAGCCATAGCCCCGGTTGCCAATCTTTATCAAAAACGTGCCAGGAAACATGTCGGTACTATCACTATCCTGACCTATCGCAATCTTGTCGCGTTACCGTTTCTGCTTCTTATCGCATTTTTCTTTGAACCCCTGCCCATAAAGGAGCATTTGATTAGTGCGATACCTTATCTGTTGGCAAACGGGATACTGATCTATGTCATTGCCAAGATATTCTGGATCGAAGCGCTGCATCGTATCTCTATCACCAAAATGAGTGCAATGGTTGCATTGATACCGCTTTTTACACTTCTGTTCGCCTATCTTTTTCTTGGAGAAATACCGACATTCCGGCAGATTTTTGGGATACTTCCTATCCTTGCCGGCGGGTATTTGATCACAAGGCCGGCAGCTTAGACGCTGAAGAGAAAGGAGTGCCTTCCCGTCAACTCTTTTATTTGCGTACCGGATATTTTTTCAGGATCTGTGTGATGAGACCATCTACATACTTTGTTTTTTCTGCACTGGTCTTTTTGTTGACTAACTCATTTTTGGCATCAGCAGTCCAAAATGCTTTTTTGGTTTTCGGATTGATCATGCGGATCGCAAATTGGCCCTCGGTATAACTATACGGAACCAATGTCTGATAACCGCCGAATGGGGCATACATTCCCATAGGACCATACATCGGCCCATACATTCCCATCGCAGGAGTATAGACAGGGGTGACACCGGATTGCTCTCTTTGACCATAGTCATAGATGACAATAAATGAAGCCTTGCTGGCGGAAGCTACTTTGTATCCTTTTGATTCCAGAACACCGGTGATGGCTGATCTGATTCTATTATCTGCTGGGTCATTCAATGATGAACCCCCGTGTACGATAGCAAATGTAGGAAAAGTAGTGGCGTTGATGCTGGGGTTATTATCGATTGAAACCTGCAGGCTTGAACAGGCGGTCAGTATAAAGAGGCTTGTGAGTATAGTGGCGAAAGAAACTATTTTCTTTTTCATTTTTTTGTCCTTTAAGGTTAAATTATCAATTATTGTACATAAAAAAGTTAAATATGAAAATTCCTAAACAAAATTGCTCTTCACTTTCATCACCCCTTTTTCGGTGACCAACGCAAGCAGTCCAACCACCGAACCCACGATCAACTCACCCAAAATACTGCTGGGTATAAATTCAATCGCATGATGGATCGCTGGGACATTATGGACGAAGATACCTCCTGCTACGAGGAGCATCGCAATGGTTCCTACGACGGTCAATGCCCGGATCACTTTGGGGAGGGACTGAACCAGGATTTGCCCCATTTTGGTTATCCATGCCTTTGCTTTTCGCTCTCCTGTTTCGATTATCTTGAAGCCTACATCATCCATCCTGATAATCATCGCAACGATCCCATAGACACCTACCGTAGCGAGCAGGGCAACCAGCGAAACTACGATGATCTGTATCGAGAGCGGCTGGTCAACAACTGTTCCCAGTGCGATGATGATAATCTCGACGGAGAGTATGAAGTCTGTGATGATCGCTGATTTGATCTTCTTTTTTTCATGCTCCAGTATCTCTTCTTCGCTCTTTGGGCTGAGGTCTATCTCATGCGCTTTCTCGGCATGAGGGGCAAAATGCTCATAGATCTTCTCTGCCCCCTCAAAAGCGAGATAGATACCCCCCAGCATCAATATAGGGACGATCGCCCAGGGAGCAAATGCGCTGAGAAAAAAAGCAAATGGCAAAATGATGAGTTTGTTGATCATTGAGCCTTTGGAGATAGCCCATAGGACAGGGAGCTCTCGTGAAGAGGCAAAACCTGAAGCCTTCTGGGCATTGACTGCGAGATCATCTCCAAGTATTCCAGCGGTCTTCTTGGTAGCGACCTTGCTCATCGCAGCGGCATCATCGAGTAGCATTGCAATATCATCAAATACAGCAAAAAAACCTGCTGACATAGTAACTCCTTCTCTCTTATTTTTAGTGAGAATTATATCTTATTACTACTGGAAGTCTACTAGAGGTGCCCTTAGGTTATATCTCAAAAAGGCAGATAAATCTTATCGAGAAGCTCTGCATATTCACTTTGCGCATCACTGTCAATGGTGATGCCACCACCACTTTTATAAAAAAGTGCACCGTTTTCTTCTTCAATGAAACGGATCATCACGCCGGAGCGCAGTGTCTGTCCATCAAAAATCCCAAAGATGCCGGTATAAAAACCCCGTTCATAGTTTTCAACGGCATCAATGATCTCAACAGTATATTTTTTGGGTGTGCCGGTGATAGAGCCGGCCGGAGCCAGTTTATCAATGATATCGCCGATATTTTCTTTCCAATTTTCAGGAAGATTGGCAGTAATTTTGGAGCTGATCTGCAGCAGTTCTTTTTCTCCGGCCCTGATCTTATCGATATAGCGGAATTTTTCCACTTTGACATTACTGCCGATGATTCCCAGATCATTGCGCATGAGATCGACGATCATGACATGCTCTGCCATCTCTTTGGGGTCAGAGAGGATCTGTATGTCGGCATCAGGCAGGGAAGCTTCGATGGTTCCTTTCATGGGATAGGTTGAAATGACATTGTTGCTGATTTCTACAAAACGTTCCGGAGAGAAGCAGATAAACTCTCCCTTGAAATAGAGTTTGAATTTGGCTCTGGCATAGGTAAAGATCTCTTTGAGTGTTAAGTCTGTCTCTATGGGTGTTTTGAAGGTGAGGTTGAGCAGGTAAGTATTGCCTGAACGGATCTCTTCATGTATGTTATAAAGAGCTTCTTTGTAGCGCTTGAAGTCTATGGGGAATTTGGAGAAATGATAGGATTTTTCCCGTTTTTGTACCGGATAGTTGCGCCAATCTTCCAATTTATAGAAGATATCGTCATCGAGTTCACTCAGTGCTTTGGCAAAGATCTTTTGCTTGTCATAGGAGAAGATGAAGAGGAAAGGCTCCCGATCTCTTCCCAGATCATTGATCCTGGTGATACCGGAAGGGTGGTCAAGCCACTCTTTCATGAATCAAGCAGAAGAAGTTTCAAAATAGCCATGCGGATAAAGACCCCGTTTTTGACCTGCTCCAGTACTTTACAGTGTGGATCATTCAATACCTCATCCGAGATATCTATATTTCTCATTACCGGTCCGGGATGCAGGATCAGAATATCTCTTGTACCCAAACGTTCTGCGGTGATACAGTAGTGTCTGGCATACTCCTCATAGTCATCAAAGATCGGAGAAGTATGACGCTCCAGCTGAGCACGAAGACTCATTACCACATCGACCTGGTCCAGAACCTCTTCGAGTTCTTCATGTTGCGGCAGATCGCTTTGCGGCATGAAGGGCTTGGGTGCGACCAAAATCACATTCATTCCCATGCGCGCAAAGAGTCTGATTCCTGAGCTGGCAACACGGGAACTGACGATGTCTCCTACGATGGCTATAGTTTTTCCTTTGATATCCCCAAAATGTTCCTGCATGGTAAAGAGATCCAGCAATGCCTGTGTAGGGTGTGCCTGGCTTCCTGCTCCTGCATTGATGACTGAGGTCATTTCCATCTCTGCCAGCTGTTGCGGGGTTTCGTTCTCTGAATGACGGATGATCACCCCGTCAGGCTCCATCGCACAGAGATTGGCAAAGGTATCTTCAAGTGTTTCACCTTTTTTGGTTGAACTTCTGGAGGGATCCAAGTGTACTACGGAAGCCCCCAAACGTTTTGCTGCTACTTCAAAAGAACTGCGTGTCCGGGTGGAGCTTTCAAAAAAAAGGGTGATAAGAAGTTTGTCCCGAAGCAGTGTAATGGGTTTTTGCATTTTGAATTTTTTGGCGTCATGCAAGATATTAGAAATTTGTCTGTCACTCAAGTTGGTCGTGTCTACAAGATGTTGCATAGATGATCTTTCGAATAGTTTGTCAAATTATAGCAAATGAGTGAATGGCACTCATTAAAACTCAAAGCTTTTCTTTTTAAACTCATGAAATTCTGTTGCCACTTTCTCATTTTCAAGTTTTAATTGCCTGACTACTTTCGGATTGACTAAAAAGTATCCTAACACCACATCCACTTTGTCACCCTTCCGGAGTTTAAAATCATAGTTGACACTTCTCTTCTCGTTGGCCTGTATTATGGTATCTTTAAGCGTCTTGTCTGCAGCCCAGGGCATTGCAGGTTTTCCGTCTTTGCCTATGACTCTGACAAAAGCTTCATCTTTTAGCTTGGTTATTTCCCCATTACGGGCAACTTTCACTTTCAAAACTGCCAGACGAAGCGGATGAAGCATCAGCGCATGAGAAGTCTGGTTGTCAATAATGACAACAAAATTGTCAATATTTCTGACTATCGAAATATCAACATATTTTTCCAGCATTTCAGAGTGAAAATGTGTACCGGCAAAGCCATGAAAGGCATGGACTTTGGTATCTTTGAAATCTGTTACGCTTCCTTCTATTTTGGGCATGTGACAACTGACACAGTTGGCACCGTCCAGTTCATTGTCAATATTGGTCGAACAGACGTTCAATCCCCATTTGTTACGCTTATGAGAGTGGCAGCCTATACAGACATTTCCGTTTTTCATGTGCTCATTACCTTCTGTTACGATGCCATGATAAGGAGATTCTATATGTTCTTTCAGTGTTCCGAAATACTTTTTCTCCTCTTTGGAGATAATGTTGGTATTTGATTTTTGATGATGTTCAATCGATTGTATCCTGTGGCAGTAGGCACAGGTAATCCCCGCCTGATGGGTTTCATTATTCATGTCCGGAAGTGCTTTTTGACCTTTTGTGACCATCTTGTCAAGATTATCAGCTGCGGGTGTGTGACACTTGCCGCAACCATATCTCTCCAGCTTTTTATGTTGCGGATGATTGGCCCAAACGGAGTTGTGGATAGGATCTTTTTGGGGAGTTGAATGAGCATGCATAGAACCGGAAAACTCTTTATAGATCCCAGCATGGCATTGTTTGCAATCTTCACTTTTTGCAAAAGTATGGACGGCATCATTTGCAAGCAAAGAGGCTATTGAGATAAGGAATAAAAATAAGTTTTTCATAAAAATCCTTCTTTGCAATACTATAGCACAAATAATTTATAAATAATTTTTGACAAAATGATCAACTCCCTTATCCGCATCCCACCAGTGAGGGAATTTGATATCATAAAAAGGTTTTGTGACTTTTTCAAAAGTATCACTGTCTTCATAGAGATTGACACACCAGTCGAAATCGATATCTCGGTTTCGGAGAGCTTCTATGGAGAGGAGTGTATCATTGATACAGCCGAGCCTGCTTGGTGTTACAAGAAGGATTTTTGCACCAAGTTCTCTGGCCAGGTCTATCATCAGATAGTCTGAGGTGATAGGAACCATAAGTCCTCCGGCACCTTCGATGATGAGAAGATCACAGTGCTTGTGGAGTTCCCGAATTTTGTCATGAATTTTGTCAACCTGAATGGTTTTTCGGGTATCTGCAGAGAAAGGTGCTGCCGGAAGAGGAAAAGTATAGGCAGTGATATCAAAAGGAGAGAAAGATCGGAAAGCAGGGTTGGCTTTCCGGCAGGCATCAAGGAGCAGTTTTGCATCCACGGGTGTATCGGTGACCCCCGTTTCGATGGGCTTGCAAACTCCGACACGAATATTTTTCCTGGCAAAAGCCTTTATAAGACGCAAAGTGGTATAGGTTTTACCGACATTGGTGCCGGTAGCTGAGACAAAAAGAGGTCGCATTTGCAAATCCTTGAAATTTCTGTATAATATAGTATTACCGCAAGTAATTAAGTGAGTAAGTCACTAATGTAATCAAATTAAAATAAATGAGAAGCGGTAAACAATAAATTAATATAGTATCATAAAAGTAGAGAGAATAAAGGATTATTTTGCCAAAAATAAGAGAGGAAGTAGAAGTTGACCTGGAGCTTCAGGAACCGGATATGTTTCGGGTGCTGCTGCACAACGATGACTATACCAGCATGGATTTTGTTGTGAATATCCTGATGAAGATTTTTCACAAGAATACACAGGAAGCTGAAATGATCATGCTTAAAATCCATGAGAAAGGGAGTGCGATCTGCGGTGTCTATACCTATGAGATCGCACAGACCAAGGCAGAACAGGTAAAAAAGCTTGCCAAACAAAATGAGTTTCCTCTGCTTGCAACGATAGAAAAGGATGAATAATGATCAGTATTGCATTGAATGATGTATTTAAAAGATCAGTTGGCTATGCCAAAGAGAACAGACATGAGTATTTGACACTGGAGCATGTGTTCTGGTCGATACTGCAAAGCGATGAAGGGAGGGAGATCTTTCAGGCACTTGATGTGGACCCCGGCAGTCTGACGAAAGGGATCATCAGTCATATGAATGCAACGATGCCCTCGCTCAGTGAGGCGGTGGAGCCCTTCGAGACGGTTGCGCTTTCACGTGCGATCAATGATATGATGACGCAGATTCACAGTTCTGGTCGGACAGAAGCAACGGTTGGAGATATGCTGGCAGCAGCTTTTTTGCAAAAACACTCTTATGCCGTCTACCTGATGAAAAGAGCGGGAATTGATAGGGTAGATGTATTGGAGACTATTTCACATCAGCAGACCACTTCACCCGAAAAAGAGAAGAAGGAGAAGCAGGAGACTGTTTTGGAGCAGTTCACCCAGGAATTGGTGGAGCTCTCAAGAGAAGGAAAGATCGACCCCGTTATAGGGCGGGAAAATGAGATAGAACGTGTGATGCAGACACTTTGTCGCAGGAAAAAGAACAATCCATTGCTGGTCGGTGAGCCGGGTGTCGGTAAAACGGCGATTGCCGAGGGCTTGGCATTGCAGATTTCGGAAGAGGATGTGCCGAATGTTTTGAAGGGCTCGCAAATATTTGCACTGGATATGGGAGCATTGATCGCTGGAACCAAATATCGTGGTGATTTTGAGAAGCGTCTCAAGGCGATCCTTAAAGAGTTGCAGGAGATTGACAAAGCGATCCTGTTTATCGATGAGATCCATACGATGGTCGGTGCGGGGAGTACGAGCGGCGGCAGTATGGATGCGGCCAATATCCTCAAGCCGGCACTGGCAAGAGGGGATATCAAGTGTATCGGTGCGACGACTTATGCAGAGTATAGAAACTTTTTTGACAAAGACAAAGCCCTGTCGCGCCGTTTTGCCAAAGTAGATGTAGATGAACCAAGCATTGAAGATACCATGATGATCCTGCAGGGGGTCAAACACAAGTATGAAGATTTCCACAGTATCTCTTTCAGTGATGAATCCCTGCAGCGTGCTGTCGATCTTTCGGTGAAGTATCTGCATGATCGTTTTCTTCCGGATAAGGCGATGGATATCATTGATGAGGTGGGAGCGCACTTCATGCTCCAGGGCAAAGAGGATATTACGGTCATACCAAGAGATATCGAAGAGAGCGTCTCTAAAATGCTGAAGCTCCCCTCTACTGTGGTCGGCACGGATGATACGACGAAGCTCCAGGTGCTGGACGAAGATCTCAAAGAGAAGATCATTGGGCAGGATCATGCGATCGATGCCCTTACCCGTGCTATCAAGCGCTCTTATGCAGGACTCAATAAACCTAACAGTCCTATCGGAAGTTTTCTATTTGTCGGACCGACAGGAGTGGGGAAAACAGCATTGGCAACAGAGCTTGCTGATACGATGCATGTTCACTTCGAGCGTCTCGATATGAGTGAGTATATGGAGAAGCACTCTATCAGCCGATTGATAGGTGCCCCTCCGGGATATGTGGGATTTGAACAGGGCGGACTGCTGACTGAGATGATCAAGAAACATCCGCATACTGTACTCCTGCTCGATGAGATTGAGAAGGCGCATCCCGACATCATGAATATTCTGCTGCAGGTGATGGATGGTGCGAAACTGACTGATAATAACGGCATGGTGAGTGATTTTAAAAATGTGATTTTGATTATGACATCCAACATCGGAACGAAAGAAGCCAATGTTATGGGCTTCACCAAAGATAATAGTGTCAAAACGGAGAATGCAATTAAGAATTTCTTTGCTCCTGAGTTTAGAAACCGTCTGAGTGCAACGATCAATTTCAATCCGCTTTCACTTGATGTGCTGATCGAGATCGTTGATCGTGAACTTGAAAAACTGAACGAGCAAATGGCGGATAAAAAGATCAAAATCAAAGTCTCAAAAGAAGCCAAAGAGTATTTGGCAAAAGAAGGATACGATGAGCGCTATGGCGCGAGGCATATTGCCCGTGTCATTGATGAGATGATTAAAGAGAAGCTCACAGATGAAATTCTCTTTGGTTCTTTGCAAAAAGGCGGTACGGTCAAAGTTGGATTTTCAGAGGATGAACTGACCTTTAAATTTAAAGGGAAATAAATTGGGCTCTATGTTCGATGAAGGTTATGCAATTGCACCTCTGGGGAAGGATATGATCTTTCCCAACCCTCGCTATGCATCTACAGAAGGCTTGCTGGCTTTCGGAGGAGACCTCTCTCCCAATCGTCTGCTGACAGCGTATCGAAGAGGCATATTCCCCTGGTATAACGCAGATGATCCGATTCTCTGGTGGTCACCCGATCCAAGACTGGTGCTTTACCCCAATGATTTCAAACTCAGTAAATCTTTCAGGCGTGTATTGAGGAACGGTGGTTTTACGGTGACATTTGATCAGCGATTTTCCGAAGTGATCCGCTATTGCGGAACGGTACCCAGGGAAGGGCAAAAAGGCACCTGGCTGGTGAGTGAAATGCAGCAAGCCTATATGGAGCTTCATGAAATGGGGTTTGCTCATAGTGTTGAAGTGTATCATAAAGGGAAGCTTGTCGGAGGATTGTATGGGGTCGCAATGGGTAAAGCCTTCTTCGGGGAGTCGATGTTTTCTCTTGTGCACGATGCTTCCAAGGTGGCATTTAAGGCGCTAAGTGATGTTTTAGGCGCGAAAGGCTATGATTTTATAGATTGCCAGATTACCAATGACCATCTCATGCGTCTTGGGGCGACTGTCGTACCGCGTGACAGGTTCTTGGACGAATTGGAAGAGAGCTTGGGGAAGCCCAGTGATTTGGGCTTATGGCAACATTTCAATTGGGAGTATGAGAATGGTTAACAGAGATTTGGGTTTTTCCCTATGGCTTGATTTTGTGGAACGGGATTTTCTAAAAAACAAATTTGAACCTTTGCTGGAAAAAGGTATCGTCAATGGTGCAACAAGCAACCCGTCCATTTTTGCGTCGGCAATTACGACCTCTGAGGCTTATAAGGAACAATTGGCAAAACTGGACGGCGAGAGTCCCAAAGAGAAGTATGAATCACTGGCGATCGAAGATATCAAGGGGGCTGCACAGAGACTGCGACCCTATTATGATAGAGGAAGAGATGGTTATATCAGTATGGAGGTTGACCCCTTTCTCAAAAATGATGCTGCAGGGACTATCGCTGAGGCGCAAAGACTATTTGCTGCAATTGATGAACCTAACGTGATGATCAAAGTACCGGCTACAGAAGCAGGATATGAGGCGATGTATGCGCTGATCAGTACAGGGATCCCTGTCAACGCAACGCTGATCTTTTCGCCTGAGCAGGCCAAACAATGTCTCAAAGCGATGAAAAAGGGGCTCGATGAGTTCCAAAGCAGCGGAGGAGAGAGGGTTGAGGCTGTACTCTCTGTGTTTGTCAGCCGCTTTGACAGACTGCTTGATCCCATTCTTGAAGAGAAGGGTATAGAGACAGCTCAGACCGGTATTCTTAATGCCGCCAGGATTTATAATATTATCGAGCATGACCACACTCCCGGTATTCGGACTCTTTTTGCCAGCACAGGAGTGAAAGGTGATAACCTGCCGGAGGATTACTATATCCGGGAGCTGCTGGCTCCGCATTCGGTCAATACCGCGCCTTTGATTACGATAGAATCCTATATAAAAGAGCCTGGGACTGTTCCCAAACTTCCGACCCCCATGGATGAGATTGATGCTTATTTTGATCTGATTGCATCAAAAGGAATCGATATGGATGAAGTCTATAACAGATTGATGGAAGAGGGTCTTGGCGCCTTTGAACAGGCTTTCGATGAAATGCTTGAAAGCATTAAATAGGATACAGAATGGAAAAAAGACTCAGAATATATTTAAACAGTTTGAAAAAGAATGGGGGGAGCGACCTTCATTTGAAATCGGGAGCTATTGTGCGACTGCGTGTTCATGGAAGCTTGAAGCTTCTGGGGGACGAACATGTGACGGCAGAGGAGATGCAGATGCTTGCAGAAGAGATTCTCAGTGCAGAGCGTATAGCATCTCTGAAAAAAGAGAAGTCTCTCGATTTTACTTACGTGCTGGATGAAGAGAGCCGATTCCGTGTCAACTTTTTCTATCAGATGGATGGGTTGAGTGCTGTTTTTCGTATCATTCCTGTTCAGATTCCTACCATTGAAGAACTTAGACTGCCAGAGGCGATCAATGATTTTACAGAATTTCATCGCGGCCTTGTTCTGGTCACGGGTGTAACGGGGAGTGGTAAATCGACGACATTGGCAGCCATGCTTGACAAAATCAACAACCGTGAAAAGAAACATATCATAACGATTGAGGATCCGATCGAATTTATCCATAAAGACAAAGGCTGCCTGGTTAACCAACGGTCGATCGGGCAGGACAGCAATTCATTCAGCGATGCACTGAGAGGAGCACTGAGGGAAGATCCGGATATCATCCTGGTAGGAGAGATGAGGGATCTTGAAACGATCGATATCGCCGTGCATGCAGCCAATACCGGCCACCTCGTATTCTCGACACTGCACACTCTGGATGCCAAAGAGACTATTGACAGAATTATCGGTATGTTCTCAGCGACAGAGCAGAACCGTATCCGTTCTTCCCTTGCTTCCGTTTTGGAAGGAGTCATTTCCCAAAGACTGGTGCAGACCAAAGATGGCGGCCGTACTGCCGCCATAGAGATTCTTAAGAAGACATCGAGAATCGAACAGTTGATCATGGAGAAGCGGGACTATGAAATCCCAGATGCACTCTTTGAGGGGAAGGAGATCTATGGGACTCAGACTTTTGACCAGGCTCTGATCGATCTCTATGAGCAGCGTCGTATCACTGAAGAAGTGGTTATGACAAATGCAACCAATCCGGCAGATATGAAGCTGAAACTACAGGGTATCGGAAAAGGTGCCATCAAGATGGACGAGAAGAGTCTATCAGAAGGGAAAGAGGATATCTTCGATTTCAAAGAGGAGTAGCATTTAGGGTTTGCATGTCTTTTGGGGCGAGACTGAAGTCTTTACTCCCATAATGACATTTAGAGAATTTTCAGCTCTTTTCAGATATAATCCCCTCCTATTTTATAAAAAGGACAGACAATGTTAGAAGGTATCATTAGAGAGAGTATCGGAAAAAGCAATGCAAAGCAGCTTAAAAGAGATGGTTATCTAATCGCAAATATCTATGCAAATGGTGTTGAAAACATCCATGCAGCATTTAAGCGCGGTGAGTATATCAGAGCAGTAAGAAACAAGGAGACATTTGCTTTCCCTATCAAAGTGGGAGACAAAGAGTTGAATGTGGTTGCTCAGGAGTATCAACTACACCCGGTTAACGGGGACATCCTCCATGTTGATCTTAGAGTAGCAGTACCGGGCCAGGTCACAAACTTCCTCGTTCCTGTCAAAACAGCAGGTATACCGAAAGGTTTGAAGAACAAGGGTGTTTTGATCATGTCCAAGAAAAGATTGAAAGTCAGAGGGGCAATCGAAGATATGCCTAACAGCTTTACGCTTGACGTAAGTGATCTTGACAGAGATGAATCTATTTTGGTTAGAGATATCGAAGTACCTGCAAATGTCAAAATGATGGATAGAGGTGATGTTGCTATCTGTGGTGTGATCAAAGCAAAATAATGACACTTTTCGTTGGTCTGGGTAACCCTGGTACCAGTTACGAAAATAATCGTCACAATATCGGGTTCCAGGTAATCGACAGACTTGTTGAGCACTACGGAGCCCGAGATATCTCCAAAAGTTCTTTTCATGGTGATCTCTACAAAGCCAATCAACTACTTTTTTTAAAACCTGCAACTTATATGAATCTATCAGGAAAAAGTGTTCAGACTGTACAGCATTTCTATAAGATAGAGCTTGACAATGTTATCGTGATTCATGATGATCTTGATCTGCCATTTGGTTCGGTACGTTTTAAAAAGGGTGGAGGGAGCGGTGGCCATAATGGTCTTAAATCGATCGATAGTATGATCGGAAAAGAGTATATACGTGTACGGATGGGAATCGGAAAACCGGCATATAAGTCACAAGTATCAGACTATGTACTGCATGATTTTACTCTGGAAGAGAGGCAAAATCTGGATAGATGGATTGATCATGTGGCCAAGGCATGCCAATTAATCCCTCACGAACCGCTGGAGCAGATCAAATCGAAATACAGCCTCAAAAATATTGAGAACTTCACACTATGAGTCTGCTTAATCCAAAACTTAATTTCACTTATCTGGCTAAACACTATCTGATCAATCTTTCTGCTTTGCTGATGGGACTTTCTATTACGTTTGCAATGATAGACTATTTTCAGCATTCACAACAGCTTGAACTCTCATCTAACTACAAAATCCTCTATCTCTTCTATATGTGGGAAGAGGCTCTGGCACTGCTCTATCCTCTCGCCATAGTCTTTGCGGGTATCATGACCAAAGTATCGCTGATCAAAAGCAGTAATATGGTGGCTCTACACAGTTTCGGTTATACGAAACGGTACCTCTTTCTGCCTTTTCTTACAGTTGCTTTACTGGTTTATCTGCTGTTTATCGCTTTGCATACCACAGAGTTTTCTTATGCCAAAGACAAAGCCAAAGCGATGCTGGATCAGGGTATCAATGCCTATGCCGTAAATGATCTCTTTTTTATCTATAAAGGAGATTTTGTCTATGCAAAGAAGCTGGATCCTGTTAAAAAAGAGATGAAGAATATCACACTCTTTAAATTATCAGGCAATGATTTGCTCTATACTATTCATGCCAAAGAGGCGGGTTTTGATGGAGAAGATTGGGAAGCAAAGGATATTATCGTTAAAAAACTGGTTTATGATGGAAATGGCCTGAAAAAATATATCACTGAGAAGAGAGCGAGTCTGACGACACTCATCGGCTACAAACCGAAAATGATCGAGGCTATTTATGAAGGAAAAGCATTGAGTATTATCGATGCTTACCAAGCTTGGAAACTTCTGGAGAAGCAGAATCTCAATACAAAAAAACTAAGATCAACACTCTATTACAAAGTAGTATTCCCGCTTTTTTCTATTGCTTTGCTGCTGATCCTTTTCTTCAAAATTCCTTTCCATGCAAGATATATGAATCTTCCACTGGTACTGGCATTTTCCCTGGGTACGACTTTTCTGCTTTGGGGTCTGCTCTTTGCCCTCAACCAGATGGGACACAACGGCGTACTACTCCCAGAGATCGCTATGCTGCTTCCGATTATGCTTCTCTGGATCTATGCGCTTCGTGTCTATTTCAGAGGACAAGAGACACTATAACCAAAACTCTAACCAAAATTGATGCAATATTTGGATAAAATCACCTTAAAATAGCAAATAGCAGGAAAAAAGTGTATGAATATTGATTTTAAATTCTTGGCCCAAAAGTATGATACACCACTCTATCTTTATGATTTTGATTATATTACAGGGCGTTATACGCATCTAAAGGAAGCATTTGAAGGGCATAAGTCCCTGATTTCCTATGCTGTAAAAGCAAACTCCAATCTTGCGGTGATCCGTCATATGGCAAAGATGGGTGCCGGTGCAGACTGTGTGAGTATCGGTGAAGTCAATCGGGCACTGACTGCAGGTGTAGATCGATATAAAATCATCTTTTCAGGTGTCGGGAAGAGGGATGAAGAGATCCAGGAAGCACTGGAGAAAGAGATCCTGATGCTCAATCTCGAGAGTGAAGCTGAAATGAAGCGGGTGGAGCTTGTAGCCAAAGCATTGGGAAAAGAGGCACGTATCTCGATCCGTGTCAACCCCAATATCGATCCGAAAACCCATCCCTATATTTCAACAGGGCTCCATGAGAACAAGTTCGGGGTAGAGATCGATATGGCCAAACGGATGTATATCTATGCCAAAAAATCTGAGTTTCTGAATCCGATTGGAATTCATTTCCATATCGGATCTCAGTTGACAGAGCTTGATCCGATCAGAGAGGCTTGTGTGATTGTTGCGGATCTGGTCCGCAGTCTTCATGCGATCGATATCGATATCAAATTTTTTGATGTCGGTGGCGGATTGGGTGTGGTCTATGATGATGAAGAGACGATCCGTCCTCAGGCATATGCCGATGTGATATTTGAGGCTACGAAAGGGTTGGACCTCACGTTAGTCTGTGAGCCCGGCCGCTATATGTTGGCAAATGCAGGGTTTTTTGTAACCAAAGTACTCTACGAGAAGGAGAATGGCGGTAAGCGTTTTGTGATCGTCGATGGAGCAATGAATGATTTGATCCGCCCAAGTCTCTACAGCGCTTATCACAGGATTGAGGCACTCAAAGAGAGTGCTGAAACAACACCTGCCGATGTGGTCGGGCCGATCTGCGAAAGCAGTGATTTTTTTGGAAAAAATATTTCATTGCCATCTTTGGCACACAATGATCTGTTGGTGATCCACAGCGCCGGTGCTTATGGCTTCACAATGGCGAGCAACTACAACACCCGTGGTCGTTCTGCAGAGGTTGCTCTCCTGAACGGGGAGGATCACTGTATTCGAAAAAGAGAGAGTTTTGAGGATCAGGTACGGCTGGAACGGGCCTGTGATAGCAGCTGGCAGGGATAATAAAGGATATATCATGACATTGGATGAGTTAAGAGTAAATATTGACAGAATCGATGATACGCTGTTGAAACTTCTCAATGAGCGTATGGAATATGTCCATCAGGTAGGCGAGCTCAAGAATACGACAGGTGCTCCGATCTATCGTCCGGAGCGCGAGCAGGCAATCCTCAACCGGCTTAAAGAGCAAAATTTCGGGAGGTTGACCGGGGTAGCCATCGATGCACTTTTTCTTGAACTCTTTGCCGTTGCCAGAAATCTGGAACGGCCGGAACGCATAGCCTATCTTGGACCTGAAGCAAGTTTCACCCATCAGGCAGCAGAGAGCCGTTTTGGGGCCATGAGTGCCTATCTTCCGATCGGATCGATCAAGGGGGTCTTTCGTGAAGTTGACAGAGGCAAAGCCAAGTTCGGTGTGATACCGATCGAAAACAGTTCAAATGGCATTGTGAGTGATACCATCAATTGCCTGAGTCAATACAATTTGAAGATTATTGCGGAAGTCGTAGTGGAGATCCACCATGTGCTCGCCAGTACCTGTGATGATCTGAGTGCAATCACCAGGATCTATTCGAAAGATATCGCTTTTGGGCAATGCAGTAAATTTTTGGAAGATTTTGGTCTGGATGAGGTAGAACAGATTCCCGTTGAGTCAACTGCCAAAGCTGCAAAACTGGCAGGGAAGACACCCAATAGTGCGGCTATATGTGCCAGTGTCGCAGCGACGATGTATAATCTGCCGATCCTTTTTGAAAATATTGAAGATGACGGTGGCAACAAAACAAGATTTTTTATTGTCAGTGACTTTGAAAATGCTCCAAGCGGAAATGATAAGACCACTATATTGGTTCAGTTGCCCAATACGCCGGGAGCTCTTGTGGAATTCCTGAACGATTTTGAAGAGGCAAAGATCAATTTGACAAAGATCAAGTCGCACATCGTTGAAGGTGTCTCTACCTTCTTTCTGGAGTTTAACGGGCACAGAGAGGACGGGAAGATTCAAAAGATCTTTGCCAAACACAATGAGTCGATCAAATTTTTAGGCTCTTATGTCAAAGAGGCAGATGATATATAAAATTAGAAATTAGAAATTTGGGATGGTGTTGTATGAAAGCAAATAAGGTATTGGATTCTATCAAAAACTATGAGGCTGGAAAACCGATAGAGCTGGTTGTGCGTGAATTTGGAATTGCACCTGAAAACGTAGTGAAACTTGCCTCCAATGAAAATCCAAAAGGGACAAACCCCTCTGTCGCAAAAGCATTGGCAGCATACGCACACAAGGCACATCTCTATCCCGATGACAGCATGTATGAACTCAAGGAGGCTTTGGCGGTCAAATATGATGTAGAAGAGAATGAGATCATCATCGGTGCAGGGAGTGATCAGGTACTGGATTTTATTTCCCGGGCCTTTCTCAATGAAGAGAGCAGTGTATTGATGAGTCAGGTAACGTTTGCGATGTATGAAATTTATGCGAAGCAGATGGGCGCGAAGATCGTTCGTACCTCCAGTTATGAGCACAAAGTGGATGAATTTATTGCCGCCTATAAAGAGCATCAGCCAAAGATTATCTATATTTGCACACCGAACAATCCAACAGGGGATGTGATCAGCAGGGAAGATGTGCTCAGGATTATCGAAGCAGTAGACAAGAACACGCTGGTAGTTGTCGATGGCGCTTATATGGAGTATGCCGCTGCAAAGGAAGCGCGCCATGCTATTGCACCTAAAGATATCCTTGCCTACTCCAATGTGATCTATCTGGGGACTTTCTCCAAAGCCTATGGTTTGGGTGGGATGCGTGTAGGCTACGGTATTGCAAACAACAAACTGATTCAGACAATTTCAAAACTGCGTCCCCCTTTCAATATCACAACGCTCTCGCTGCAGGCAGCTATTGAGGCACTGAAGGATGAGAGTTTTGTCAGTGATTCTATTGCACTGCATCAGGAGCAAATCATACGCTATGAAGCCTTTGCACGGGAACAGGGGATTAAATATATTGACAGTTATACGAATTTTATCACCTACCTTTTTGACGAACGGTTCAATTCAACGGAAATTGCCAACCGCTTACTGGAAAAAGGGGTAATCATCCGTGATCTGGCATCCTATGGGATGAATGCGATCAGGATCACAGTGGGTACAGGAGAGCAGAACGATATCTTCTTCCGTAAGTTTTCAGAGGTTACTGCTTGAAACGCATCAAAGTTTTGAAGGCAGGTGAAGCAGAGGTGCAGCCTTTTGTTCCAGTATCTTTTAACCAAAATGAAGAATTTTTGAGTAGTATGAAGATCATAGAGTTTATGCGTACTCAAAATAGTAAAAAAGAAATTCGAAAAGTGGCAGAAAAGAGAGGACTTCCATATGATGATGAGAAGATACTTTTTGCCAAGAAGATCATAAGTAATATGTTGGATGAGATAAGTGACACTAAATAAAGAGATAGATATCAAACAGTACAGTATTGAAGAGCTGGAAGCTCTTTCTCAACAGATCAGGGAGAAGATTCTTGAAACAGTCAGTAAAAATGGAGGCCACCTGAGTTCTACGCTGGGTGCAACTGATCTGATCGTTGCCATGCACTATGTCTTTGATGTAGAGAAAGATCCTTTTATCTTTGATGTCAGCCATCAGGCTTATGCCCATAAACTTTTGACTGACCGCTGGGATCAGTTTGATACCCTGCGTCAGTATGGCGGTATCAGCGGCTATACGAAGCCAACAGAGTCACCTTATGATTACTATTGTGCCGGACACAGTTCCACCTCTATCTCTCTGGCAGTCGGTGCGGCCAAGGCAATTGCCCTGAAGGGAGAGGATCGTATTCCTGTCGCTTTCATCGGTGATGGAAGCATGAGTGCAGGGATGGTCTATGAGGCACTGAATGAACTGGGGGACAGAAAATATCCGGCAGTGATCATCCTTAATGATAATGAGATGAGTATTGCCAAACCGATCGGAGCCGTGAGCAAGTATTTGTCTCAGAGCATGGCAAGCCCTTTTTTCCAGAAGATGAAGAAGAGTACTGAAAAACTTTTGGAACATTTGCCGGAGAGTGCAACTTATATGGCCAAAAAGTTTGAAGAATCACTCCGGCTGATCACACCGGGTCTTCTTTTTGAAGAGCTTGGGGTTGAGTATATCGGTCCGGTTGATGGCCACGATATTGAAGCGTTGATTGAGACGATGGTGGTTGCCAAAGAGTTAAAGAGGCCAGTGATCATCCACGCCCAAACGACCAAAGGCAAAGGATATGAGATCGCTGAGGGGACCAAAGAGCATTGGCATGGAGTCAGTGCTTTTGATCTGAAAACAGGAAGTTGTCAAGTCAAGAGCAATGGAGTCAAGGCAGCTACCACAATATTCAGTGAAACATTGGTTGAGCTGGCGGATGAAGATGAAAAGGTGGTTGGTGTAACGGCAGCAATGCCAAGCGGAACAGGACTCAGTGCGGCGATGGAGAAATATCCTGATCGTTTCTGGGATGTGGCAATTGCCGAACAGCATGCGGTGACCTCTATGGGACCGTTGGCAAAAGAGGGATTTAAACCTTTCTGTACGATCTACTCTACCTTTTTGCAGAGGGGATATGATCAGGTGATCCATGATATTGCATTAATGGATCTGGGTGTTGCCTTTGCTATTGACAGGGCGGGAATTGTCGGGGAAGACGGAGAGACACATCAGGGGGCATTCGATATATCTTATCTTCGTGCTATTCCCAATATGACACTGCTGGCACCTTATAATGAGACGACGATGAAGCTGGCAATGGAGTTTGCCAAAGCATATGAACACCCCTGTGCCTTCCGTTACCCACGAGGCGCCTTTATCGCAGAGGATACAGAGAGCCTCCCCTTCGAACTGGGCAAGGCTGAACTCCTGAAAGAGGGAAAAGATGTTCTTTTTATCGGTTACGGCAATGGTGTAGGGCGTGCTATCGAGACTGCCGGATATCTGGAAGGGGTCCAGCCGGCAATTCTGGACCTTCGTTTTGTCAAGCCGCTGGATGAGAGTAAGCTTGCAGAGCTTGCCGGGGAGTATGGATCCTGGTTTGTTTTCAGTGACAGTGCCCAAATGGGCGGTGTCGGTTCGGCATTGCTTGAGTTTCTAAGCAGGGAACAGATCGAAGGGGTGAATCTGACTACCTTTGAATATGAGGATGACTTTATCACGCATGGCAATACAAAGCTGGTGGAGGAATCATTGGGGATTTTGCCGGAACAGCTTGCGCTAAGAGTAAGTGAAAAATTAAAAATTAAAAATTAAAAATTATGGTTTGCATTGCTTTGCAATGCTATCATTTAAAAGAGATAGGTTTTATAGTGATAATAGTGTTGTCAATCTTAAATCTACTAACAGAAAAAGGATAAATAGAAATGTCGAAAGAGTATATTTTTACAAGTGAGTCGGTGACAGAGGGGCATCCGGACAAGATGGCGGATCAGATCTCTGATGCGATACTCGATTATATTATTGAGCGCGACGAGAATGCACGCGTAGCCTGTGAAACACTTTTGAGTAACGGTTTCTGTATTATAGCCGGGGAGTTGAAAACCCATACCTATGCTCCTATGCAGGATATCGCCAGAGAAGTGGTGCGCGAGATCGGTTATACTGATGCATCCTATGGCTTTGACTATCGCAGTGCAGGCGTTCTAAATGGCGTTGGAGAGCAGAGTCCGGATATCAATCAGGGGGTTGACCAAAGTGGCGGAGAGATCGGTGCGGGAGATCAGGGATTGATGTTTGGTTATGCCTGCAAAGAGACTAAAGAGTTGATGCCTTTGCCGATCTCACTGGCACATAAAATCACAGCAAAATTAGCTGAAGTGAGAAAAAACGGAACCGTTCCTTTTCTTCGTCCTGATGGAAAAGCGCAGGTAAGTGTGAAGTATGTAGATGGAAAACCGGTGGCGATCGATACCATCGTTGTTTCAACGCAGCATCATCCCGAGGTTTCATTGGAAAAGGTTCAGGAATCGGTTATGAATGAGGTGATAAAGGAAGTAATTCCGGCAGAACTTCTCAGTGATGATATCATTTACCATATTAATCCGACAGGACGTTTTGTCATCGGCGGTCCCCAGGGGGATGCAGGGTTGACAGGCCGAAAGATCATTGTGGATACCTATGGTGGTTCCTGTCCGCATGGCGGAGGGGCATTTTCGGGGAAAGATCCGACGAAGGTGGATCGAAGTGGTGCTTATGCAGCACGCCATGTGGCTAAGAATCTTGTTGCTGCCGGTGCCTGTGAGAAAGCAACGATTCAAATCGCTTATGCCATCGGTGTTGCGAAGCCGGTCTCAATCTATGTCGATACGCATGATACAGCAGCGGTTAATGAGGCAAAGATTATCTCTTGTGTAGAAGCGTTGTTTGATCTGACACCCAAAGGGATCATCGATTCACTGGATCTTCTGAGACCAATCTACCGAAAAACAGCGGCCTACGGTCACTTCGGAAGAGAAGAGGAGGGATTCAATTGGGAAAAATTGGATCGTGTCGAAGAGATAAAATCCTATCTTGGATTGTAATTTTGAGGTTTTAAAGAGTAATTTAAATAAGTTTTGATATAGTTTGGTGAACTTTGATTTTAAGGAGAAAAAATGGCAGTAATTATTACTGATACCTGCATTAACTGTGCGGCTTGTATCGACGAATGTCCGGTAGAGGCGATCGTTGATGAGGATGATAATCCGACAGGTGAAGAGATCTATTATGTCTATGCTGATAAATGTGTAGAATGTGTGAGTTACCATGATGTACCGGCATGTGCTGAAGCATGTCCGACAGAAGGATGTATCGTATGGGGTGATCCGACAGAGGGTATGCCTGCTTCTGAAACAAGAGGCGCAAAAGATACACCGGTCATCGAAGATTAAATCTCTTCTTGCCGGGTGCTTACCCGGCAAATCTTTCTTTACTATTTACCCTTATTTTAATAATATTTTAATTTATTTTTAGCTAAAATTCCGCCCGAATACTTCACCTTGTAATTTTTTGATGACAAACGAAGTAAATTATTATACTGAGGAAAATTAGTATGGAACAAACATTATCAATCATTAAACCAGATGCAGTTGCCAAAAATGTCATTGGAAAAATCCTTTCAAGATTTGAAGATGCCGGACTTAGAATCGCAGCAACAAAGAAAATCCGTTTAAGCAAAATAGATGCAGAAGCTTTTTATGCTATTCATGCTGAGAGACCTTTCTTTAAGGATCTTGTAGAGTTTATGATCTCCGGACCGGTGGTTGTAACTGTACTCGAAGGTGAAGATGCAATGGCTAAAAACAGAGATCTTATGGGAGCAACAAACCCAAAAGAAGCAGCAGCCGGTACTATCAGAGCTGATTTTGCAGAGAGTATCGATGCAAATGCTGTTCATGGAAGTGATTCTGTTGAGAATGCAGAAATTGAGATCAACTTCTTCTTTGCAAAAAGAGAAATTAACTAAGATATTTTTGCGTGAAGATAGTTTTTCATAAAGTAGGTTCTACTGCAAAACCTTTTGAGATTGAGTCAAAGGGGGCAGTACTGAAAGGGACATTGCAAAAAAGCGGTTATCATCGTGTGGATTTAAATGCAGAGTTGAGTGGTATTATAGAGTTGAATTGTGACAGGTGTAGTGAAATTATTCACCGCAATCTGGACAATCAACTACAACTTAAACTCAGCGATGAAGTGATACAAGATAAAGATGATTTGGATATAATTGAGTTTTTAGATGGCGTGATAGATATCTCGTACATCCTTGAAGGCGAAATTAATGTGCTAAAAAATGCATATCATTATTGTGATAAATGTAACAATAGTGATAAGGATTTTGAAGTAGAATTTTAAAAAAGGATAGAAAATGGCAGTACCAAAGAGACGTGTCAGTAAGACACGAGCAGCAAAAAGAAGAACACACTACAAAGCAACACTTCCAAGACCGGTCAAGGATGCAGACGGAACATGGAGAATGCCGCACCATATGAATATGACAACAGGCGAATATAAGTCTTAATGCAGGGTAAAAACCCAATGATAAAAGTAGCCATAGATGCAATGGGTGGGGATTTTGGTCCTGAGCCCATCATTGAAGGAACTATTCAGGCACTTACTGAAAAGAGTTTTCTTCCTATTTTGGTGGGAGACAAAGAAGAGATTCTCTCACTCCTCCCCCAATCTTATATCAATAAAGTTGAAATTGTTGAAGCCTATGACATCATTTCAATGAGTGATCAGGCAACCAATGCATTGCGTCGGAAAGAGTCCTCGATCTATAAAGCTATTGAACTGGTACGGAATAAAGAGGCGGATGCTGTTGTCTCAGCAGGACACAGCGGCGCAACGATGACACTGGCAACCCTGCGAATCGGAAGACTGCCTCATATCTCAAAACCGGCACTGGCAACCTTGATGCCAAGCCTTGGGATACATAAGACACTGCTGCTGGATGTGGGGGCAGTGGTAGATTGTAAAGCAAAAAATCTTTACGAATTTGGTGCAATGGGCGAAGCCTATGCACAGAAAATAATGAATATCCACCATCCCAAAGTAGGTCTTCTGGCAAACGGTGAAGAGGCCAGCAAAGGGAATGAGTTGACCAAAGAGGCATTTAAACTTCTTGAACACCTGGATGGTTTCGTTGGAAACGTAGAGGGGGGCGATATCTTTAATGGTTCAACGAATGTTGTGGTTTGTGACGGTTTCACCGGAAATATCCTTCTTAAAGCCGGCGAAGGTGTGGTGACAACCATCTTCAGTATGATGAAACAGCATATGCGAAGATCCCTGCCTGCCAAATTTGGGGCACTGCTGATGAAAAAGAAAGTGTTTAAAAACCTCAAGAAAGAGGTTGATTATGAAGAGTATGGCGGGGCTCCCTTGCTTGGAGTTAACGGGTGTGCCATCGTCTGTCACGGAAGCAGCAGTGCCAAGGCGATCAAAAATGCTATCTTTCAGGCTATCAGCTATACAGAGTCAGATGTCAATGCAACGATCGAAGCTCTTCTGACGGAGAATAACGAGTAGTACTTCCGTTCTTCTTCCACCCTTCTTTTTACCCCAAACTCTCAATATTTTATGGTAGAATTAAAGACTTAGATTACATGCAAGGATAACTATGTCACACTCTTCACCGGTTTATGCCTCTTTTCGTTCCATCGGGGCCTACGTTCCCGAGAAGATTTTAAGCAATAGTGACTTGGAGGCGATGGTTGATACAAGTGATGAATGGATCATGAAGCGTACCGGGATCAAGGAGCGGCATATTGCTGCTGAGGATGAGTGTACTAGTGATATGGGAGTTAAAGCTTCAGAAAAGGCTATCGAAAGAGCAGAAATAAACAAAGAAGAGATTGATCTTATCATCTGTGCCACTGTGACACCTGACTATTTCAATATGCCTTCGACTGCCTGCATGATTTCGGACAAACTGGGTATCAGAAATGTACAGGCATTTGATATCTCGGCAGCCTGCAGCGGTTTTGTCTATCTTCTTTCTGTTGCCAAAGCTTTTATAGAGTCCGGAATGAAAAAGCATGTGTTAATCATAGGGGCGGAGAAATTCTCTTCTATTGTGGATTATACGGACAGGAGTACCTGTATTCTTTTTGGTGATGGTGCAGGTGCAGCAGTGATCTCTGCAACAGAAAATAAAGATGAGGCAATTATTGATATTCACGCGAGTGCGGACGGATCGTATGCAGACTTTCTGGTTACACCTGCACCAGGTTCGATCAATCCTGCAAGTCAAAAGGTGATCGATGAGGGACTCAACTTTGTCCAAATGAAGGGACATGAAACTTTCAAATTGGCAGTCAAGACACTGACCAAAGATGTGATAGAGATATTGAAAAAGAATGATATTTTGGCAGAAGATGTACCTCATTTTATACCGCATCAGGCCAATTACCGTATCATTAAAGCGGTAGGGGATGCCCTGAAGATGACAAAAGAACAGGTAGTTCTGACGGTAGAAAAATATGGAAATACTTCAGCTGCTTCGATTCCAATGGCGATTAACGATATATATGAGTCAGGAAGATTGAAAAGTGGTGAACTGATGCTTCTCGATACCTTTGGCGGTGGGTTAACCTGGGCAAGCGCACTTCTTCCGTTTGCCGGACAAACGGTAGAGAATTAATAATTAAAAATTAGCAATTAATGATTGTTGAATGCGGTGCGGTGACTACGCTTTTGTTGAGAGGAAATAGGTGAGAATAGGATTTATTGGTGATGTGGTAGGCAAACCAGGTCGTCAAATGATCGGGAAGCACTTGAAGCGTTTGAAGCAGGAACACTTTATAGACTTTATGATCGCTAATTATGAGAATGCCAGTCATGGGTTTGGTTTGACGGAGAAGAATTGTAATGAGCTGTTGAACTACGGTATCGATATGATGAGTGGCGGCAACCACAGTTTTGATAAAAAAGAGATTCTTAACCTTTTTGACGATTACCCGCTGATCCGTCCAATTAACTATCCCCGGAGTACACCGGGCAAAGGACTCTTTCGGACCACTTGTCTTGGAAAAGAGTTGGCAGTCATCAATTTGATGGGCCACTACACTATGCCGATGACGGACAACCCTTTTACTAAAATCATAGAAACTGTAGAAGTGCTTGAGGCGAAAGGAGTCAGGCATATTGTCATTGATATGCATGCGGAAGCAAGCAGTGAGAAACAGGCACTTTTTCATCTACTCAAAGACCGGGTCAGTGCTATTTTGGGAACCCATACCCATGTCGGGACTGATGATCTTCAGATTGCTGAGGGATGCTGCTATGTCACGGATGTGGGTTTGACCGGATGCCGTGACAGTGTGATCGGTATGGAGAGTGGTATACCGATCAAGCGCTTTCTGACTGGAATCAGTAGTCATTTCAATGTGCCTGATGAATGTAAAGCAATCCTGCAAATGGTCGTTTTTGAACTCAATGATAAGGGAAAATGTACTGCAGCAGAGAAGATAAGGCTCTATGATAACAAACGTAAATATGTTATTGAAGCGATATTGGAAGAATAAAGAGCGACCCTGAAGCTATACCTTTCTTTTGATCCTTACCTTTTTGGGATCAAAGAGGTTGAGTACCTCTTTGATCATCGGCTCTTCCAGGATATTGGAAGGCTCTTTCTCTTTGGCAGCTTCAGTTTCTCCGGCTTCCGGCATGATACAGCTGCTCTTCATCTCTACGGCTTCGATCATGGATCCTGAATCAGTGTCCCCTATGACATCAACTTTTTTTTTAGGTTCCTGAAGCGTTTGGGGAGGTCCCTTGGCAACATTGACGATTTTTGTTTCGATCCCGAAGAGCTCCTGAACAAACATCTTGATCACTGACCAATGGGTGATGAGCATTTTTTTGTCATCTCCCTGAGCCATTGAGCCCCATGTCAATGCTCCGTTTTCATAGCTTTCAAAGGAGATATTGCGTTCAAAACAGCTTCCCAGATCAAAATCTCTGTCATAGATCTTTTTGATCAGGGTATTGAAGGTCTGACGGTATTGTTGATCCAAATCGGGGACTGATATCTCTGCTGCAGGTTCTTCCTGATGGGTAGCCGGAGGCAAGTCCTGAGCTTTTACTGCCGCGACTTCTTCTCTCTTCGGCAGCTCTTTATCGGAGGCACTTTGTTTTTCGACCAGAGGCGGAACCTGGATATCTTCCTCGTTGATGGTGATCACATCATCGGTCTCTATGGCTGCAGGAGAGGGAGCAATGACGATATCAGGAACTTTAACCCCCTTCAACTCTTTTTCCAGGGCCTTGATCATAGTATCGATATCTTTGATCTCCAGTGCTTCCATCATTTTAAAGAGTGTGAGTGTGAGAATAAATTCTCCATCGCCTCCCAGGTTGAGGAGGGATTTTGAATCGGCCAGAATACGAAAAAAGCGTTCGATGATCATCGGTGGGACTTTGGGGCTTTGAGAGAGAAGAAGCTCCTTGAGAAAGAGGATCAATTCATCGATGATCATCTCTGTCTCATAATCGGATGCAAGTTTGACAAATGCAAGGATCTCAGTTTGATTCTTCTGCATGATATTGTCGATCAGATTCTCCAAAAGGCTGGGCTCGATAATCCCAAGCATTCCTGTGACTGTTGCAACATCGACATAGTTTTTGGAATAAACGATCGCCTGATCAAGAAGTGTCAGTGAATCCCTGAGACTTCCGGCACCGCTTCGTGCAATGATCTCCAGAGCCTCTTTTTCATATTCGATACCCTCTTTGTTGAGTATATGCTCCAGATGCTGGAGCACCAGCTTTTCGGGGATTTTTTTGAAGCGAAAATGCTGGGTACGGGAGAGGATGGTTGCCGGCAGTTTCAGCGGATCGGTTGTGGCCAAGATAAATTTGATAAAGGATGGGGGTTCTTCCAGCGTTTTGAGTAGTGCATTAAAGGCCTGAGGCGTAAGCATATGGACTTCATCGATGATGAATATCTTATAGCGGGCAGAGCTGGGTTTGTATTTGGTATGCTCGATCAGATCTTTGATATCATCGATTCCGCGATTGCTGGCTGCATCCATCTCGATGATATCCATATGCCTGTTTTCATTGGCCATGATGCAGTGTGTACATTGGTTGCAGGGATGGGAACTCTGACCCTTTTCACAGAGCAGTGCCTTGGCGAAGATCCTGGCGGTTGAAGTCTTCCCGCTGCCGCGAAGACCCGAAAAAAGATAGGCGTGAGATAGTCTGTTGCCGTCAAGCGCCAAAGAGAGTGTCTGGGAGACAGCCTCCTGCCCGACAAGGTCATCAAATGAGGCGGGACGATACTTTCTGGCCAGGGCTAATGACACGCAAACTCCTTTATTTCTAATCATTTATTGTAGTCAAATTTTACTTTCGGTAGGTATAATTGATGCAGATATAAAAGAAAGGTCTGTAATGAGAAAAGATGGTCGGCAGAGTAAAAATGTAGACGATAGAAGAGAAAGCAGTGGTGGTGGTGGAAATATCTCGATGGGAGCCTTGATCATGCTGTTCCCTCTGTTTAAAAAATTGCTGCGTAGTAAGCTTGGATGGGCGATTATCGCAGTGGGAGTTGTTGCTTATATGAATGGCTATAATCCTTTGGCCCTCCTGGGAGTTGGAGGTCCGGTACATACTCAGCCTGTAGATAAGGTGCAGGATGAGAAGCAGGCACAGTTTATGAAAACAGTATTGGCGGATACAGAAGATGTCTGGAGAGAGATTCTTCCTCAATACGGCTTGCGCTACACTGAACCGACAATGGTCCTTTATCGTGGCTATACCCGCAGCGGTTGTGGTACGGCTCAGACACAGATGGGGCCCTTTTACTGCCCCGCAGACAAGAAAGTTTACCTTGACCTCAGTTTTTTTGATGAATTGGCAAAGCGGCACAATGCGCCGGGTGATTTTGCTCAAGCCTATGTACTTGCCCATGAGATTGGACATCATGTTCAGGATCTCCAGGGCACACTGGATAAAGTGCAGCAATATAAGCAGAGTGTACGAAGTGAGAAAGCAGCCAATGCCTTGCAGGTTCGGGTAGAGCTTCAGGCTGATTGTTATTCCGGCGTCTGGGCACACCATGCGCAAAAGCGTTTCAATATTCTTGAACCGGGAGATATTGAAGAAGCGTTGAATGCAGCCAGTTCTATCGGGGATGATGTGCTACAGAAGCAGGCGCAGGGGTATGTCAGGCCAGATGCTTTTACACATGGTAGTGCCGCACAGCGTTCAGAATGGTTCAAGAGAGGGTTCCAGTCCGGGGATTTAAGACAATGTGATACGTTTCAGTAGAGGCAGTGGAAGGTAATAAGTAGTTCTGGAAGTGAACTCTTTACTTCCAGAAAGTCAGTGAATTCATAATTCCAGTCTGTTCTTTTTGAGCAGTGGGAGCTGTTAATGGTTTTTCTGCTTGAAGAGTCGGTTGAGCGGTGGCTGTTGTCGACCGCTTTTCCTCCAGCTGGACAGTCGGCTGAGTAGTGGTTGCTGACTGCTTTCCCTTCCAGAAAGTCAGTGAATTCATAATTCCAGCCTGTTCTTTTTGAACAGTAGGTTGAACAGTAGGGGTTGCCGACTGTTTTCCTGCTAACCGAATTTTTGCTTTTTTGTTTCCGTTTTGGGCGGCATTCTGGTACCAGAATTGTGCTTTTTTCATATCTTTTTTAACCCATTTCCCTTTTTCGTACATTGTCGCAAGATGGTATTGCGCCAGAGGGCTGTTACGATTGGCGGCCTTTTCATACCAGTAGAAAGCTGTGGCAAGATTGGAAGCTGTCCCTATGCCATACTCATGCATAAGGCCGAGTTCGGTGTAAGCATTGATGTTGTAGTGCCTGGCGGAGATGTAAAAATATTTCAATGCCGCAGAATATTGTTTAGACTGATAAGCTTTTAGCCCCTTTTGGTAAGCTCTGTCCGCATGGATCGAAACGCTAAAAATAAGCAAAAGAAGAAGTAAAATTTTTTTCATTAAGATAATAGCCTTCTGTTCTATTTGAGATATACTCTTTCGAGGATAGATATCATATACTATTGATGATTAGAAAATTATTAAGTGGACTTATTTAATGAAGCGTAAAACTCTTCCTAACCACTCCTTGGATATAATCAATCCAATTTATTATGTTGGAGCAAAGATGAGTTACAATCCCAGGGAGATTGAAAAAAAATGGCAAGATAGCTGGAAGCAGGAGAAAGCTTTTGAGCCCTTGGATGATCAGAGTAAAAAGAAGAAATACATCCTGAGTATGTTCCCTTATCCGAGCGGACGGATCCACATGGGCCATGTTAGGAACTATGCAATAGGAGATGCCATAGCACGCTATTACCGTAAACAGGATTTTAACGTTCTGCACCCAATTGGCTGGGATGCCTTTGGGATGCCGGCGGAAAATGCAGCGATTAAACATAAGCTGCACCCCAAAAAATGGACCTATGAAAATATTGACTATATGCGCAAAGAATTGGTTTCTCTGGGTTTCTCTTTTTCAAAGACAAGAGAATTTGCGACCTGTGATGAGCTTTATACCCGCTGGGAGCAAGAGTTTGTCATTAAAATGTTTGAGGCGGGATTGCTCTACCGTGAATCAACGACGGTAAACTGGTGTGAACCCTGTCATACGGTACTGGCCAATGAACAGGTCGAAGAGGGATGCTGCTGGCGCTGCGGAACGGAAGTAGAGCTCAAAGAGATGCCGGGATACTATATTGACATTGTCAAATATGCTGATGAACTGCTCGATGACCTGAAGCTGCTCGAGGGGAAATGGCCCAATCAGGTTTTGACGATGCAGAGTAACTGGATCGGGAAATCTCAGGGGCTGGAGTTTACCTTTGAATTGAGTGAAGAGAGCAAAGCAAAGCTGGGTGGAAAGTTTGAAAACTATCAAGTCTTCACGACCCGCCCCGATACGATCTACGGGGTGACCTACAGTGCTTTGGCGGCAGAACATCCGATCGTCAAGTACCTGATCAAACATGATCTTCTGAAGTCTGAGGTCGCAGAAGCGATTACCCATATCGCCAATATGACGGAGCGTGATCGTGCGCAAGCGGAGAAAGAGGGGTATCCTTTGGGTATCGATGTGATCCATCCGTTGACTGGCGAGAAGATTCCTGTCTGGACATCCAATTTTGTCCTGGCTTCCTATGGTGGCGGTGCTGTGATGGCGGTTCCGGCACATGATGAGCGAGACTTTGAGTTTGCAGGCAAGTATGACTTGCCTGTCAAGAGAGTCATTTCAGGCGGCGAAGAGCTACCCTATATTGCTGAAGGCTCATTGGAAAACTCTGATAATTTTACAGGTGTGAAGAGTATAGATGCTAAAGAGCAGATTATTGCTTTTTTTGAAGAGAAAGAGCTTGGAAAAGGAACTACTAACTTCAAACTGAGAAACTGGGGAGTCAGTCGCCAGCGCTATTGGGGTGCCCCGATCCCGTTCGTGCACTGCAGCAGTTGCGGTCTGGTTCCTGAAAAACTTGAGAATCTTCCGATCGCATTGCCTGAGGATGTTGAGATCACCGGTGAGGGGAATCCGCTTGAGAGTCATCCGACCTGGAAACATTGCTCTTGTCCCCAATGCGGAAAAGAGGCGATCCGTGAGACAGACACACTCGATACCTTTGTGCAGTCGAGCTGGTATCAGCTCCGCTATGCGACTGATCCCGGAAAATGGCAGGAGGTGGGAATAGACAGAGAGGATGCAAATTATTGGCTGCCGGTTGATCAATACATCGGTGGAATCGAGCATGCGATTTTGCACCTTCTCTATGCAAGATTTTTTATCAAAGTACTCAGGGATATGGGAGTGTGTGATATCAATGAGCCTTTTGAGAATCTTTTGACACAAGGGATGGTGCTCAAAGATGGTGCCAAGATGAGCAAGTCAAAAGGCAATACTGTCGATCCGGACAAATTAATAGAAAAGTACGGTGCCGATACGGCCCGTCTTTTTATCCTTTTTGCCGCGCCGCCTCAAAAAGAGCTGGAGTGGAATGACAGTGCCGTCGAGGGGGCATTCCGGTTTATCAGGAAACTCTACGACCGTCAAGCAAAGGTGAATGAGAAGAGCCTGCCTGAGATCGATCATGCAGCACTCAGCTCCGAATCAAAAGAGGCACGGGCCAAAGTCTATGAAGCGTTGAAAAAGTCCACAGAAGTTTATGAGAACTCTTTCGCCTTCAATACACTGATAGCTGCAAGTATGGAGGCACTTAATGCGCTGGACAAACAGGATGATTCGGCAGTATGGAGCGAGGGGATGTATATTCTCCTAAACCTGCTCGAACCGATTGTCCCGCATGTGGCGAGCGAATTGAGTGAAGTGCTTTTCGGGAGAGAAAATCTCTCAGCGCCCATTCCGCTCAAAGAGGAAGTCTTCGTTCAGGACAGCATTACTCTGGCTGTGACAATTAATGGTAAAAAACGTACCGAGATCGCCGTTTCACCGGATGCCTCCAAAGAAGAAGTTCTTGCAGCAGCCAGAGAAGCAGGGGCCAAGTGGCTGGAGGGAATGACGATGATCAAAGAGATTGTAGTGCCTAATAAGCTGGTTAATCTTGTGGTGAAACCGAGTTAGTGCTAAGCGTTAAGGGTTAAGAAGTTTTGTTTGCGGTGCGGCGGCTCCGCTTGCAATTTAGATGAAGAGGGAGAAATAAGAATGGGAAAAATGTATTTCAATAGAAGCTTTGCCAAGCAAAACAAATCAAAACTCTTCACTCTTCACTCTTCACTCTTCACTCTATTAGTTCTGCTAATAGCTGGTTGCGGCTATAAACCTTCGTCACACTATATCCAGAATGTTTTCCACGATTCTGTCTATGTGGATGTGAAAGTATCGCAGAAAGAGCCGGAGAACGCTGTGGCTGTGGAAGATGCGCTGCGCGGTATGATCATAAGACGTTTCAAGGGGAATTTGGCTTCCAAAGAGCAGGCGGAGAGTATTATTGTTGCTTCGTATGAGGGCAGCACCTTTTCTCCGATGAGTTACGATGCCAATGGGTATATTACCCGCTATCGTGCCAACATACGGGTTAAGTTTGATATGGTGACCAAAAAAGGAAAACTTTCGCGCACAATTACTTCAATGGTGGAATCGGACATCCAGGCCAGTTCACTGCTTTCATCAAACCTCAGGATCGAAGCGATCCGCGAGGGATTGGCAAAAGCACTTGATCAGTTTCTGGCTTATGCGAGTGCGCAGGGAGCAGTGCAATAGTTGTGAGTGTACCATCTTTCAGCGATTTTCTCGAAGCCAAACCACTCTATTATAAAGAGATCGATCATCAGCGGGTGCATCAGGCGTATGCAGTGCTCAGGGAGACTATTGCCCATCCGCCCAACATTCATATCGTTGGTACGAACGGCAAAGGCTCGACCGGTCGGATAATTGCCCATTTGGCATATCGCAGCGGTTTAGGGACAGGGCATTTTTCCTCGCCTCACATTTTGAAGTTCAACGAACGTATCTGGCTCAATGGCAGAGACAGCAGCGATGAGAAGCTCGAAGCTGCTCATCAGCGACTCTACCGCATTCTGGGACAGCAGATGAGTGAAGCATTGAGCTATTTTGAATATACGACATTGCTGGCATTGATCGTATTTGAAGATTTGGATTTGATTATTTTGGAGGCAGGACTTGGAGGTGAGTATGATGCGACGAATGTCTGCGACAAGATCCTCAGTGTTATTACTCCCATCGGCATAGATCATCAGGCGTTTCTGGGTGAAACGATCGAAGAGATTGCATCTACAAAGATAAGAAGCATACGAAAGCAGGCTTTGCTGGCACCGCAGGTTTATTCTGAAGTGGTTGAGGTGGCAAAGAGGATTGCTTTGGAAAGAAGAGCAGAGCTCTTATTAAGCGTTGAGCGTTCTGCCCTGAGCGTTAAGAAAAGAGGAGAGTTGGAGCAAATTGTCCAGGAGAAGGGGTGGGGGAAATATCTGATTGATAATGTAATGGTCGCACTCCAGACACTGGATATTTTGAATATCAGGTATGATATCAATGATCTTGGATCCCTTGAACTTTTCGGGCGTTTTTATCCCCTTCGACACAATATCCGTATCGATGTCGGGCATAATCCATTGGCGGCCAAAGCTATTGTGGAAGCTCTTGATGATGAGGTTGTATTGATCTACAATAGCCTTGATGATAAAGATTATGAAGAGGTATTGCGTATCCTGAAGCCCAGGGTAAAACGTGTGGAGATTATCCGTATAGTGTCTCAGAGAGCTGCTACGCTCGAACAGATAGAAGAAGCGCTGCAAAATGCAGAGTTGCAGTATCATTATTTTGACGGGACCATCAATGAAGAGGTGAACTATCTGGTATTTGGTTCATTCTATGTGGTGGAAGCGTTCCTAAAGAAATTAAAAGTTAAAAATTAGAAAT
>JAYEND010000041.1:0-34643 GCA_034721895.1 Campylobacterota bacterium | reverse complement strand
GTGAGTACAGGTGAGGATCTTCGCGCCTTTCAGGATGAGGTTTACGCACTTTTTGCTACTCTATCAGACTATTTCCATAGCGATAGCAAACGTCTGCTGGTGGCTCCTTTGAGAACGATGCTTCTGCCGCTTCCGAAAGCAGAATTCTTCCAAAAGAAAAAGATTGAATTTGGTGAGACAGTGGCGTTGCAGTCTTTTAAAGAGGAGCTTTACCACTGGGGGTATCATTTTGTCGATATCGCTTCTCAGCGGGGTGAAGTTTCTTTCCGCGGCGATATCATCGATATTTTCCCGATCAATGCGGAACTTCCCTATCGTATCAGCCTCTTTGATGAAGAGATCGAGAGTATCCGCTACTATGATGAAAATTCACAGAAGAGTTTCAAAGAGGAGCTGGAGGAGGCAGAGATCATTCCAACCTATCTGGCACTGAATGGTGAGCAGTTTGAAGCATGGAAGAGCCGGACGGAGCGGAGCAGCTATGACACCTTTGTCAGAGATATCGATAGTTTGGGGCTCTGGCATCTGGAGGAACTCTCTGAAGCATATTTTTCTCTCTTTGAGACGGTTTCAGCTTCGAATCTGAGCAGGGAGGTCGAAGAGATCTACAGTCTGGGAGAGCCTCATGTCGCCAGAGAAAGTATTCCTGCAGTCGTGATTCCTCCTGCCAAAAGATATCGTGATCTTGAAGCGGTCAAGCCCAATGCTCTGCTGGAATCCCATAAGGATAAGAAGATCACGATCATTGCCAGAAATGAGAGTATTGTTCGGGGGAGTGAACTGGGCTCTTTTGAGGGAATCGAATTCATTTATCAGGAAGGGATCGTCAATATTCTGGGCTCTGACCGCCTGATCCTCTCGCTCAATAAGCCATTGAAGAAGAAACGTGTCAAGAAAGCTTCGATCATCCTCGATGAGCTGAAGCCGGGAGACTATGTGGTACATGAAAATCATGGGGTCGGCCTCTTCCGGGGTATTGAAAAGCGTGAAATTCTGGGGGCAACCCGTGAATTTGTCGTTATTAATTACCAGAATGAGGATAGCCTGCTTGTCCCGGTAGAGAATCTTGAAGTGATTGACCGTTATGTGGCAGAGGGTGGGGCACTTCCTGCACTCGATCGTCTCGGCAAGGCAAGCTTCAAGCGACTCAAGGGTAAAGTGCGTGAAAAGCTCTTTGCCATTGCTTCGCAGATCATTAATCTCTCGGCGCAGCGCCATCTGAAAAAAGGGATTGTACTTAAGAGTGACCTGGAAGAGCAGGCTATCTTCATGAGTGAAGCGGGTTTTGTCCACACTGAAGATCAAGAGCGTGCGATCAGCGAAATGCTGGAGGATATGGGCAGCGGTAGGATGATGGATCGACTGCTGAGCGCCGATGTGGGATTTGGCAAAACAGAAGTGGCGATGAATGGAATGTTTGTCGCTGTCAAAAATGGGTATCAGGCGATGATCATCGCACCGACAACGCTGCTCAGCTCTCAGCACTACAAAAGCCTTAAAGAGCGTTTTGACAAGTATGATATCAAAGTAGCCAAGCTCGACCGTTTCTCTTCGGCTAAAGATAAAAGAGAGGTGCTAAGAGGACTTGAAGAGGGGGCGATCGATGTAGTGATCGGTACCCATGCCCTGCTCAAGGCAAAATTCAAAAACCTTGCACTGGTGGTGATCGACGAAGAGCACAAGTTCGGCGTGAAACAAAAGGAGGCACTGAAAGAGATTGCGATCAATGTCCATCTTCTCAGCATGAGCGCCACCCCGATCCCGAGAAGTCTCAATCTGGCACTGTCGCAGATCAAGAGTTTTTCAGAGATATTGACGCCGCCGTTGGAGCGTCAGGGAGTACGTACTTTTGTTAAGAGTTATGATGAGAAGGTGGTCAAGGAGGCGATTCTCAGAGAGATGCGCCGGGGCGGGCAGATCTTCTATGTTTACAACTCGATTGCCGGGATCGATGCCAAAAAGAAAGAGCTCCTGGAGATTTTACCCGACTTGCGTATTGCTGTGCTGCACTCCAAAATATCTGCGATAGAGACAGAGAATGAGATGATGCTTTTTGAAGCAGGTGAGTATGATGTGCTGCTTTCGACATCGATCGTGGAGTCTGGTATCCATATGCCGCATGCCAATACGATGATCGTTGATGGGGCGGATAATTTCGGTATTGCCGATCTCCATCAGCTTCGCGGCCGTGTCGGACGGGGAGGCAAAGAGGGGTATGGTTACTTTATCGTAGAAGACAAAGAGCACTTGACTGACAATGCCAAACGCCGCTTGCTGGCGCTCGAATCACATTCTGACCTGGGCAGCGGAGCAGTACTCGCTTTTCACGATCTTGAGATCCGCGGTGGCGGGAATATCATCGGAGAAGCCCAGAGCGGCCATATCAAACAGATCGGTTATTCGCTCTATTTGCGTATGCTTGAAGATGCAATCAGGGAACTCAGCGGCCAGAAGCAGGAGGAGGAGCAGAGTGTTGATATGAAACTCTCTGTCGATGCCTACCTCAATGAAGAGCTGATCGAAGAAGATCGCCTGCGGCTGGAGCTCTATCGTCGACTCTCGCTCTGTGAAAGAGTGGGAGAAGTTTATGAGATCGAAAGCGAGATCGCCGATCGATTCGGCAAGCCCGATACCATTACCCGACAGTTTATTGATATCATCGTTATGAAGGTATTGGCCAGAGAGCAGAAGATCTCCAAAGTCTCCAGCTATGAGCAGAATGTCTTTATCGAATTTATGGATGAGAACAAGGAGCGGCTGGTGCTGAAATCACCGAGCAAAGATGATGACGACCTGATCGCTACGGCGATGGGGTATTTGAGGGGGAAATAATCCTTGCGAGGCTTGCAAACGAGATCAAAAAAAGCTGGCACTTGATGCTGTATCGCAAACTATTGCAAAAGAGATACGAGTTAAAAAGCAACAGAGAGGAGTTCTTCATGCAAAAAGCAGCCATCGTCGGAGCAAGTGGTTTTGTCGGAAGTTATCTGCAAACGGTTTTTCAAAATAAGGGATATGAGATCGTCGGGTTAAATAGTGACGAAATGCAAAAAGATCCTCAGGAGATCACAAATATTCTTGAAGGATCATCTGTAGTTATCAATCTTGCAGGTGCTCCTATCATCCATAGGTGGAGCGAAGCTTACAGGAGAGTACTTTATGACAGTCGTATCGGCACTACCAAAAAACTGGTAGAAGCGATGCAATCCATGAAAGATAAGCCCGATACTTTTTTCCGAAGGAACCACTGTGCTGACAGAGGGTCAAAGGGTGATCCCCGAGAGATTGCTTCACGAGGGATTTGTTTTTGAGTTTAGTGAAATTGAAGATGCGTTGAGGGATGTCTTGGAAATTGGGGTTGAACCCTAAATGTTACCGCATTCTCTCGTGCCGATACCGACAAGCTTAGTCTAGATCGCTAAAGTTTTTCTCATCTATTAATCTTTCATTTACTCGCTCTGAGTACTATTAGCTTAACTTTAGCGGATGACCGCAACAGTATATAGAGGAGAATGAATTGAGTCAAATAATTGATGCGATCAAAACAGAGATGGGCAAAGTCGTTGTAGGGCAGGAGAAGATGATCGAGGGGCTTTTGGCCGGTTTGCTTTGTCGTGGGCATATTTTACTCGAAGGGGTTCCGGGATTGGCGAAGACGACGACGGTCAACGCGTTGGCAAAGACATTGGGGCTTGATTTTAAACGGGTACAGTTTACCCCGGATCTTTTACCTTCTGATATCATCGGCACGGAGATCTACGACCCTTCCCACAATAATTTCAAGATCAAAAAAGGGCCGGTTTTTACCAATCTCCTGCTGGCTGATGAAATCAACAGGGCACCGGCAAAGGTCCAGTCTGCACTGCTGGAAGTCATGCAGGAGAGACAGGTGACCATCGGTGATGAGAGTTTCAAGATCGACCTTCCTTTCCTGGTAATGGCGACACAGAACCCGGTTGAGCAGGAGGGCGCCTATGAACTTCCCGAAGCGCAGCTGGATCGTTTCATGATGAAAGTAGTGGTAGGCTATAACACCAAAGAAGAAGAGCTGGAGATTGCCAGACGGGTTGCCAATGACACTTTTGGTACCATTGAGCAGGTTGCGACGAGAGAGGATCTCAGCCAGATCCGAAAAGAGGCGATGGAGGTTCATCTGGACAAGGAGATCGAGGCCTATATCGTTGAGCTGGTTTTTGCGACCAGAAACCCGAAGGCCTATGGATTGGATGAACTGGAAAACTATATCGAGTTCGGAGCCTCTCCGCGTGCCAGTATCGATATGTACAAGGCATCCAGAGCGATCGCTTATCTCAAAGGACAGGATTATGTCTCTCCGATCGAGATCGCCTACATCGCCAAAGAGATTCTACGCCACAGGATCATATTGAGTTATGAAGCAGAGGCGGAGGGGGTCACACAGGATTGGATTATCGAAAAAGTGTTAGCGGCTGTTCCGATCCCGTAGGAATTAATAATTAGCAATTAAAAATTAACAATTGTGGTAAGCATTGCACGGCAATGCTATTATTAAAATGACGGAGTTTATGAATTGAAATGTGAGACAAATAATGCCATCTTGACGACCGTCGTAGCTTTGGTGAGAGGAATTGCGGAGGAGCTTTGCTTCTCTGCAAGGAGAAGATAAATGAGTAGTAAAGCAACCAAAAAGATCATTCTTAAAACCAGAAAGCAAGTCTTCGGTGAAATGCTGGGGAATAATGCATCCCTTTTTCAGGGGCAGGGCTTTGAGTTTGCGGAGCTTCGTGAATATATCTATGGCGATGATATCCGAAAGATCGATTGGAAGACCACAGCCAAGCTGGGAAAGCCTTTTGTCAAAATCTACAAAGAGGAACGGGAGCTCAATGTTGTAGCGGCAAGCATGATGAATGGTTCAGTCTATTTCGGCACAGTTAGACAAAAAAGTGAATTGATGGCAGAGATCGTTTCTATACTCGGTTTTTCGGCAGTCAAAAATTCTGATCTTTTTTCCCATATGATTTATGCCGACAGACTCTATGAAAAAAGTAAACCCAGCAAGAAACTTTTTTCTGTTAACCGGGCAGTGGAATCCCTGACAGATTTCAGTACAATTGGAAAAATGGGAGATTTCAAAGGCTTTGTCGATACCCTTTTCAGTCGCGTGAAGAAACGTTCATTGATCTTTATTATTTCTGATTTTATCGGAGATGTAGATCTTAAGCTGCTGAGCAAAAAGCATGATGTTTTTGCCATTATCGTCAGAGATCGTTTTGAAGAGAGTCCGGGCGAACTGGGGTATATGAGACTTATCGATATGGAGAGTCAAAAGAGTTTTGAAGGAAATATTGATGGTGGGACGGTGAAGCGGTACAAGCAGGCTCTGTATGAAAATGATGAGAAACTTTACAGACAATTCAAAAAGAATGGTATCCGTTTTGCCAAAATATATACCGATGAAGAACCGTATCTGAAATTGATCAAGAGAATGAGGTAATACAATGTTGTCAATAATTATTATGTCTCGCCAAAGGCGAAGCTTCAGTGAAAGGAATTCAGAAGGGGCTTCGCTCCTTTTTAAGGAGAAATGCATATGGATCAACTGAAGGATATAAAGCCACTTTTGGAAATACCTGATAGCAGCTACTATATATTTTGGGGATTAGTGGTGTTTGGCGCCTTATTATTATTGGCTATTCTCTTTTTTGCAGCGAAAAAGTTTTTGGAACACCGCAAGGCAAATCTTGCAAAGAAGTACTTGACGGAACTCAGGAAAATTGATTGGAAAGATACCAAAGCAAGTGCCTATGCAGCAACACATTACGGCAGGCTTTTGGCGACAGATGAGAGGAGAAAAGAGCTTTTTGGCCAGCTTGAGCTGCTTTTGGAGCAGTACAAATATAAAAAAGAGGTTGAAAAAGTTGATGATGAAACCCTCAATCGATTCAATCTCTATGTGCAGGTAGTTGATGAGTCAATTTAGTTTTCAGTATCCTTTTGTTTTTGGGATCATTCTGCTCTTTATGCTCTGTGCAAAGTTTTGCCGGGAGCGAAGCAGAGCGATCTATTTTCCCCATATTGAAGCTCTGCTTCTCAAAAGTGGCAGCAAAAAGAGTTCTCTTCTGCTTTGGCTGAAGTGGATTGGGATCGTGGGTGCCGTCACTGCTTTGGCTTCACCCGTCATGACCAGGGAGTATCAGGATAGTCACAAAAAAGGACGGGATATCGTACTGGTGATCGATGCCAGTGATTCGATGCGCCAAAGAGGTTTTGATCCCAATGACAGGGTGAAAAATAAATTCGATGTAGTCAAAGAGGTGGTCAATGATTTTGTCTCTAAGCGCAGTAATGATCGTATAGGTGTTGTGACCTTCGCCGATGTAGCATTTATCGCTTCACCATTGACCTTTGAAAAAGAGTTTTTACAGGATATTGTGGCTTATCAACAGCTTGGAATTGCAGGAAAGCGTACTGCAATCAATGATGCATTGGTACAAACGTATGGGATGCTGACCAAAAGTAAAGCCAGGTCAAAGATCGCCATTCTTCTCACGGATGGTCAGGACAATATGAGTAAAGTGGCCTTTGAAGATATCAAAAACATCATTGCCAAAAGTGATATCAAGCTTTATGCCATCGGTATCGGTGACCCCAGAGATTATAATGGCAGATATCTTCAGGCATTGGCAAATGCAGGAAAAGGCAAGGCATACGGTGCGCATAACAGTGAGATGCTTTTGGAAATATATAATGAGATTGACAAGCTTGAGACAAGCAAGATGAGTGATAAAAAAGTAGTGCAGCATACTTATCTCTATCTCTACCCGCTCTTTGTTGCGATACTGGCATTGCTCTTTTTTGTCTATCTGAGAAATTCGAGAGGAGCTTTGTCATGAGTTTTGTGCATCCGCAACTGTTTTGGGCACTGATTATCCCTTTCGTGATCTTTGCTTTACTGATCTCGACGAACAAGGATCATCTCTCACGGATCTTTGATGAGAAGGTATTGGAACGACTGCGTGCAGGAAGCAATGCGGTGCCGATGGTGGTGCGCAACATTGTGATGTTTAGTGCCATTTTCCTGATGATCATCGCCATGGCACGGCCTGTGATCGAAAAAGGGGACAAAGTCGTTGAGGTCAAGGGATTGAGTCTCCTGACTGCACTGGATATCTCCGGATCGATGCGAAGCAAAGACAACTACCCCAACCGTCTGGAATTTGCCAAGAAAAAGATGCTGACACTTTTTGATGTCATGCCAAGTGATGAAATCGCAGTCTTAGCCTTTGCGCATGTCTCGTTTGTACTGGCTCCTTTCAGCAGCGACAAATTGACACTGAAAGATATTGTTGAGAGGGTCAGTGACAAATATATCAATATGGGATCAACCGACTTCTCTGCATTGGGATCGCTGGCAGCAAAGATGCTGGAGAAAAAGAAGCCGAAGCTTATGATCGTTTTCAGCGATGGCGGAGATGAGGAGGCGCTCAAAGGTTTTACCAACGAAATGAAAGAGAGCGGCATACAACTCTATGTCGTTCTGGTGGGAACCGAAGAAGGAGCCCCGGTACTTGACGGTAACGGTAAACCACTTGTTAAAAAAGACGGTACTATCGCTATCTCCCAGCGCAATGATGCATTGGGAAAAATTGCTATTGAAACCGGCGGTGCTTATGTGGTTGCAGGAAACGGAAAAGAGGATATTGAGAAACTGGTTTCGATCATTCGCAACAATCATAAGAGTACCCAGCAGGGAGCTGTCAAGATCAAGGACCGTGTGGAACTCTTCTATTATCCGCTTGGCGGAGGAATTCTTCTGCTGTTGATCGCATTCAGCTCGATGCCGAGAAGAAAGGAGGCTTGAAAATGAGAAAATATATTAAAAAGGTCATCCTGACACTGCTCACTGCTCACTGCTCACTGCTCACTGTTGCCAGTGCCGGCTTAATGGACTTTCAAACAATTGACAAAGCTAAAAAAGCCTATGAAGAAGAAAAATATCAGAAAAGTGCCGCTCTTCTAAGGGAATTGAAAAAAGAGACACCGGAAGTTGATTATGATATAGGGAATGCTTACTACAAAGCCAAGCAGTATGACAAAGCGCTTGAATCTTACAAAAAAGCCCAGGGAGTGGATGAAGCGCAGCGACTGCACAATGTGGGGAATAGCTATTTTCAGCAAAAAAAACTGGATGAAGCGATCAAGGCTTATGAAGAAGCCCTGAAGATACGGGAAGATGCAGATACACGATTCAATCTTGAGTTGGCCAAAAAACAGAAAGAACAACAAAAGAAAGATAAGAAAAAACAAGACCAGAAGAAAGACCAAGACAAAAAAGACCAGGATCAAAAGAAACAGAATCAGGATCAAAAGGATCAAAACAAAAAAGATAAAGAAAAAAAAGAGAAACAGAAAAAAGAGCAGGAAAAAAAGGATCAGAAAGATCAGGAGAAAAAGCCAGATCAGCAAAAAAAGGGCAAAAAAGACCAGGAAAAGCAGGATAAAGAGAATAAAGAGGGTCAAAAAGATAAACAAAAGTCCGACAAAGAGAAAGAGGATCAAAAAAAGGATGAAGGCAGCGCTTCAGGCCAGGAGCAAAAAGAACAAAAGATGAGCAAAGAGCAGGAGATGTCACAGAAAGAGCTCAAAAGGCTGCTGAAGAAACTCAATCAGAAGAAAATGCCCTCGATGATGTACCAGGCAGGAGAAGCTAAAAAGCCTCAGAGAGAGGAGAATGTGAATCCGTGGTAGCATTAATAGTTAGGAATGAGGAATTAGGAATGAGGAATTTTTGTAGGTTTTTCTGCGAAAAACTTTTATTAGATGAAGAGAGGATCTCAAGAATATGAAACAATTATTACAGATACTTTTACTGTTGCAGATGACAGCGGTTTTTGCTTTTGGGGCGAGTGTCAAGGCGACGGTGGATGATCCCAATGTGGTGGAGGGGAACAGTATCCGGCTGACACTTGAAGCGGTAGGAAATGATGTAGAATTTCCACGGATCGATATTATCGGACCATATACAGTAGAGGGAAAAACCAGTATGACCAGTATGGGCATTACATCGATCAATGGCCAGAACAAGATAGAGAGAATATCAAAATTGGTTATGACATTTGTACCGGATAAGCCGATAACGATTCCTTCCTTTACAATCAAAGTTGATGGAAAAGAGATGCATACGGATCCCATCGAGATCAAGATCGTCAAATCGGCAGCGCCGACACCAGCTAGTTCAAAAAAGTTCAACCTGGATATGGTGGCCAATAAACAGCAGGTCTATGTGGGAGAACCACTATTGCTTTCCGTCTTCTTCAATGAATCGCGTCAGGTCGATTTGATGAAGGTAGAGTATCAAAAACCAACATTTAAAGATTTCTTTGTCAAAGAAGTTGGGGATGAGAAGACCTATCGAAAAGGTGCTTATCTTGTTCATGAATTGCGTTATCTTTTGACTCCAAAACGTGATGGAAATCTGACGATAGAGCCGGCCAGAGCCAAAGTAGCTGAACGGAGTCAACGAAAAGATGAATTTTTCGGAACCTTCTTTGATACGCCAAAATGGAGTCAAATAGCCTCCAGATCTTTGAATCTTGAAGTCAAGGCACTGCCGAAGCAGACTGATCTGGTCGGCGATCTGAAACTGAGTGAAAAAATTGATGCTGCCAAAGTCAAAGCCAATAAGCCGGTTAATTTGACGATCACCATCAGTGGTGAAGGAAATCTGGAAGATTTTGACGGCTTGAAGTATGATATCGATGGTGTGACGGTTTACAGTGATGCCGCCAAAGTCGATAGCAAACTGGTAGGCAATCAACTGATCAGCAGTTATGAGAAGAAATTTGTTTTTATCTCCGATCATAATTTTACGATCCCTTCCAAGTCATTTCCCCTTTTTAATTTTAAAACAGAAAAAGTTGAAGAGCTAAAGACTGAATCCTATCAAATTGAGATCTCCGGAGGACATGTATCTGCCCCTGTGACGGTTCAAAGCGCCAAGCCTCAGCAAACACCAGGCAGCGAGACAAAAGCAGACGAAGTATATAAAGAGAAAGGGGAGATCCGTACTGAAGCACTCAACCCATGGATGCTTCTGCTTGCCTTTGGCGGAGGTGTTTTGTTGACACTTGGAGCAGTAAAGCTGCCGCCTTCACTGCGATGGAAGAGGAAGCCCAATCCGATGAAAGAGAGTGAAGCGCTGAAAACTCTTTATCCGCATACCAATGATAATCCGGAAGTGGAGGCGATGGTGAGAAAACTCTATGCGAAGAGAGGTGGTGATAAAAATGTCATCATTGACAAAAAAGAGTTGAAACGTTTGGTAGATCAATACAGGGAGAGTTGATATTACAGCAATGCCAAAGTTGTTTCATGTCATTATTTTCTTTCTAAAGGGTAGCACTAAAGTTCCCCATAAAGGGTAAAATCATGCAGTCAGAAAAGTACATCTGTTATCTCTATGGCAGTGCTTGTGAGGTATTTGTAGAGCAATTCAAGAGCGTTGAAACGGATGAGAGGATCGTCTATCAGATTTTTTCGGAAAATGACTCTTTTCCTGAACTTGATTATGATGTCATTTCTCATCTTGTTGTTACCGGTACTTTGACGGAGATAAAAACAGTATTGGAGATGGCCAAAAACCATCAGCTTTCTGCGGGGATCGTGCCTCTGTCGGAGCAGAATCGATTATCGAAAATACTGGATATGCCCAAGAAGCCAAAAGAGGCATTTCTTCAGGCAATTAGACCCAGTGAAAAAAAGGTAGACCTCTTTTACTGCAATGAGACCCTTGTCCTGAGTGAAGTGCGTATCGGAAATGCATCCGTCCTGAAAGAATATGAGTTCCACTATTCAAAATACTCCTTTCTCAAACGTATCAAACTTTTTTGGCATGCTTTGCGCAAAAAGAATTTTCTGAAGCATCATAAATTTACCGTAACTACTGCAAAAGAGGAGAAGATCACATTCTCTGCTATTGGGATGCTTGGTTTGGAATATAACAATTTTAGTTGGATATCCACTTTGCTGAAAAAGCAGTTGAGTGCTCAGGACAGTCAGAATATACTGCTGATCCTCGCACCGACATCACTCTTGCAATACTATATCATCTCCCCCTTAACACTTCTTTTTCGGAAGTGGAATGCTGGTCGCCTGCCTTCCTCCTGCGGGTATATAAAAAGCAGTCATTTGGAAGTGAACTGCGAAGAGACTGTCAAGGTGGTTATTGATGATGAAGAGATGATGAAAACGCCGGTTTTGCTTGAAACGCAAGGTGAGGCTCTGGCTCTGAGTGTCGGTGTAAAATTCTGGGAACAGCAAATTGCCGAAAAAACAGATCGAAATTCCGTCCGTCTTGACAATATACCCAAAGATGAGGAGACGATCAATTCTCTCAAGGAGGGCTTACCACTCTTTTCGCACGCTTCAAAAGAGCGCTATACAGCACTCTTTACCAGTCTTCGGGATGAAGGGGAGATCAGCAGTACTTTTGTCATCCTGCTTATTCTTGCGACTGTTATAGCGACGCTGGGGCTTTTTATCAACTCCAGTTCCGTGATCATAGGTGCGATGATCCTTGCTCCATTGATGCAGCCTATTGTCAGTTTGAGCATGGGGGTACTGAGGCGGGATGAGAGCCTTTCAAAAAATGGGATGAGGACCATTGTTATCGGTGTCATCATTACGCTTTTCACTGCGATGTTCATCGCCTACCTGACCCCGATCAGGGAAATGAGCAGTGAAATGATGGCACGGCTTTCGCCCACTATACTGGATATGCTGATTGCCATTGCTTCGGGAGTTGCTGCTGCCTATGCTAAAAATGATGAAAAGATTTCTGGTTCCCTGGCAGGAGTAGCGATCGCTGTTGCCCTGGTACCGCCGCTGGCCGTGTCAGGAATCGGAATAGGGTGGGGTGATTATCATATGTTTTTCAATGCCCTGCTGCTTTTTATGACTAACCTGATCGGGATCGTCCTTGCCGGCGCACTCACCTTCCTTTTTTTGGGCTTTGCTCCCATTCATGTGGCAAAAAAAGGGATCATCATCTGGTCTTTGATCACATTGCTGATCGCAGTACCGCTCTATCACTCCTTTGAAACGATGGAAGAGGGTGCGGATATACGAAGTGCACTCCTGCATGTCAAGTTTGATATCAACGGGAAGAGTGTTTATCTTAACAAAATCGAGTATCAGCCCAAAGGGGAAAAGGCGGAGGTACGCTGCGAAGTGATCATCAATGAAAAACTGGAGAGGTCAGAGCGTGACTATCTCCATAAACTGATCGCCAAAGTGGTCGGAAAACCGACGGATGTCATAGCAACATTCAGGTATAGGCTATAAATAAAAGAAGAATTGGAAATTAGGAATTTTGCTAGGCTTTTCTGTGAAAAAGCTTTGATTGTTTGAAGGTATGACGTTTATAGAATGTCATGCAGTTTATTCGCACTCTCCATCCATTCGTTGAGTGCTTCCCACTCTTCATTTTCTACCATTTCCTGACACCTTTTCAGTTCGGTATTGAAGTGTTCCAGTGCAGTCAAAAGATTTCCCTTGTTTTGGCGAAAGATCTCTTCCCACATGATGGGTGAACTTTTGGCGATACGGCTCATATCCCGGAATCCACCGCTGGCCAAGGCAATGATGCTTTTGGGATCTTCTTGTTCCATGACAGCATTGGCAAGGGAAAAACTGAGTGCATGGGGCATGTGAGAGATGAAAGCGGCATGGCGATCATGTTCTTTGGACTCCATAAAGACCGGTTTCATTCCAATTTCACGAAAAAGTCTGAGGGCAGTCTCCTGCTGATGTCCCCCGCTCTCTTCGAGATCACAAAGTACAACAACTTTGTCCAGGTATAGATCATGAAGTGCAGCGGTCGGACCAACTTTTTCCGTTCCGGTCATCGGGTGCGCTGCAACGAAGTTTTTTCGGATGACAGATGGGACTGAAGAGACTATTTTTTCCTTGGTGCTTCCCAGATCGATAATCGTACATTCAGGAGCCACATCACTCAGGATTTGCAAGGCAGTGATAATCCCGTTGACGGGGATACTCAAAAAGATCACATCACACTCTTTAATTGCATCAACTGACTCTGCAACAGTGTCAACCAGTCCCAGTTCAAGGGCCTGGGAACAGTGTGTTGCATTGTGATCCAGACCGATGATGCGGTAGGCCGGAAAACGGGATTTCAGTGCGATTCCCAATGAACCGCCCATTAAACCCAGTCCGATAATCCCGATTTTCATTTTTGATTCCTTGTGAAGCTTTGCCGCATTATACCATCTGGCGATATTGTATTGGCTGGATTTTTTAGTATATTTTTAGTGAAATAAAGATAAAATAATAGGCAAATATATGCACATCAAGGTATTTTGGAACTGCTCTTTATGCCGCAGATGAACAATGAGGACACTCAACAATGATAAAAAAGATCGCCATATTTTGGATTATTGCAGGAACACTGCTTTCCGCTCAGAAAATCAAACAGATCAAATTTGATGGTTTGATACATCTTTCTCCCAGTGTAGCCAAAGAGGTTGCAGGTATCCGTGAAGGGGATAGCGTCGATGCTGAGCAGATCGATGAGTCTGTCAAAAGCCTTTATAGTCAGGGTTACTTCAAAGATGTTTGGGTTGAGAATAAAGGAAATGGTGTACTCGTTTATCACTTTGATGAGAAGCCGGCAATCTCCAATATCAAGGTGATCGGATACGGAAGCGGGGATGATGCGGAGAAGCTGCTGCAAGGTATCGGCCTTAAAAAAGGTGATCTTTATGATGAGAGACGTATTGAGAAAGCGAAGCAGGCACTGATCAGCAAAGTCGAGAGCGAAGGGTACTATGATACGGTCGTTGAAGTTTCCAAAAAGAAGATCAATGACAGTTATGCCATCACTTTTGATGTCAACAAGGGTGAGAAGATCAAGATCAAAAAGACTAGCTTTGTCGGTGCAAAAGAGCTCAAAAAGCGCGATATCGAACGAGATCTGGTCAATAAGCAGTCTACCTGGTATAGCTGGGTGCCTATCATTGGCGGCAGCGATGCAAAGGTTGATCAGCTTCAATACGATTCGATGAGAGCACGTGAGAATTACATGAAGCATGGGTATATCGATGCGGAGGTCAGTAAGCCTTTGATGCGTGTTGATACAGGTTCGTACAATGCCGAAGTCAATTATTTGGTCAAAGAAGGGAAACAGTTCCGTGTGGGAGATGTGACACTTTCCCAGAGTGTACCCGGGCTGGACAGTGAAAAATTGATGAGTGACTTCAAGCTCAAAAAAGGAAGAGTCTTCAATATCAAAAAAATGAGACTCGATATGGAACACCTTAAAGAGGAAGTGGGGAATCTCGGGTATGCTTATGCCAAAGTTGCTCCCAATTTTCATAAAAACGAGGAGACAGGTGTTGTCAATCTCCAGTATCAGGTAGTTCAAGGTAAAAAGGTTACCATCAATGATGTTTTGATTTCCGGCAACGATGTGACAAAAGACAGGGTTATTCGTAGATATATCTATCTTGCTCCCGGTGACCTCTACAACTTTACTGATCTCAAAGACAGTAAAGGTGCACTGGGACGAACCGGTTTTTTTGAAAAAGTGGATATCGTACCGGAACGGATCAGCGAGGACAAGGTCAACCTGCTTGTCAAAGTCAAAGAGACACAGACGGGAAGTATTTCTGCAGGTGGTGGATATGGAAGTTACCAGGGACTGATGTTCAATGCCAGTATTTCCAATAAAAATCTTTTTGGTACCGGTCTGAGCAGTACTCTCGGTTTCGATATTTCACAGATTTCAAAAAGCGGAAATTTCTCTATTACCAATCCAAGAGTCTGGGATAGTGAGTATAGTTTAAGTGCCAGTATCTTTAGGCGTTATTATGAGTATATCGACTATACAACAGATCAATCGGGAGCAAGCTTGATGGCAGGTCGAAGGTTTTTGCGCCACTTTTATTTTTCCGCAGGCGTAAGTTATATGGATAATGCATCAGAGATCAATGGAGACTCAGGCTTCGACGAGACTGCTATAGAACGACTTCTCTATGTGGATCAGTACAGCAAAGCAGCAGGATTGATGGGCATTAATTTTGATAATACAGACGATTATTATACTCCCAGGGAAGGATTTGTTGCAGGCATCAATCTGGAGTTTGGCGCCTTTGACGGTGATTTGACCCCAATTGATCAACTCTTCTATGACAGCTATGCCAATATGACCAAGATCTATGCCCGTTTTGGTGCTTATTATGGGATGGAAGATCTGATCGATTATGATTTGATTATGCGCTTTAAAGCAAGGGGTACCTGGCTGGAACATGCTGAAAATGAAAAGGTTCCTACAGCAGAAAGGCTCTATATGGGTGGTGTCGGAAGCGTGAGAGGATATAGTCCTTATTCTGCCTCTCCTTATATTTCATATATAGATCCAATTACCGGTTTCCCGATTGAAAACAGATTTGGTGGTGACAAGAGGGCATCAGCAACGGTAGAGGCAAGTATCCCGATTTCCGATGCCGCGAAGATGCGTTTGACCCTTTTCGCAGATGCAGGCCATATCACTGCCGATAATGTTAAAGGCGGAACATTTATATCAAATGATCTTACCAGGACTTCAGTAGGTGCACAGATCGAATGGCAGTCACCGTTTGGCCCCATCAACCTGATTTATGGTTATGCTTTGGATGATGTACCTGAAGATGAGAAAGCACCATTTGAATTCTCTATGGGAACAAAGTTTTAGAAGGAATATCCCGGCATCTTGCTTTTGTCATCAACTATAATGGCAAATGAATGCGGTTTCTCCAGTGACTTGATCGCCTCTTTGGCATGATAGAGGGATTGGTCGGACTTGATGGTAAGGGTTTGGTTTTCATATCTGAACCTGAATGTGGCTTCATTGGAATTTTCATGCAGCAGGATAGTCAGGTTGTAGATAAAGCTGAGACACTTCATACGCTCTTTACCGGGTAAAAGCGGCTTGAAAGTTTGAAAAAGCGATTTTTTGAGCAGAGAGCTGCCATAAGTACGCAATAGCAGAGAGATGGTAAGCATCTCTCTATGGGTAAAACCATAATCGAGTTCCTGCATTGCGATGTAGAAGGCATGCTGCCTGGATTTATAAATCGTCAGGGTTTTGCCAATATTGGAAAGTTTTAATGCGGCGTTTAACTCATTTTGATATTTTTTATCCAGGCCAAATTCTTTATGACAGACACTATAGAGGTCAGAGGCAATTTGGATTCTGTGTGCGGCATTGGAGTCCCTGGATGTCAAATGGTCAAAACGATCAAGTATGCTTCTGATGCTTGGGTTGAAACTTTCAGGAAATTTCAGATTGTTGTTTCGCAGCAGATCTTTTAGAAATACACCTTCTCTGACACCGACGCCGCTGGTGATCATCTCTTTGGCTTGAATTTGCTTCAAAATCTCCAAAAAGATCAATGTTCCTTCTCTGATAGTATCAAAACGTTCTCTCTTGAGATTGAATTGTTTTAGTCCTTTGGCACTGGAGAGAGTAATATTTGTCAGATAATCGACTTGATCTTCAATCTGGTAACTGAAAGCATGGAGTTTATCCAGAGGATAAGTGCCGTTCTTCATTATCCCTTTGCTCAGAGCCCTGGCAGTTCCTCCTATTCCTATGGCAAGCGGGCTCCTGAAGGAGTCAGGAAGACGTTTTAACTCCTCTTTGATATACTCTTTTGCCTCCTGAATGGGTGCTTTTCGATCAAAAAAGAGTTCTTTGATCCGGACGGTACCGATATTGAGAGAATAGGTTTCAAGGATCTTTCCATTGCGTATCAGGGCCATGTCTGATGAGCCGCCGCCAATATCGATGGTGATCCCATCAGTAACAGGAAGAAGATTGTTGGCTGCAATGGCACCGAGCTTTGCTTCCTCATTTCCGTCGATAATTTTGATAGAGAGTTTCAACTCTTTGCGAATCCACCGGACAAACTCTTGTCCGTTAGGAGCATCTCTGAGTGCGGAGGTTGCCACACAGAGTATTTTCTGAACCCGGTATTTTTTCGTCGTCTGGATAAAGGATTGAAGAGCAAGGTAAGCACGCTCGATACCGACAGGTTGGAGGTAGCCGCCTTTGGCATAGGCACCTTCGCCGATACGGACTTTGCTTTTTTGTTCACAGATCAGATGGAAACCGAAGCGGCTGGTACGTTCAAAGATAACAAGTCTGGCGGAGTTGGAACCGATATCGATAACTGCGGTTCGTTTTGCCATGGTGAAATTCTTAATACTCTTTTTGCAATTGCTCAAATTTAAATCGAAGTTCCTCTGCATTTTCTACAGTATTAGGGTCGGAGATAATGCAGTCTACAGGACAGACGGCAATGCAGGAGGGTTCATCATAATATCCGACGCACTCTGTACAGCGGTCAGCATCAATTATATAAATGGGATCATTCTCTTCGATTGCCTCGTTGGGGCACTCTTCCCGGCATGCATCGCATGCAATACATTCATCAGTGATTACAAGAGCCATAGTTACCTCAGTTAGTTATAGATTAAATTAACCGTGTTATAACTTAACCAAGCTTATGCTTTATTTAAAATAATATTTTTATCTTTTATGTTTTTTTATATTTTACAAAACGGGTATTTAGGTAGTATCAGTCTGGCAATGGTTCCCGGCTGATCACTCCTGTTGAGAAGTTCGACTCTTGCCCCCATCGCATCGGCAGCACTCTTGACCAGGAAGAGTCCCAGGCCCACACCGTTGGAATCCTGTGTCCGAATAAACGGGGCAAAAAGATCTTTACTCTCATCGATCCCTTTTCCTTCATCGATCACTTCGATCACCAGATGATTATCTTGAGGATAGCTTTTGAGTTCCACGCGCTTATCTTTGGGGGTGAATTTGAGGGAATTCTGGATGAAGTTCTGCAGTATCTGTGTTAAAAGCAGGGGTTGAATATGCATGATACAGCTCTCGGGCTGGAGATCAAAGCTGAAATTCTGTCCATTGGAATCGGCAAGGATTTGATAATCATTGGCTTTATTTTTGAGGAAATCAATAATATCAATATCTTTGGGTGTTTCAAACTGTGCCCCTTCCGCCCGTCCAAATTCCAGTATGGAACCAACGATCCTGTTCATTTCGTCGATCGAAGTGATATTCTGTTTCAGTGCAGCTTTGAGATCCTCTTCGGTCGTATTGCGTTTGAGGAGTGTGACCTGTGTTTTGGTCTTCATGACAGCCAATGGTGTTTTGAGTTCATGGGCTGCACCGATAAAGAGCTCTTTTTTGTATTTGATGAAGTTCTGAATACGCGTAATCAGGGTATTGATCGATGCAGCCAGCGGTTCAAACTCCTGCGGCAAATCATCGGCATTGATAGGCTCCATCATATTCTCATTTCTCTTGGAGAGTTTCTGCGCCAGTATTCGTACGGGACTGGTCAGCATACCTGAGAGGAAATAGGCATAGAGGATAATCAGTCCCATACCCAGGATATTAATGAAAATGATTGCCTTGTAGACATGCTGCTGCACTTTTTTTTGTTTGGTGACATTGGAGGAGATACTCAGATAAGTCTGCCGTTGAAAATTATAGGGAAAAAGCAACTCGATAAAATATTTTTCCTCTTTTTTGTATTTGCGGATATGCATCGGTTTATAGTGTGATTGCGGTAGATAGATGATCCTGGCATTAATATTAAGGGTCTTTTTAAGGATCTCCCCATTCTCGTCCACAGCTTTTTTGACATCAGGATAGGTAGCAAAAATATATTTTGCATGCTTGATCAGTGAAGATTGAAGTTCTTTGTCTACACTGTAGGTAATATAGTTATAAAGAATTATGGAGAAAAAGATAAGCAGTGCCGCCATGGCGGCAGAGAGCTTAATGAGAAAGTTGGTTCTTATGCTTTTTTGGGAAAGCAAAATCGATAACCTCTTCTCCGCACTGTTTCGATAGTCGTAATCTCAAGCGGTTTATCCATCTTTTGCCGAATCTGATTGATGGCGACTTCGATCACGTTCGGAGTGACCAGTTCAGGCTCTTCCCAGATAGCATCGAGCAACTGCTCTTTGGAGACGATCTGGTCTTTGTGCATTGCCAGATGGGTCAGAACTTCGAAAGGTTTTCCTTTCAGTTCGATCTCTTCGCCTTCATAGACGATCTTCTCCTCTTCAGGATTGATGATCAGGTTCTCGATTTCAATGATATTGCTACCGCCGAAACGAAGTTTCGCTTCAATACGCACTACCAGGATTTCAAAATCAAAAGGCTTTTTGATATAGTCATCTGCTCCGGCACGAAGAGCTTCGATCTCACTCTCTTTGTCATCACGTGCCGAGAGGATGATGATGGATGTTTTTGGTGTTTTTGTCTTGATTTCCGCAATCAGATCAACACCATTTCCGTCCGGCAGCATCCAATCGAGCAGTACCAAGTCATAATTTCTGATATCGAGATAGTATCGACCATCGCTCATATTTTCTGCTATATCGTTCTGATAACCAAATTCTTTGAGCCCGTCGGACAGTGTCTTGCTGAGTGTCACTTCATCTTCAATGATTAATATTCTCATAGCTGAAGATCCTTTTAAGATTTATTTAATATTATACCATAAATTTGAAGAAGATTAAAGATTTTTTAAAAAATCGAGGATATGAAAGTGGTTACAGTTTTCTTTAGCGAAGAATCCAGGATTTGCTGAGTGCAACAGTGCAGTTGTGCAGGATATCCGGCTTGGAAATTTTGAGTTGAAGTGTTTTTATTGCGGGATAAGCTTTCAATATCTGCTCTTTGATATCCAGTAGCGCCTCTTCAAGCAATTCATAGCATTGTTTTTTGATCCGAACTTCAATCATCTCGGCCAGATCAGCGTAATTGATGAATTCTGTTCTGTCATAGATATAGGAAGCTTCCAGATCGATGATCACCCGCTGTTCCATATCACGCTCAAAATCAAGCAGGCCGATAATGGTATCGATCTGCAATGATTCAATATGGATCGTCATACGACCATGCCTTCCTCTTTTTTAAAGAGCCTGACGATATTGGGAACATGTTTATAGAAAATGATGATCGCAATAACCCAGATGGGCGAATGGGAGTGAATACCGGGAACATCAGGATAGATCAGATAACTTGCGACGATAAAGGCAGTGAGTGCAATGAGTGAAGAGAGTGAAGAGATTTTCAATCCTTTGCTTGCAATTCCCCAGACCGCAATTGCAACCAGTGCAGCTGACGGCATCATAACTGCAAGAACCCCAAAGCCTGTAGCAACACCTTTGCCGCCTTCAAACATTAGAAAAACAGAAAAACAGTGTCCGATCACAGCCAGTACGGCAATGGTCCAGAGCACTGCTTCGCTGGCTCCAAGCATCTTGGCGATCAGTATGATGACCACACCTTTGATTGCATCCAGGAAGAGTGTTGTGGCACCCAGTTTTTTGGCAAGTTTTGGATCCTGCTCTTTGACGACCCTCAGTACATTGGTCGCACCAATATTCCCGCTCCCGGCATTTTTGATATCGACTCCGGCAAACTGTTTGGCGAGAAGATATCCAAAAGGGATGCCTGAGATCAGATAGGCTGCCAGATAGAGTAGAATGTTTTGATTGAAGAGATCCATAAATTTGTCCTTTAGGTGCAATTTTAACCGAATTTAGATAAAATAGCCAGAATTTAGGTGTGAGGTATCCAAAATGAGCATTGATTACAGAGCTGAAATAGAGAGATTGAAGAGAGAACTGGATGTTACGGTTGTAGCACATTACTACCAGCGTGATGAAGTTTTTGATATGGCAGATATCACAGGGGACAGTCTGGAGCTTGCCAGGCGCTGCAAAGCAGACAAAAATCCCTGGGTTGTCTTCTGCGGTGTCGGTTTTATGGGGCAAAGTGTCAAGGTGATCGCTCCTGAGAAGCATGTACTGATGCCCAAGATCGCTTGTTGTGCTATGGCTCGGATGATCGATGGCAGTTATTTTGATGATAGCGTAGACTATATGGTTGAGCGGGGAGTTGCCAAAGAGAATATCCTGCCTATTACCTACATTAATTCTGATGCGACAGTCAAATCAAAAGTCGGAGAGATGGGCGGCATGGTCTGTACCAGCTCCAATGCCTACAAAATTATCGAAAAAGGGTTGGAGAGCGGCAAAAAGATCCTCTTCGTACCAGATCGCTGCCTGGGGCAGAATTTTGCGATTCAGATGGGATTAAAATCCTGCGTGATCGGTGCAGAGAAAGAAAACGAGTGTGATCCCAAAGAGGCGGATGTGATCTGTTTCAACGGTTTCTGTTCTGTGCATCAACTCTTCACAGTGGATGATGTGGAGTTCTACCGCAATAAATATCCGGGCATCAAGATCGCAGTACATCCCGAATGTGATCCGAAGGTGGTATTGGCAGCTGATTTTGCAGGATCTACTTCACAGCTGATCAAATATGTCAATGAGCTGGATCCTGAGCAAAAAGTTGCTATTGGTACGGAGTATAACCTTGTAAATCGGATGCGTAAGAAAAATACCTATGTCCTCTCATCGACCAAACCGGAGTGTCCGACAATGAATGAAACCACGTTGGAAGATCTTTACCTGACCCTTAAGTCAATTGAGGACAATAGGCCGATCAATGAAATAGTAGTAGATGAATACACTGCCAAATGGGCCAATATTGCACTTGAGCGAATGTTGGAGATAAAGTAATTAATAATTGCGGCATGCTTTGCATGGCAAAGCTTTTATTGAATTGAGAGAATGGGAAAAGAATGATCAAAGAAGAATTTTTAAAAGCATTGGTGGCTGAGGATATTGGGAGAGGGGATCTCTTTTCACGCATCAGCGATTCTAAGCAGATCCGAGCCTATATTATCGCTAAAAGTGACGGTGTTTTGAGTGGCAGGGAGTATATAGATGTATTTGCACGGATGTATGGATTGAAGTGCGAGTGGAATTTTGCAGATGGGGATCATTTTGTGAAAGGCAAGAAATTACTCTGGGTTTCAGGTGACTCCAAGACGATTCTTTCGCTTGAGCGTTCGATCCTGGATATTGTGTTGCATGCCAGTTCCATCGCAACATTGACAGCAAAATATGTTGATGCGATCAAAGAGACCGGCGTCAAACTTTTGGATACCAGAAAGACACGACCGCTTTTGAGAGAGTTTGAAAAATATGCTGTACGCTGCGGAGGCGGGATCAACCACCGTATGGGACTGGATGACTGCCTGATGCTTAAAGATACTCATTTGCAGACAATCGACGATCTTGAGGGATTTATGAAAGAGGTGAGGAGAAAGATCCCTTTTACCTCAAAAGTGGAAATTGAGTGCGAGAGTCCTGGAATGGTCCAGCGGGCCATGTCTGCCGGCACTGATATCGTGATGTGTGACAATATGGAGCTTGAAGAGATTCGCGAAGTGGTGGCATATCGCAATGAGCACTATCCTCATGTTCTTCTTGAAGCAAGCGGAAATGTGACGCTGGAAACGATCGGAGAATTGGCACAAACGGGTGTGGATGCCATCTCTTCAGGAAGCATTATCCATCAGGCTAACTGGATTGACCTTTCCATGAAAGTAGAAGGCGGAAAAGTTGAGTCCTAAACTGTGAGTCAGAATTTGAAATCAATGATCGATCGTTACCGTACGGTAACGGTACTTTCTCATATCAATCCTGATGCCGATGCGATAGGGACATCTTTGGGAGTTTATGCTCTTTTAAAAGCATATGGAAAACAGGTGGAGATCGTCAACTATTCGACTGATCTGCCGCAGCATCTTGATTTTCTGCCCGGCTTTTCCAGGATCAAACACAAGATTGATTATGCAGAGAGTCTGATTATTGCTTGTGACTGCGGAAGTATAGACCGTCTTGGATTTGATCTGGAAGGCCGGGAAATTATCAATATTGATCATCACCAAAGTAACCAAAACTATGGAACACTGAATCTTGTTGATCCATTTTTGGCAGCCAGCTCCCATGTCGCCTATCGCATCATGGAAGATCATTTCCCTGTTACCGGGGAGGCTGCAACCTGTTTCTACACAGCGCTGCTTTCAGATACCCGTTATTTTACAACAGCGAATGTGGACAAGGAAGTCTTTGATTTTGCTGCGCAGCTGATGGCGCATGGGGCTGATCATAAAAATATTACTTTTAATATGACTCAGCGTCGTTCTCTGGCTTCACTGAGAATATTGGGAAAAATTCTGGATACACTTGAACTGCATTGCAATGCTACTGTGGCATCGATGAAAGCTGATCGAAATATGATCATGGCTACCGGAGCGAAGATGAGTGATATGGATGGGATAGTTGACTATGCCCGTTCTCTGGCAACGGTAGAGATTGGGATATTTCTAGTCGAAGAGGAGCAGCAGATAAAAGTTTCGCTGCGGAGCAAGAATCGGGATATTGCCCCATTGGCCGAGTATTTCGGCGGTGGCGGCCACAGGAATGCCTGCGGATTTGTGGCCAACTCTTTGAACCTTGATGAGGTTTTGGATAAAATTCTAGCAAAAATTGAAGAATTAGGATGGGAAGTATGTTAAGAAGAAGAGGAAGAAGAAAAAGCAATATCGGATGGGTTATCCTTTTGGTATTAATTGTGGGCGGTGGTATCGCCGGCGCAATTTATCTCTATACTGCTGAGGATTTTGAACGGGTTCCACCAAGCGTAGAAGCTCCTGAATATGCTTACTGGAATGCCAAAGATCCATTGAAGATCAAAATTTCAGATAATTTTGGCTTAAAAAGCCATCAGATCACTTTGAGTGACGGAAAGAGCGAAGTTCCCGTAGCAATAGAGGAGTATCTGCCCGGCATCAAAGAAAAAGTCGTCGAAGTCAATTATCCCAAGGGGGACAAGCTCGACCGTAATGCCAAGAAGCTGCAGCTGAAAATCAAAGCCACAGATGTGAGTAAATGGAACTATCTTACCGGAAATAGTGTCGAAAAGGTCATCGAGTTCAAGATCGACTACCGGCGTCCCAATGTTAATATTCTCTCCAACTCCTACACTATCAGGCAGGGAGGAAGTGCACTGGTGATTTTTCAGGCATCAGATGATGATGCACTCGCGAAACTTTATGTTGAAGCTGCCGGGCACAAATTCAAGGCGCAACCTTATAAAAAAGAGGGTTACTATGCTGCCCTGATCGCCTGGCCTTTTACGCAGAGTAGTTTTCAGGCGAAAGTGGTGGCGCAGGATAAAGCAGGAAATAAACGATCTGCAGTGGTACCGTTTTATCTCAAGAATAAGAACTATCGTGTCTCCTGGATCAAGGCGTCGGATAAGTTTATTGATGGAAAGATCACTGATTTGGCAGAGCAGGATTCCAAATATATGAAAGAGGACAGACTCGAGAGACTCAAAGCGATCAATGAGACGATGCGGATCGATAATGAAAATCTCATCCACAAATATGCTGCCAAAGTTTCCGATGAGATTCTTGACAGTTGGAAGATCAAGAAGTTTTATCCGCTGAGAAATGGGAAAAGGGTGGCAAGTTTCGGGGATGAGCGACACTACTACTATAAAAATAAAGAGAATGAAGTCTCCCAATCCTATCACCTGGGATATGATATGGCAAGTACGCAGATGGCACCGATAATCGTTTCAAATGACGGTGTCGTAGTTTTCGCTGAATACAATGGAATATATGGAAATATGCCGATGATCGATCATGGTCTGGGGCTCTATTCACTCTATGGACACTGTTCAACGATGAATGTGAAAGAGGGTGATGAGATTCATACAGGCCAAATGATAGCCAAAACAGGCACGACAGGTTTGGCATTGGGTGATCATCTCCACTTTGGTGTGCTGGTACAGGGAATCGAGGTAAGACCGGTGGAGTGGCTTGACAGTAAATGGATCAAAGACAATATTGAAAAAATGTTCAAAGATGCCGACAAGATCATTTTAAATGATGGCAAGAGAGGCAGTACTAAAATTAAAAAGTAATAGAAAAACTTTCATATTTTGTAATTTGAAAGTTTTATGTTATAATCAATTTCAAATTTTCTTTACCAAAAAGAAGAAGTAAGTGAAAAAAAGGGAAAGGAGGAGAGACTGATGAAGCAGAGAACCATTGCGAAGCCTGTTGAAGTTGTCGGTATCGGTCTCCACAAAGGAGAGCCGATCAGACTGCGGCTTGAACCATTGAATGCCGATGCCGGGATCGTCTTTTATAGAGATGATCTTGCTATGAGCATACCTCTCTCGCCCCAAAGTGTCATCAATACCCAGATGGCAACAGTGATCGGTAGTGAAAAAGGGGCTATTTCTACAATTGAACATTTTCTTTCGGCTGTTTATGCCTATGGAATCGACAATCTCCGCGTGATCATAGATGGGAATGAGATGCCTGTGATGGATGGAAGCGCCATCAGTTTCTGTCTTCTTTTGGATGAGGCAGGTATTCAGGAATTGGATCGAAGCAAACAGGTGATACGTGTCAAAAAAGAAGTTGAGGTAAAGGATGGCAGTAAATTCGTCCGACTCTCTCCTTCAGAAAGTGCGACGTTTGACTTTGAGATTAAATTCGACCATCCGGTGATTGGCCGGCAGAGAGAGCGATTCGAGTTGAGTACGACCGGATTTGTCAATGAAATTGCCCGGGCCCGGACATTTGGTTTTGCCAAAGATATTCAGTATCTTCAGAGTCAAAATCTGGCATTGGGCGCGACGTTGCAAAATGCCATCGGCCTGGATGACCACAGGATACTCAATCCTGAAGGCCTCCGTTTTGAAAATGAGTTTGTGCGACATAAGATCCTCGATGCAATGGGAGATATGATGGTTTCGGGATATAATATCCTGGGTCGCTATTCGGCCTTTGCCGGGAGCCATAAGCTCAACTATCTATTGACGAAAGCACTGCTTGCAGAGTGCGAAAACTATGAAATGGTAGCGATAGAAGCGCTGCAGAGTAGAGAGTTTGCAAAAAGTTTTGCCTGAGTATACTCTGCTGATCATCTCCATCTCTTCTCCTCTGTTGCTGGGAGTTTATCGGGACAATGAACTGATCGAAACATTACAGAGCGAGAAAAAGACATCAGATATTCTTCTTCCCTTGATCAGGGATGTGATGGAGCGTTATTCGCTCGATCGTATCATCTATACACGCGGTCCGGGAAGTTTTATGGCGATCAAACTCACCTATTTGATCCTTAAAACGATGGAAATAGTCAAAAGAATAACTTTTGAGGGGTGCAGTGCTTTTGAAGTGAATGACAACAGACCCATCAAAGCAATGGGAAATCTCTATTTTGTCAAAGAAAAAGAAACTATAATAACAAAAAAGTTTGAACAGCCGGTTACTCAGGAATTTTCGCTTCCCGTTTCACTCGCAACGTTGGAAACTGATGATAAAGAGACTCCGCTCTATGTTCTGCCGGCTATTTAGGCAAAAAGAGATTATGTGAAAGGGGATCCTATGTTTGTAAGCGTACCGGCAACCAGTGCCAATCTTGGGCCAGGTTTTGATACTTTGGGACTGGCAATAGGTCTTCGTAACGAGATCACCATCAAACCTTCACAGTTTCTCAGTGTTTCAACACGCGGGGAAGGTGCAGACAATCCGAAGATCAAAAAGAATACACTCTTTTTGAATATCTTTAATGAGAATTATAAACGATTGGCCAAAAAAGAACCCATATTCCGGTTTGAATTCACCAACCGTATCCCGATTTCAAGAGGCCTGGGAAGTTCTTCTGCGGTGATTGTCGCATCGATCACTGCAGCTTACGTAGCTTCCGGAATCAAATATAATAAGCGGGAGATACTCAATCAGGCACTGCGCTACGAGCACCACCCCGACAATATTACTCCTGCGGTGATGGGAGGATTCAATGTCGCCTGCGTGGAAGGAGACCGGGTTTACAGCAAGAAACGGAGACTTCCGGAATTTCTTCGGGCCGTATTGGTAGTCCCCGACAGAACTATCTCAACGGCCCGATCCCGTAACGTCCTTCCCAAAGTCTATAAAAAAGAAGAGACCGTCTACTCTCTTTCCAGGGCAGCCTATATGACAGCACTCTTCATGAGCGAATCATGGGATCAGCTACGTATTGCCTCCAAGGATAAGCTGCATCAGAATCGCCGTATGAAGATGATGCCGGAACTTTTTGATGTTCAACGGCTGGCGTTGAAAAACGGTGCGCTGATGAGTACACTCTCCGGAAGCGGGTCTACTTTTTTTACACTTTGCTATGCTGATGATGCTGAAAATATCTCCAAAGTTTTGCAAAATAGATTCCCCCATTTCAGAGTTTTTAACAAGGCACTTGACAATTACGGTGTCACAACAAAAAGTTAAACTTTTTTAGGTATAATTCTATGAAAATGAGTAAACCGATTCGAATGTGTATCTCTTGCAGGCAGAGGGCTGCACAGAAAACGATGATCAGACTGCAGCAGGAATCAAACCAAATCATTAAGTATCGGGGATATGGACGCAGCTTCTATCTCTGCTATGAATGTGTCAATAATGAAAAGAAAGTCAAAGGTTTAACGAAACGTTTTAAGCAGGACGAAGAACGATTTGTTAAGTTTTTAAAGGAGTTAATCAAGAATGGATAAAGTTAAAATCCAAGAGATCGCAGACGAAGCAGGGCTCTCTAATGCCGAGCTATTAGGGAAGGCGAAGGAACTGGGATACAATGTCAAGGCAGCCAATAGTTCTATCAGTCTGGAAGAGGCAGGTATCCTTGTCGATTACGCTATCAGCGGAACATTGCCCAAAGGCTTCAGGAAGCCTGCTGAAAAGTCGAAAGTAACGATTACGAAGAAAGCACAGAAAGAGACAGCCGTAACCGCCGAAGAGCCTAAAGCAACTGAAGCGGAAGCAAAAGAAGAGAAGACGAGCACTCCGAAAACTGCGCCGGAAACAACTATTGAAACGGTAGCCGAGGCCAAAAAGAGAAGTGAGCCGAAAGCAGCGACAGAAGAGAAAAAAGTATCTCCGAAGAAAAAACTACTCTCCCGCGGAGGAATTACGATCGTTCGAAAAGCTAAACCTGCACCGGTTAAGAAAACGATCAGTATGCCTGACAGCACACCTGCGGCACCGAAGAAGAAAAAAATCAAAAAAGTTGCCGAAGCCAAAGAGAGTGGAGAAAAGCTTGAGATTATGGGCAATAGAGAGTTCGGCGGAAGTGATGAGATCTATGATGAGGCGGAAGTGGTGCTTCTGGACTTCAGTGATAAAAACATCTATGAAGAGATGAAGCGCCAGGATGAAAGACGTAAAGCTGAGCAAAAGAAAAGAGGGCCACAGGCAAATACCTTTAGGCCACAGCAGAAACGTTCGATCCGACGAGGTGGAAAAAAGAGAAAGAGATATAGTAGACCAGATGAAGATAGTGAAAAGATCAGCGTGATTGAAATTCCTGAAAATGTTAGAGTTTATGAGTTTGCCGAGAAAGTTGGCAAAAGTGTCGGCGAAGTGGTGAAAGTACTCTTCGCTTTGGGTACCATGGTTACCAAAAATGACTTTCTTGACAAAGATGCGATCGAGATTCTCTCTGAAGAGTTCGAGGTAGAAGTCACAACGATCAATCCTCTCGATGCACTTGATTATGCAGCAGCCTATGATGCAGAAGAAGATAAAAATCTGGAAGAGAGACCACCGGTTATCACGATCATGGGACATGTTGACCATGGTAAAACGTCACTGCTTGACAAGATCCGTTCAGCCAAAGTGGCAGATAAAGAGGCAGGCGGTATTACACAGCATGTCGGTGCCTATCAGGTAGAGAAGAATGGCAAGAAGATTACTTTTGTGGATACTCCGGGCCACGAAGCCTTTACTGAAATGCGTTCACGCGGTGCACAGGCGACAGATGTTGTTATTATCGTCGTCGCTGCGGATGACGGTGTCAAGCCGCAGACGCGGGAAGCAATTTCGCATGCCAAAGCAGCCGGTGTACCGATGATTGTTGCGATCAACAAGATCGACAAGCCGAGTGCCAATCCGGAGATGGTTAAATCACAGTTGGCAGAGATAGATGTTCTCTCTGTCGACTGGGGTGGAAAATATGAATTTGTCAATGTCTCGGCACATACCGGAGAGGGGATTGATGATCTTCTCGATGTGATTTTGCTCCAGTCTGAAGTGATGGAGCTTCAGGCTGATCCGTCACGTTATGCCAAAGCTATTGTAGTAGAGAGTTCACTCGAGAAAGGATTCGGTCCGGTTGCCAATGTGATTATCAAAAATGGTACGCTTCATGTCGGTGACAATGTGATCGTAGGAAATACCTATGGTCGTGTCAGAACCATGCGAAGTGATGACGGAAGTACAATGAAAGAGATTGGACCGGGTACTCCGGCGGCCATTGTCGGACTCAATGAAGTGCCAGGTGCAGGTGAAGTGCTTGTTGCAATGGAGAGTGAGCGCGAAGCTAGAGAACTGGCAGGAAAACGTGCAGAATATGCCCGTGCGAAACAGCTTTCCAAAAGTACCAAAGCAACACTGGATGACCTCTCTTCTCTTATTGCCGAGGGCCAGCTCAAATCGTTGCCTGTGATTATCAAAGCAGACGTACAGGGATCTCTCGAAGCGATCAAGGGTAGCTTGGAAAAATTGAAGAACGAAGAGGTCAAAGTCAATGTGATCCATGAAGGTGTCGGCGGTGTAACAGAGAGTGATGTAACGCTTGCTGATGCAAGTGAAAATTCGATTATTCTCGGATTTAACGTCAGGCCGACAGGAGATGTCAAGAAAAAGGCAAAAGAGCTGGGTGTTGAGATCAGGTCTTACTCTGTTATTTATGATCTACTGGATGATGTGAAAGCCCTGCTTGGCGGTATGATGAGCCCGGTAGTTTCAGAAGAGGTAACGGGTCAGGCAGAAGTACGAGAGACATTTGTCGTCGGCAAAGTCGGTACGATCGCAGGTTGTAAAGTATCAGAAGGCGTCATTTCACGAGGCAGCAGTGCGCGTCTGATTCGTGATGGTGTCGTCATCTATACCAGTTTGATCTCTTCTCTCAAGCGTTTCACCGAAGATGTCAAAGAAGCCAAAAGCGGTTATGAATGTGGTATCATGCTTGAAAATTACAATGATCTTAAAGCCGGTGATATTATCGAAACCTTCAAAGATGTGGAGGAGCAGGTTACGCTATGACACAGGAAGAGATCAAGCGGCATCGGGTAGAATCAATACTCAAGGAGATCATTCCCGAGGCATTGGCTACACTGGATGATTCACGGATCAATTCATTGCTGGTGACAGATGTTGTCTGCTCCAAAGGGCGAAGCGATGCCAAAGTTTATCTTGAACCTTCATTTTTGACAGAGAAAGAGCAAAATGAAGCGTTGAAACAACTTCGAACTGTGGCAGGATATGTTCAAAACCAATGTAAACAGACGGAGGGGTGGTTCAAGGCACCGCGTATGACATTTGAGTTTGATCATCAGCTTGAAAAGATCAACCGTATGGAAGAGCTTTTTAAACAGATAGGAAGTAAATCGAATGAATCTTGACAGTGAGATTGCAAAAATCGTCAGAGCCAATGGTGCGGAGTTTTATGACAGTGAAGTGGTGACTGAGCTGGATGAAACAATTTTTCGCATCTTTATCACCAAAGAGGGTGGTGTGGATTTAGACCTCTGCGCCGATATCTCCAACGCTCTTTCCCCTTTTCTTGATGTTCATCCTCCAATGAACTCTGCCTACCGTTTGGAAGTAAGCTCTCCCGGGATTGAACGAAAGCTGAAAAAACCGGAGCACTTCAAGAGTGCCATCGGTGAAAATGTGAAACTCAAGGTACCGGGTGAGGACAGACTTAAAGGTATACTGAGAAGTGCTGATGAAAAGGGTGTGACAATAGAGACGAAGCATGGTGAAGAACAATACGGCTATGCAGAGATCAAAACAGCCAGAACTTATTTTGACTGGGGAAGCCAGCGTTAAATACTGAAAGGTGAGCAAATGCAGCTTGATGAGATTTATATGTGTCTTGCACTGCAAAAGGCCTGGGAGTATCAGGGATTAACTTATCCCAATCCTGCTGTCGGTGCTGTGATCACACAGAAGGGAAGGATAATTGCGATCGAAGCCCATCAGAAGGCGGGGACTTCCCATGCTGAAGTTTTGGCACTGCTTGCTACTTACGAAAATCTCTCCGGAAACAAGATCGATTTTAACCGTTTTGATGCCCATCTGGCACATGATTTTCTACTCAAACTGCCTCCGCTCTTTTTCCGTGAATGTACGATTTATGTGACATTGGAGCCTTGCAGTCATGAGGGGAAAACCCCCTCCTGTGCTTCACTGCTTTCAAGATTGAAGCTTGAAAAAGTGATGATTGCAACGATGGATCCTGTCCCTTTTCATAGTGGCGGTGTCGCAAGACTGGAGGAGTCCGGTACCAAAGTCGAGATTGGTGTGGAGGCAGAATCAGCCAAGCTACTTATAGAGCCCTTTTTGATTTGGCAGAAGCGTGCTTTTGTTCTCTTCAAGTTGGCACAGACCAGTAATGGAAAGATTGGCGGAGGGTATCTGAGTTCGCAGGAGTCCCTGACCCATGTGCACAAGTTTCGTGAAGTTTGCGATAGTTTATTGATCGGCGGTCATACCGTGCGGGCAGATCGTCCGACATTAGATTGTCGTTTTACAGGAGGCAGAGCGCCAAATGTAAGGATATACTCCAAAGAGACCGATTTTGATCAGGAGATCCCCCTCTTTGGTATTCAGGAGCGGGAAGTGGATATCAGTAATAATCTGGATTTTTTAGAAAAGCCCTCTTTTGTTTTGGTGGAAGGAGGTGAGGGGATGCTCAGGGCACTTTCCAGACAAATTGACTGGTACCTGTTTTATCAGACACCTAAGCTCTCTTCACACAATTTAACCTATAATATTGACAAACATTTAACCTTTCTGCATACAGGAAAGAAAGGGGTTGATCTGATGATATGGAGCAAAGAGAGAGATGGATAAGCAGGAGAAGCAAAATAAGCAAGATAAGATCGTGGGAATGTTTGATGAGATTGCATCAACCTATGATTTGGCAAACAGGGTTCTGAGTTTTGGGATCGATAAGCAGTGGAGAAGAAAAGGCTGCGACAAGGCTTATGCATTGCTGGGTAAAAGTGAGTTGACTCAGATCACGGACGTGGCTTGCGGTACGGGAGATTTGTTGCTTTATTGGCGCGATAGAGCAGCAGAACATGGTATTGATGTTCAGAAGTATCTTGGGGTTGATCCCTCGGTGGGTATGTTGAATGTTGCCAGAGAGAAAGTGGATTTTGCAGAATTTCTTGAAGGAAAGGCACAGGGGCTGCCTGTAGAAGACGAGGGAACCGATATCATTTCTATCTCTTATGGTATTCGAAATGTGGTGGATCGGGTTGAAGCCCTGCAGGAGTTTTACCGGGCATTGAAACCAGGCGGCATGGTAGTGATCCTCGAGTTTACCAAGCAGGAAAAGAACGGTGTTTCTGCGAAAGCTGTCGATTTCTATATGAAAAAGGTTCTCCCGGCTATTGGGGGGATGGTCTCCAAAAACTACGCAGCCTATAAGTATCTACCTGATTCGATCGAAGAATTTTTAACAACAGAGATGCTTGAAGAGGAACTTGAAAGCGTTGGCTTTGAAATGAAATACAGCAAATCTTTTTCGATGGGGATCAGCACGCTTTTGGTGGCCCAAAAGCAAATTAATAATTAGCAATTAAAAATTAATAATTGTGGTGGGCTTTTCTTTGAAAAGCTTTTTATGATGCAAGGCAGAGGAAAAGTTTAGTGCAAGAATCGATGATGACCGTCTCTTCCCTTAACACTAAGATCAAATCACTTCTGGAAGCGACCTTTATGCATATCAAGGTGGAGGGGGAGATCGCTTCTGTCACCTATCATCAATCCAGCGGGCACGTTTATTTTTCGATCAAAGATAACAAAAGTTCGATCAAGTGCGTGATGTTCCGCTCCAGCGCCCAAAAACTGAAGTTTCGTCTGGAGAAAGGTGAACATATAGTGGTGGAGGGTTCTGTGGGTGTCTATACTCCCAGAGGCGAGTATCAGTTTTATGCGGTACATATAGAGCCCTTCGGCAGAGGGGCCTTGGCGTTAGCCTATGAACAGCTCAAAGAGAAACTGAAACAGAAGGGTTATTTCGACAAGGAAAACAAGAAATCTATTCCCAAAATGATCCAAAAAATTGTATTGGTCACAGCCAAAGAGAGTGCGGCACTTCATGATATGCTCAAAATTATAGAAAAACGCTGGCCACTTCTTGATATTGTCATAATCGATACATTGGTTCAAGGTGAGAATGCTTCCGCAGAGATTGCCCGGGCACTTTATTATGCCGACACATTGGATGCCGATATAATTGTTACAGGTCGCGGAGGAGGGAGTGCCGAAGATCTCTGGGCCTTTAATGAGGAGGTTGTCGCTGATGCACTCTTCTTATTGCAGACGCCTGTCGTCAGTGCCGTGGGACATGAAGTGGATATTCTGATCAGTGATTTTGTTGCTGATCTGCGCGCACCTACGCCTAGTGCAGCTATCGAAATGATCCTGCCTGACAAACAAGAACTTCTCTATACCCTTGATGATCTCTTTCAGCGTTTTCAGGATGTGATAAAGCAGACGCTCTATCACAAAGAGAAAAGAGTGAAACAGAGAGAAGAGGAGCTTCGAAGGTTCTCTATCGCTACCCGACTAAAACAGCTTTTGGAAGAGTTTTCCAGGGTGGAGGAAGAGTATCGAAGGATTATGGAGTATAAGCTTATACAGTTTTCTGCTGCACTTCCTCTGATCCAAAAAAGTTTGCATCAGCAGACAGGCTTTATTCTGGAGCAAAAAATTCACCAAAGCTTTGCGCTGGAGCAGCAATATCTTTCCAATAATCCAAGAAAACGTGCAAAAGAGGGATGGGCCAAAATCTCTGTCAAGGGAAAAAGCACTTGCCTGAAATCAATTGAACCGGGCATGGAGTTGACTCTGGAGGACGCGGATACGAAGATTGAGGCACTTTGTACTCTGAGGATCAATTTTTAATTATATATTTCAACAGCATGTAAGCATTTTTATAGCTATAATATAAAATTATATCAATTTGGGGACTGAAAGTGAATATTCAATTCAGCATAACTTTTTTTCATATATTTGTTCTTGCAGTCATACTTGTTATTATAATTCTGTTTCGAAGTTACTATAGATCACGAAAAGAGCAACAAAGACTTAAAGCAGTAAGTACCGAGTTGGGTATTTTGAAAAAAGCTTCTGAGGTCTACAAAGAGGGGCTTATGCTTTTTTCTGATTCAGAAAAAATACTTTTTGCCAATGATGCAATTATCAGACTGTTGGGGTTAAAACAGAATTTTGATCAAAATGAATTAAAAAATGCTGCAGTACTAAAACTGAAAAGCAGTGCAGAAATTGATGTCTACACACTTATAAACAGATTTTTGGATCGCTCCAAGATGGAGGATGAATTTTCTACCCGTGCCGGCCTGATGAAAGGAGAAGATGAAATTCCCATCAGGATTTTTTTAGGCTCGTTTATCATAAGAAATAAAAAACCGATGCGGTGCTATGTTGTGGCAATAAGTGATTTGACAAATGAAATAAACCTTTCTGAATTCAGATATAAAGATATTCTAACCAATCTTCCCAATCAAAACCAGTTGATGCATGATATGGGCATGATGATTATCAGAA
>JAYEND010000040.1:0-8411 GCA_034721895.1 Campylobacterota bacterium | reverse complement strand
AATTATGATCGAACAAGAGTTCAATCACACACAACCTCAGGAAAGCAGAACCTCAATCATCAGAGACGAACGCAGACCCGCTCTGTCAACAGACGAATACAAAGCACCAGAACAACACAGAGACATAACAATCGCAGAAATATCCAGTCAAAGAGCTTGTCAGGAAACCACACTGTAACCCGGCAAAGACGCACACCAACTCGTACTATCAACAGAAGAGCTGCACCCCATAGAGCACGAGGCAGACATTAGTCTCTGCTCTTCACCCTCCCTACAGTATTTTTTAGATAATATATCTCTTATATTTTAGAAACACCTCTAAAAGCCAAAAACTCATTTGTTTAAGGAAACTATCCAATGTCTTGCCACAAAAAAGCCTATATCACCACACCCATCTATTATGTCAACGATATCGCACATATCGGTCATGCCTACACTACGATCATTGCTGATGCCCTCGCACGTTACTCACGCATGAGCGGCCTGGATACCTTCTTTCTGACCGGTACAGATGAACATGGTCAAAAGATCGAACATTCAGCCCTGGCAAAAGGCAAAACACCGCAGGAGTATGCTGATGAGATCTCTTCCGCTTTCAAAAACCTCTGGGATGATTTCGGGATCAGTTATGACAAGTTTATCCGTACGACAGATGAAGAACACAAGATAGGCGTACAGAAAGCCTTTTTAAAGATGATGAAGAAAGGTGATATCTACAAAGATGTCTACAAGGGACACTACTGTATCTCCTGTGAAACTTTTTTTCCAAAAACACAGTTGGTAGATGATGAGTTCTGCCCGGAGTGCGGGCGGGCAACTTCACTGGTAGAAGAGGAGAGCTACTTTTTCAAACTCTCCAATTATCAGGATAAGCTTCTCGCCTGGTACAGCGAAAACCCCAACTGCATCCTGCCCAAGAGTAAACGGAATGAAGTGATCCGCTTTGTCGAAGGTGGACTGGACGACATTTCGATCACGAGAACCAGTTTTGATTGGGGTGTCAAGCTCCCTGAAGAGCTCAATGATCCCAAACATGTCATGTATGTCTGGCTGGATGCTTTAATGAACTATCTCACAGGTCTGGGATATGGAACAGATGAGAAAAATATCGACTTCTGGCCTGCACGGGTTCATCTTATCGGTAAAGATATCCTGCGTTTCCATGCGATCTATTGGCCGGCTTTTCTCATGAGTCTCGATATGCCGCTGCCGAAACACATCGCCGCACATGGCTGGTGGACAAGAGACGGTGCAAAAATGAGCAAATCCAAAGGAAATGTCGTCAATCCCAGAGAAGTTGCAGATGCCTACGGCCTTGACAATTTCCGCTATTTTATGCTCAGAGAGGTACCTTTCGGCGGTGACGGCGACTTCAGCCAGAAGGCACTGATCGACCGCATCAACTCTGATCTGGGAAATGACCTTGGAAATCTTCTCAATCGCTTGATCGGTATGAGTGGCAAATATTTTTCAGGAAGCGTTGACAGCAGCAAAGTCAGCAACTACTATCAGACTGAGCTTGACGAAGTCAATGAATCCCTCAAAAAACTTGAACCGTTCCTCTTTGAGATGCAGATCCACCGCTACCTTGAAGAACTTTGGCGTCCTCTCAGTGTAGCCAATAAAGCGATCGACAAATATCAACCATGGACACTGATGAAGGAAGGGAAAGAAGAGGAAGCGATGGCTCTGAATGGACTGATCGCAACGATCCTTGCCAAAGTTTCCATCATGCTTGAACCTGTCATGCCCGAGACAGCACCCAAAATCGCTTCTGCACTCGGATTTACCATCTCCAACGAGAGCTGGAACCGACTGATCGTTGAAGATCAATCCCTTGAAACATTTACTATCGAAAAGATACCGCCTCTTTTCCCTCGTATTGAAGAAACTTTGCTCGCGCATGTTGAACCTCAAAATGAAGAACCTCAAAATGAGAAGAAAGCAAAAGAGGTACCAAAAGAGGATAAAGACAAAAAGAATGAAGGTATCGCTCTGATAGGCATCGATCAATTCTTTCAAACCTCCCTCAAAATCGGTACAATTGTCAAAGCCGAAGAGGTACCAAAAAGCAAAAAACTTCTCCTGCTACAGGTTGATGTCGGCGAAGAAACCCCCCGACAGGTAGTTGCCGGTATCAAAGAGTGGTACAGTGCCGAATCACTGCTTGATACTCAAGTCTGTATCGTGGCCAACCTCAAACCTGCCAAACTGATGGGGATGAAGAGTGAGGGAATGCTCCTGGCGGCAAAAGATGAGAATGGCTTGAGCCTGATCCGTCCGGAAGCCCCTAAAACAAACGGTACATCGATAGGTTGATCATGACAATAGAAGCTTTACTCAGTTTAACCGACGGATCATTGCAAAACGAACCTACCATACAAGCCATTGAAGGGGCTACGGTCTTTCCTTCAAAGGTTGAACATGGTGATCTCTTCATATCTTCTGACCCTGATGAGATCAAGAGTGCTCTTGAGAATGGAGCCTATGCTATTATCTATGATGATAAAAGCATCACTGTCAGCGATCCTGAAATAGCCTGGATCAAAGTCCATTCGATTCAGGATGCCGCGTTTAAATTACTGCGCTATGTCATTTTAGAAAAAGAAGCGGAGTTTTATTTTATCTCTGAGCACGAAAACAGCTTTCTCAAAATGATCCTCCTCCAAAAGAACAATATCGCCTTCATTGCCGGCGAGTGGAGAAAGGCTTTTGAACAAATCCTCAACTCTCCGCAGAAACTTTTTGTCGGCACTGATAAAGAGTTGATGAAACGCATCAAGCCCGATGTAAAACTGCTCAAAAGTGATGTGGAAGGCTATATCGTCTCCGAAACACTCTTCAGAACAACCTTCAAGGTAGGCGGATATGTTTATCAGGAGAAGGAACTTATCCCTTTTCATCTCGATTATCTGCTGAGGGTCATCGACTTTTGCGAAACCCATGAACTGCTCTACTCTGTTGACCGTATCAAGTATACCAGGCACTTTATACCGGTCTTCATCGATAAGGAGCTGTACACTACACAGGCCGGGAAGAGTGACAAGGTGGTAATATTTACAGACAACCTGAAAGATATCAACAAGGCGAGAGAGTATATCAGGCACCAGAATACCTGGGTCAAAAGCATTGTCTTAACACCTCCCAAAACCAAAGTTGAAAATCTTGATCGGCCGATTTGGTTCGAAACAGAAGATGAAGTGCGCGAAACGTTAAAAAATGTACATTTCAACTATGCTTTCATCTATTCGCTTGACAAAAGTATTCTCAATCAAATGAAAGAAGAGTATTCACTTTTCTAGAAATATCTGGTTGAGGAAGCTCAAAAATCCCAGATATCCAAGGAGGCTTGGCATGACTTTTCAGCAAACAGATTTGAATGATTTAAAAAAAGCAAAAATGCTTTTGGAAAATCCCGGTATTGCCGCAAAAATTACCAATCTACTCGGCACACCCATCGAAAAAGGATTTGAACTCCTGCCTGACAACTGGAATGCGAAAGTGGGTGAAGTAACCCAGACGGCACTATCCAAGGCCACCGATGCCGCAGTTTTCACCATAAAGGACTTACCCGGTGAAGAAGCGTCAAATATCTGGCACAAACTGGCCGTTACAACAACTGGTGGCCTAGGAGGCTTCTTTGGCTTGCCTGCATTGGCAGTTGAATTGCCGATATCTACAACCATCATGTTACGATCCATAGCTGACGTTGCAAGAAGCGAAGGTGAAACTATCGGCAAAATCGAATCAAAAATTGCATGTATTGAAGTTTTTGCTTTTGGTGGGCCGAGCAAGAGCGATGATGCTTCTGAATCCGGATATTTTGCAGTTCGAGCTACATTGGCACAGTCTGTTACACATGCTGCCAAACATATAGCAGAAAAAGGTCTGTCTGAAAAAGGTGCTCCCGCCCTTGCCAGGCTGATCATTCAAATTTCAGAGCGATTCAGCATTCAAGTGTCACAAAAAGCGGCAGCGCAAGCAGTCCCTGCCATAGGAGCAGCGGGAGGAGCACTTATAAATACACTCTTTATTGATCATTTTCAGAATATGGCACGTGGTCATTTTATCGTACGGAGACTTGAAAGAAAGTATGGCAAAAAAATCGTGGAAGCAACCTATAAGAAAGTTTGAATTGATACATGACAGATCAGTGGATTGAAGATCCGCAGCCTCATTAGGTGATCTTTTGTATAATTCAGGATGACACATACTTGGCATGGCATTTACAATTTATCACTCAATGATCTTATAGATAAAAAAGGCTCTTTAATCATATTTACCCCAATATGCATGAAGACTACTATTGGAGTAATGATTTCAGTCCCATTTTTTATATAGAACTTTCTTTTGCCGGTTTTATACCAACAACAGAGGTTTTTGATACGCAAGAGGTTTTATTGCCTGAGATTTAATATAAATATGCATTGCTGGATTTTGAAAATCTTCATATTTCAAAAAAGGTCAAAAAACTATTGAATTCAAGAGATTTCAGACTCTGTATTGATGAGAATATAGATGAGGTAGCACAAGGGATCCAAAAATTTCATAAGTGTTGCTGGCTCAGTCCCAGATATGTCGAAACCCTAAAAAAGACAAGAGGTTTAAATCCTGATTTCAAAGTCATATCGTATGCTATCAAAGAAGATGGCAAAGTCGCCGCCGGAGAGATAGGATACACCATCAGTAAGACTTATACAAGCCTGAGTGGCTTTTGCCATAGAGACAGACAGTACACCAACTATGGTAAAGTACAACTTGTATTGCTGGCACAATACCTCCAGGAGAAGGGTTTTGATTTTTGGAACCGGGGTCCTCCTCATATGGATTATAAACATGCTCTTGGAACAAAGGTCTATGCAAGAGAGGCATTTTTAGAGAGATGGTTTCGGTCCACACAAAAGCACTAGGAGCCTGTCGGACTCCTAGTTAAAACCTTTTTGAATCACCACCATGTTTTTCCCATTATCTCCCACCACTTCACACCCAAACATTTCACACAATACCCTGAAAGTTTCAGGCGCAAAAAAGACGATGTGTGTCGGATCCTGCCTATAGTACCATGAGAGGTAATGCTCCACACTATTATCATGAAACTGTGTCTGAATGGCCAGATAGCCTCCTTTGCTGAGTTGGGAAAGCAATAGCTCAAAGACCTCTTTGGGGTTATGTAAATGTTCGAATACTTCTGTCGAGATGATCAGGTCATAGTTCTTTTGCCGACAAGAGAGATCCGGATGATAAATCGGGTCATAATAGTCACACTTGATACCCTCTTTGTTTAGCATTTTGGAGAGTAGCGATGTGGAACCGCACCCAAAATCCAATGCACTTTTCGGACCGCCGACCAATGGTAGGACAAAATCCAAAAATCGTTGGAAGTATGCCTGATACCCCTTATCACTCTCTTCATTCTCATGTAGGTCATAACGCTCTTTCTGGATAGCCAGACTGCTGAACTGTTTTGGAGATTTAAAGATAAGTTTGCAAAAGGGGCAAAAGTGGCACTCCAGACCCATCTTCTCATCCATAAAGTCATGACATACCGTATTGCAGACCAAACATTCCAAAATTAATCTCCTGAGTATTGCCCTCAAATTATTAGGATACTTATGTTACTATTTATTTACTTAGCAGCAAAGCAGGATATTTATGAAACGAAGAGACTTTATCACCACGACTGCCGTAGGGGCAACTGCTCTGGCACTGACAGGCTGCCGCAGGGCAGAAGAGAAAAGCTCAGTCAATATCAACAGGGGCAGAAAGGTCAAACTCAAGCTTGCTACCTCATGGCCGGCTCATTTCCCGATCATGGGTACAGGGGTTGATAATTTTGCCAGGCGTTGCGGTGAACTGAGCGGCGGGTCACTGGAGATGAAAGTTTATCCAAAAAATATACTTGTTCCTGCACTTCAGGTCTTTGATGCCACTTCTGCGGCACAAATCGATGTGTTTCATTCCGGAGTTTACTACTGGAAAGGAAAGAACCCTGCTTTTTCCATCTTCGGAGGAATGCCACTGGGGCTTACCAGCGAAGAGATGATCACCTGGATGAAATTTGGCGGCGGCTATGAACTCTGGCGGGAACTTTATGCCAAATTCAATCTCTATCCTTTGATCGGAGGTACTACCGGGCCTCAGATGGGTGGATGGTTCAAAAAAGAGATCAAATCACTGGCAGACCTCAAAGGCTTGAAGATGCGTATCCCGGGCCTTGGCGGCGAAGTAATGAAAAAACTCGGGGTCAACCCTGTCCTGCTTCCTGCCGGAGAGATCTTCACTTCACTGGAGCGTGGCACGATCGATGCAACCGAATGGGTCGGTCCCTATCTGGATAAAATGATGGGCTTTGACAAAGCTGCTTCCTACTATTATACCGGATGGCATGAACCTGGTTCTATTCTCGAAGTGACGTTCAATAAAGCACGCTGGGAAAAACTGGATGATGAACACAGGGCAATCATCACAGCAGCCTCTGAAGAGATGACGGGGAATATGCTCCAGGAATTCCGCTATAAAAATGCCAAAGCCCTTCAGGAACTTCCCCAAAGCGTACAGGTCAAGCCTTTCCCTAAGGATATGATAGATGCAGCCAAAAAGGCACTTGCAGAAGTTCTACAGGATGAAAGTCAAAAGAGTAATGACTTCAAACGTGTTTTGGAAAGTTATAAGGCTTTCTCCAAACTCAATAAACCATGGGATGACATTTCAACGAAAAACTTCCTCAATCTTAGAGGCTAGAGACTATTTTTTATTGACATCATGAACGACTTTATCAATCTCAGTCAAAAATCCTTCAATTTTTTTTCCAAAATCATTGATAAACTCCCTGGATTTATTAAGATCAACATTGATGTGATTTTTATCTACTTTAATTCCAACCTTTTCCGACATATCCACTGACCCTTCGCTGATATCCTTTTGGATACGCTCTGCTCTCTCTTCGAGTTGTTTTTGAAGATTTCCGAAAAAATCTCTTGTCTGATTAAAATCCACATTGAGCTTATCATCTTCAAATTCAATTCCCATTTTTGAAAAAAGTGTTTTTTCCTCACTACTTGACTCAACTCTCTCCATATTTTCAGGCAGATTCTTTGACTCTTCGTTGTTTTGATCTTTATTCATTATTTATCCTTTGTGCAAGTATAGCATATTAAGGTACTCTCTAAATACTTCAATATTTAGGCACCTCCGATAAATACAACAGGCAACTATAAAAATGCCAAAAGTGACGCGGTTACGGCAACATTGAGTGATTCTACATTGCGATTCATGGGTATCACAATATTCTCGTCACAAAGTACTTTTATCTCCTGACTGACGCCCTCGCTCTCATTACCAAGGATAAAGATTGCCTTATCTGAGTATTGCTGCTCCCTGTAACTCTTTTTGGCATGGGAAGAGAGAGTATAGAGTTTGGCTTGTTCTCTCTGAAAATGCTTAAGTGTTTTGGCTAAATCATTTGTTTTTATGATCGGCAGTTTAAAAAGTGTGCCTGCACTTGCTTTGATCACCAAAGGTGAAATTTTGGCAGAGTTTTTCGTCGGAAGAATGATTCCATCGATCTGTCCTGCTGCACAGGAGCGGATGATCATCCCCAGGTTTTGTGGATTATGGATACCGTCAAGTGCAATCAGTCGGTAATTAATATTATTTGATATAAATTTACCTTCATCCATATAATGTTCCAGTAAAAGGTCCAGAGCAACCCCCTGATCCTGCTTTGCATTCCTTGAGATACGCGAAAGTGCATTCTTGTCATGAAGGACGACTTCGATACCTCTCCTGGAAGCGACCTTGACCATCTCATCAAGCTGAGGAGCAGAACGATTGGATTTAGATAGATGAAGCTTATGAATGATAATATTCTTATCTTCCAAAGCCTCCATGACTGCATTGCGTCCGTAGATGGTCAGAACTCTATCATAAAAGGCTTTTTTGGCAAGGTATTCGGGAGAATCATTCATCATTTATCTTTTTGCAATGGTAAAGAAAGTGGGAATTTACTCCCATTTAATAGTCCGGTGAGGCTAAAGCATCACTCCCAAAATAGAAGCACTCCAAAAGAGTGCCTACCAAAATTATTAATTGCTAGTTATTAATTACAAAATAGACATCCGTCTATTTTGGCTCCCCATTCCAGGCAAGCTGTGGTTTGCCATTCTCATCAAACTCTACAGCCGGCATTCCCATGACATTGTATCCGGCATCGACATAATGGATTTCACCCGTGACACCGGAACTCAGATCTGAGAGAAGATACATACCGGAGTTACCTACCTGGCTGATCGTAACATTCTCTTTCAGTGGAGCGTGCGCTGCATTCCATTTAAGCAAGAAAGAGAAATCACCGATCCCTGCTGCTGCAAGTGTCTTGATAGGTCCTGCTGAGATCGCATTGACCCGGATAC
>JAYEND010000039.1:0-8703 GCA_034721895.1 Campylobacterota bacterium | reverse complement strand
TCGGGCAGGGCAGCCACTGCCTTCTGCAAAGGTGCAATATTTTTCCAAGTCAGCCATTTCTGACGTTCCTGGCGCAGTTGAGTAAGATCCAAGATCCTACTTCACGTAAACTTTTTTTATCACTTGCTTAAAGAGTGGCACGTCACCCGGTTTGGATGTCGATACATTTTCGATCTTGCGTACAACACTTTTTCCTTTGACAACTTCACCAAAGATAGTGTACCCGCCATTGAGGTGCGGTGTCGCTTCCGTAGTGATAAAAAACTGACTTCCGTTTGTATTGGGGCCGCGGTTTGCCATGGCAAGCAGGAAAGGTTTATCAAAGACCACATTGGGCGCATATTCATTTTTGAAATCTTTCTTCCAGATAGACTCACCGCCCATACCTGTACCCTCAGGATCACCGCCCTGGATCATAAAACCTTTGATCACCCTGTGGAAGATCACACCATTGTAATAACCGTTTTTGGCATGGGTGACAAAGTTTTCTACTGCCAGCGGCGCAACATTCGGGAAGAGTTTCAATTCAATATTCCCCTGATTAGTTTGAAGAACCACGATAATATTTTTTTGTTTTACACTCTTTTTACTCTCTGCTGCCACACCCTGCTGCATGGACACAAAACCAAGGAACAAGAGTCCTGCAAGAATCTTTTTTAGCATAGGTTATCCTCACATTTGTCGATATCTAATTTTTTCAGCAGACGGGTAAAGAAATCTCCCCCGGTACGATGCACATCATCATGAAACTCCACATAGATCGCCTGAAGATCCGGACGGTCATTGGATACTTTGTCATAAATAAACGGTGTCATTCCCGTCTCTTTTTTCACAACTTCGATTGCCGCCAAAATCTCCTTTTTCAAATCAGGACAATCCCCAAATATCAGATTTAGTCCTTCGTAACGCTCTTCCATACGAACATACGCTTTGATCTCTTCACATTTACTCATAATTCTACCTTGCATAATTAATTGAACGTGACTCTCTGATCACGTTGACTTTGATTTCTCCGGGGTATTGTACCCTATCTTGTATCTCTTTTGCAATATCTTTGCTCAACATCACTGTTTCATTGTCTCCCAATGCTCCTGCATTCACAATGACGCGAAGCTCCCTGCCTGCATTGATCGCATAAGCATTCTCTACTCCTTCTTTATTCAACGCAATCTCTTCAAGCTCCTTCACTCTTTTGGTAAAGCTCTCCAGCACTTCTCTTCTGGCTCCGGGTCTGGCTGCAGATAAAGTATCAGCAGCACAAACGGCTGCACTCTCTACACTATCGGGCTCTTCGTGGCCATGGTGAGCATATATGGCATTGATCACAGTAGGATGCTCATTGTACTTTCTGCATAATTCCGCACCGAGCTCTACATGTGAACCGCCAAAATCCTGCGTCAAAGCTTTGCCGATATCATGCAGCAAACCTGCTCTCAGAGCAAGTTTTTCATCCCCTCCCATTTCTGCAGCCATGACAGAAGCCAGTCGTGCAACTTCGAGTGTATGTGCCAGAGCATTTTGTCCGTAACTGGCGCGATACTTCATGCGCCCCAACAGTTTGACCAGCTCTTCGTGCATAGGGAAAAGTCCAAGATCGATCAGGATGTTCTCACCCTCTTCAAAAATCTTCTGGTCAAATTCACCCTGCACTTTTTCATGAATCTCCTCAATACGCCCCGGATGGATACGGCCATCTTCCACCAGTAGTTCGATCACTCTGGTAGCGATCGCTCTTCGATAGAGGTTAAAGGAACTGATCAGAATAACACCTGGTGTCTCATCGATTATGATATCCACACCCAGAAGGGTTTCAAGGGTCTTGATATTTCTCCCCTCTTTTCCAATGATTCGCCCTTTGTGGTCATCACTGGGCAGTGTCACCAAATTGATCAGGCGCTCACCAGCAAACTCTCCGGCATAACGGGTGGTTGCCTGAGCCAGGATATAATTGGCCTTCTTCTCTCCCTCCTCTTTGGCACGTTGTTCATATTTTCGGACAATAGCGGCACTGTCAGCCCGACTCTTCTCTTCTACCTGTTCAAGTATAAGTGCTTTTGCCTCATCCTCTGTCATTGAAGAAATACTCTCTATTTTTCTGATACTCTCATCGATCTGAGCCTGCTTCTTCTCCTCCAGTTTCTCCAGTGTTTTATTCTTTTCCCCTGCCTTATGATAAAGCTGCTGGAGCTTCTCCTGCTCTCCCCTGAACTCCTTTGTTTCCAGAATCAAATCACGGTTTCGTTTTTCAACCTCCCCAAGACGCTTTTGAAAAGTTTTTTCAAGTTCAAGTTCATTCTCTTTGATTTTGACCTTTGCATCCTGGAGTATCCGCTCCGACTCATGTTCTATCGCCTTGGCTTTCGCTCTGGCTTCCAATTCCATATAGGCAAACTTTTTGCTGCTGCTATTTCTCAGCCACAGGTAACTGATACCTGCTCCGACAGCAGCAGAAAGCAGACCTGCTCCTGCTGTTACCAACATCCTTTTCTCCTTGATTCAGGGAAAACAGATACTGTTTGCAAGCATTCTCTTTCATGCTCCCACTTTAAGGTCCCTTCTAGAATTTCAGGGTTCCTCTTAAAAATTAAAATCTTTATATGAAAATTAATTCCTTTATTTGCACTAAACTGATCTGCACTACTTATTCTGCTCTTTAAACACGCTTACTGTTTTTCCCAAACAGTATTTTCTCCGGCGTGATGATCATGTCTGCCTGTACATCATAATGGTCGGTAACCGTTTGATGACAAAAACACAATACACGTGAAACAAATACTGTTCTTTTTATTTTCTTTCGTTCTCGTTCAAAAAATCTGTCATACATCCCTTTTCCGAATCCTATACGTCTCAATGTCGCATCGGTACCTACTATCGGAACAATGGCCAGATCAATACTTCTCATTCTATATTGTCTTGAATATTTTGGTTCTCGAATGCCAAACTGCTTTTTTCCCAGCGGCAATCTATATTTTACCAAGGTGAAACTTTCACCTTGCATAAAGGGCACATAGAGTATTCGTTTCTCCCTCCGAAGCCTTTTGATCAAAGGCATAATATCTACTTCGATTCCAATCGGGATATAGAGCATAATAGTGCGGGCATTGATCTGTTGTATAAGATCATAAAGTTGCTCTACGACATACTTGTCTTTTTTTTGGCAGAATCTATTCTCTCTTTGTTTCAACTTTGCAAGACAGTGTTTTCGAAAGAGATTTTTATTCATTATTCCTCGTTTAGCAAGAACTATTCCCAAATCTCGAAATAAAAAATTTTGCAGTAGAGATAACACTTGTATTTAGGGGTGTTGAGAAAAATATGAGTCGCACCCGTAGGTTCGACGATGGTTTTTCTCGATGTCCATGAATGCAATGGTTGCCACTAATGCTTTTTTCTATTTCGAGATTTGGGTATTTGGTTGGTACCATAATAAAAGTGCCATTTGGATATAATCGCCAAATTAAGCTTAAAGGTGTGTTATGAAAAACATTTTTCTTCTGTTCTCTCTGCCGTTGATGATTCTCTTCACTGCCTGCAGCAAAAAGAATGAGTCACAGGAGAAGGATACGTCTGTATCGGTAACGCAGACAACTGAAACCAACATCTCTGATGCAGTTCAGGAAAGCAGACAATCCAGTTTCAGGCTAACAGATATTGACGATAGAGAACTCAATATCACTATTGAAAATAACAGAATAGTATTTCACGATATCAAGTCTCCACTGGTTCTTGTTAATTTCTTTGCCACTTGGTGTCCACCCTGCCGCAGTGAACTCCCGTATCTAAGCCAGATACAGAAAAAGTATTCAAAAAACCTTTTTGTAGTCGGTATACTGGTTAACGATGATCAAAACATCAGCCAGCTTCGAGACTTTATGGAGATGCATGGTGCAAACTTCTATATCTCCAATGCTGGCGATAATGCCGGTTTTTCCAAGCATATTATCAATGCATTGCAACTGCCTGAGAATTTTCCTATTCCTTTGTCAGTACTCTATAGCAAGGGGAAACCCTATCGGCACTATGAAGGTGCCATGCCCATCGAAATGCTCGAAAGCGAAGTCAAGCAGGCACTCAAAAATCTACAAGGATCCTGAATAATGTTCAATTTTTTAAAAAAAGCTCTGGGGAAAACAAGCGAAGCTATCAAAGAGGTCGCTCCTGAGAAAAAAAGAGAGATCTCCAAAGAAGAGTTCGAAGATATTTTATTGGAGGCAGACGTCAATTATGAACTGGTGGAGCGCCTTCTGGAAGGCCTTCCCAATACCATTGGACGCATTCAGGCTTTCAACTCGCTCATCTCTGTTTTTCAGTACAAAGCTGACTTCAAAGAGAGTGGCGCCAAACCTTTTGTCGAAATGATCATCGGGGTCAACGGTGCAGGCAAGACCACCACGATCTCCAAGTTGGCCTACCGCTATATGCAGGAGAACAAAAGTGTCATCCTCGGTGCAGGGGATACATTCCGGGCTGCTGCGATCGAACAGTTGAGCCGCTGGGCACAGAGACTCGATATTCCTATTGTTGCCACCCAACAGGGCCATGATCCTTCTGCTGTCGTCTTCGACACCATCGCTTCGGCCCAGGCCAAAGGGATCGATCATGTCATTATTGATACGGCAGGAAGGCTCCATACTCAGACCAACCTCAGTGAAGAACTCAAAAAGATGATCCGTGTTGCAGGCAAAGCGGTTGAAGGTGCCCCACATCGAAAACTCCTGATCCTCGACGGAACCCAGGGAAGCTCTTCGATCAATCAGGCCAAGGCCTTTGATGAAATGATCGGGATTGACGGGATCATCATTACCAAACTTGACGGAACGGCCAAGGGTGGATCTGTACTTAGTATTGCCGATGAGCTGAAAATGCCGATCTTTTACATCGGCACCGGCGAGCAGCCCAAAGATCTGATCAAATTCAAAGCCAATGAATATATCAATACCATTCTGGATGAGATTTTTATCCGTTAGATGGGATAACTATTTAATTGCCCTATCTCTCAGGCAACTTCCACGATTCCGGAAATGCTACTCTCTTCTTCGATATATTGATTGATGGCTTGTTTCAGCCTCAAAAGCTCCTTCTTGTACACATCAACATGCCTGGGAAGTTCATGTTGGTTATTATAAATAAATAATTTATATATTTCATCAACCTCCCGATACATATCCTTGGCACCTATGGTCCCCGTCAGTCCTTTCATATCAAGAGTCAGCATTTTGATCTGCTCAAAACGTTTTTCCTCTACCAATTTTCCAAACAGCTCTCCGCTCTCTCCGTAGGCTTCCAAAAATTCTTTCAGAACTTCAATATATAATGCCTCACTTCCGCTGGCATGCCTGATCCCCTCACGAATATCAATACCGTCGATCTCTTTTTTTGCTGCATTGCTGATACTTTTTTTCTCATTTGTTATTTCAGCATCAAGAAACATTTTAAATATATTATACAATTTACCTAAGTTCAGCGGTTTATGTAAAAATGCATTCATACCGCTTGAAAACACTTTTTCAACTTCACTATCTAGAACAAAAGCCGTAAATGCAACAATAGGAAGGTGGTTGAATCTACCCGTATCTCTGATCTTCTGTGTCGCCGTGTATCCATCCATCACCGGCATATAGATATCCATCAGCACCAGGTCAAACTGTTTTTGATCAGCCATTACCTGATCAACAGCCTCCTCTCCGTTATTGGCAAGTGTGATCTCTATTCCGGATTTATCCAGGATATTGGTCAATACCTTTTGGTTAACCATATTGTCATCAACGATCAGGATACTGGCCCCCTTAAAATCAGCAAAATACTCCCGTGTAATATTTTTCGTTTCGGTTATAGCCGCCTTGTGGACTTGCACTGTTTGAGTTTCATTCTTCTCTTTTTTCAACTCAACTTCTATCTCTTCAGGAACATTTTTTGTCACTTTCAATCGGTACAGATCAACAATCAAGTCAAAGATACGTTCTGGATTCAATGGCTTTTGCAGACCCCCGTCAACAATCTCATCTGCCTGCTCATTTTCGGAGAGATGAAGCAGAGAACTTAACCCGATCACCTTGAGTTCTTTATCTCTCTTAATCTTTTTCAGATAGTCAACAACACGGATATTGAAGAGCTCTTCATACAATACTACGATATCGTATTCCCTGAGATTGGGCATGCTACGAACAAATTCATCTTTAGAAACAACTTTAACATCATGCCTGAAGTAGGTAAACATCTTTTTAATTGCCAAGGCAGAATTGTAATGATTGTCAACAATGATAACTTTCTTTGCTGTTAATACCTTTTCGGACAAATGATAATTTCTTCGATCATCAGAGCAAATGCTATCCAGTGGCAATACCACAGTAAAGCTACTCCCCTTTCCTGCGATACTCTGTATCGTCAGTTCGCCTCCCATCAGCCCAGCCAGCTCCTTGGCAACAAAAAGCCCAAGCCCCCTATATTCCCCGGTTGTATCATTATAGTGAGGTTCAAAAAAACTTTCCAATTCTTCAGGAGTGATGCCTATACCTGTATCCATAATCCGGAACTGTAGTTCTGATTTCTCTTCAAATGTGCTAAACCTGGATATCTCCAGTGTAACTTCCCCCTCAGCAGTCATCATCATTGAATGCTCGAGCAGGCTGTTTAGAATCTGCCCCAGATGCAGAGAATCTCCTATCAAATATCTTGGAATATTATTATCAATATTAAAAATCAGTTCGATATTACTCTTCTGAAAACTTGAGCATATTGACCCCGATACCTCATTTAAAACATTGTTGAGATTGAATTTTTCATTGATGATTTCTACTTTTTCAGACTTTAACCTTAAAAATCCGATCAGATCATTTGTCATATCCAATAGTGTATTTTCAGCATGGATCACTTCTGAGAGAACATTTTCCAATGACTTCTCCCTGGTGCCTTTCATCACACTATTGCGGTTTTTGATCGCCTCCTTGGTAATATCATGAATATTTTCACTCATATTGGTCAAGAGAGTAGTTTGTTGCTGTTCCATCTCCTGCTGCTTTTGTAAAATCTCTTTATGCAGTTTTCTGATTTTTCTCATTTGTAAAGAAGATACAAACAAAATAACAATTCCTACCAAAGCCAACAAAAAGAGGGCTCCCCATACGAGAAAAGCTTCCGGAACCGCTTGACCTGCCATCTCTTCTCCATAGAGCGTAGTAACCAACCCCATTATCGATACTAAAATTTTCCTATCCATGACACTCACCTCTTTTGAATTGTAGCATAAGAATTGATTACCCTACCAACATCACAATTTACAATTTGATAATTACTCTCTCAGGCAACTTCAACGATTCCGGAAATACTGCTCTCTTCTCCCATATATTGATTGATAGCCTGTTTCAGCCTCGAAAGCTCTTTCTTGTACACATCAACATGCTGGGGAAGCTTGAACTGGTTACTATAAATAAACAATTTATATATTTCATCAACCTCCCGATACATATCCTTGGCACCTATGGTCCCTGTCAGTCCTTTCATATCAAGAGTCAGCATTTTGATCTGTTCAAAACGTTTCTCTTTTAGCAGTTTTTCAAGCAGCTCTCCGCTCTCTCCGTAGGCTTCCAAAAATTCTTTCAGTATTTCAATATACAATGCTTCGCTTCCACCGACAAGCCTGATCCCTTCATGAATATCAATACCGTCGATCTCTTTCTCTGCTGTATTACTGATACTTTTTCTCTCATCTGTCATTTCTGTACCAATAAACATTTTGAATACACTATACAATTTGCCTAAGTTCAGCGGTTTTTCCAAACATGCATTCATGCCGCTGGCAAACACTTTTTCGACTTCACTATTCAAAACATAAGCCGTAAATGCGACAATGGGAAGGTGATTGAATCTACCGGCATCTCTGATCTTCTGTGTCGCCGTGTGTCCATCCATTACCGGCATGTTGATATCCATCAGCACCAGGTCAAACTGTTTTCGACCAGCCATTACCCGATCAACAGCCACTTCTCCATTGCTGGCAAGTGTGATCTCGATTCCGGATTTATCCAGGATATTGGTCAATACCTTTTGGTTGATCATATTATCATCTACGATCAGGATACTGGCCCCCTTAAAATCAGCAAAACGTTCCCGTGTAATATTTTTTGTTTCGGTTATAGCCGCCTCGTGGACTTGCACTTTTTGAGTTTCACTCTTCTCCTTTTCCAGCTCAACTTCTATCTCTTCGGGAATGTCTTTTATAACACCAAATCGGTACAGATCGACAATCAAGTCAAAAATACGTTCCTGATTCAATGGCTTCTGCAGTCTTCCGTCTACAATCTCATCTGCCAGCTTATTTTCTGATAGATAAAGCAGAGAACTTAACCCGATCACTTTAAGTTCCTTATCTGCTTTGATCTTTTTCAGATAGTCAACAACATGTGCACTAAAGAGCCTTTCATCTAATACTACGATATCATATTCGTTAAAATTAGATACAACAAACTCATCCCCGGAAACAACACTAACCTTGTGCCTGAAGTAGGCAAACATCTTTTTGATCGCCAGGGCGGAATGGTAGTTACTGTCAACAATGATAACTTTCTTTGCTGTCAATACTTCTTTGGGTAATCGATATTTTCTTCGATTATCAGTACCAATTCTATTCTGCAAATAATACTTTCTTCGATTGTAATAACCGCTACTATTCTGTAAATAATCTTTTCTTCGATCATAAGAATCAAT
>JAYEND010000038.1:0-25923 GCA_034721895.1 Campylobacterota bacterium | reverse complement strand
CGTTGTAATACATGAATATTTGTGTACATATGATTTTGTATTGATCTTTGTCAAGGGCATTTTCTGTGAGTAAACCGAACCTACGTACTTATTTGAATTATAGTATATCTTTAGATATTATCTCTTTGAGCTTATCTATAAGTATAGTATCTGTATCACTTTTTGAGTACATACTTACCAAGTATAGCGTTTCATTTTGGACAAAATAGGTTATAACTCGAAAACCTCCACTTTTACCTGTGGGGATAGATGAGTTTTTCAAGCGTATTTTATAAAATCCATCGGCAAGATGTGTACCTAAAGTGGGATTGTTTTGCAGCTCACTTATAAGTTCTTTCAAGTCATGTTTGATATTTGAGAATCTTTTTTTAAGTTTTTTGACATCTTTATCAAAAGAAGGAATGGTCTCTATGCTATAGTTCATTAAGTAAGTCTTCAACGGGTCGGGAAGCAGTATTTCCTTTTTTTATAGACTTTAATTCTTTTATGCCCTTGGTGAAGTTATCTAATATCGTTCTTTCATTTTCATTGCTTAATTTCTTTACCTCTACACCATCACTTTTAAAATGTTCAAGTAACCATAGCACTTTATCCGCTATATTTTCATTGGGGATATTGATATTCAGTTGCATTATTTATCCTAAATCTTAATTATTTTATTATAGCATAGTAAAAAATTTTAGTCAAAACTGATAGTGTCCTTAACTCAATATCTTCTATACTTTTTACAATACTATCGACCCTCAAAAGTGCATCAGACATACAACATGTCTTTCTTGATTTTATTTTGAAATTTCATATTGTCTGAATTCATTGAAACCAGATCAACTTTTAGATGCAGCAACTTTTGCAATTCGTCTTTAATCTCTTCAATACGTAATAATTTAGAAAACCCACCCTTAAACTGCTTATCAAAAGTATCGAAATCTAACTTATATGCTATATCTATATCGCTGTATTTATTGGCACCTCCTTGTGCATATGAACCAAATATACCAACGATCTCAAAACCTTCTTGCAGATATTGCCTCTTTTTGTCCGATATAAGTAATGTGATATTTTGTATTGAATTTTTCATATGATAATTATATCATATTTTTAAAAGTGAAAGATTTGGATTTATCTTAGGTTGTTCAATGAATTATGTGCGTGATTACGCACCGTTGGTTTAATTTTGCATGGTACATACCATAATGGGATTTATTTGCCGATACATGATTGCGAATGGATTTTTCCCATGAAACAGCATCAACTCTCTTACGCGGCAACAGGCTTAAGAAGATAAATTTTTGCTATTTTTTTAGCTGCTGATACATCACCATTACGCAATAGTTCCCGTATGTTGTCAAGCTTGAATGCATCATCCAAACTGATATAGGGAGACCATCCTGTATCATTATCGATAATCTCAATCTCAATCTCGGCTACATATTTTCCTTCATGGACTAATTTTGTATGTTTTCTCTTATACATTATTTCTCCTCCTTGTAAAATCATCTGACCATTTATCTTCATCAGGTCTATAAGCAGTTATCAAGACAGCTGGCTTATCTGTATCGATTGAGATTCCCCATACTGCATGTATGGGTTATTTTGAACATCTCTTTGCAAAACCAAACAACAAGGTCCTTTACCAAAATCTGGATAATCTTCCAATACTTTTTAAGTTGCGATACTTGATATAATATCTTTCACCAAAATATTATCTTCAGCCAACTCTTCGTATCCATGACTCAATATAAGCACATCACGACTCTCAACCAATAATTTAATTTTGTTGAAAGTTTTACTTTTTATCAAACTATATCCTTATTTCTGGTTCTTAAGATTATTATATCACAATTTATAAAGGGGAGAAATATGCATACGTTTATATCAATATCGTTTTGCGAATTAATAGTTGCCGCTGCGGGAATTCATAGAAGTAATAACTATGCTATAATAAAATATATGAAAAACAATAAGTAAAGAAAGCAGATGATCGACAGACGGATGATGGAAACGACGATTTTGTTGATAAACAGGAGAATAGTGAATTAAGAATGGTGCGGCAGAGAGGATTTGAACCTCCACACCCGTAGGGCACTACCCCCTCAAGGTAGCGTGTCTACCGTTCCACCACTGCCGCGTAGACTTGATAGTTTAAAGTACTATCAGAACTTTACAAAAGTTTGTGACGGGATTATACCGCCGCAAACTTAAGTTGTCTTTATATTAACCAAGGAACGGATTAGCGTAAAGAGCGATCAATGCGATTACCAATGTATAGATAACCTGTGCTTCGATCATTGCCAATGCAATAAACATTGTAGTCATCAGCTTGCCGCCGAGACCTGGGTTTCTGGCAGTACCGGCGATAGTTGCAGCAGCTGTGCTACCCATACCGATCGCACCACCGGCAGCAGCAATACCAAGACCAACACCGGCAGCAATCACTGAGTATGCTTTGATCATAGATTCACCATCTTCACCTGCAAATGCAACAGCACCGAGCGCCAGGAAAAGTAAGAAAAACTTTTTCATATAATATCCTTTAAGTTTGGTGGGTTTAAAGTCCCCAGTTACGACTATCTCTCAAAGTCTGTTCGGATTGCGTAAATGCACCTTTAACAGTACACCAATAGAAACATAAATGCCACTATTTCCCTACTTATCACTTCGTTAAGACGGTATTATTATAACCAATATAAGTTTATAGCTAGTTGCTTTTAAAAGAAAAACCTGCCATACTTTTTATTTTTAATTGCTGCTTGCTATTTATTCCAAATATTCCGGTGTGGCCAATCCAACCTTTTTACCTTTTTGTTCCATCACAACCACATCGATAGGATCACCTTCTTCGTAGCGTTCAGAAAGATTGCCAACTCTCTCTTTGGAAATCTTGGAAATATGCAGAAGGGCATCAAAACCATCCGGCATTTCTACAAAGACACCGAAATCAACGATCTTTTTGACCTTGCCGTGATAAACTTTTCCAAGTTCATAGATCGTCTGCTTTTTGACAGGCGTATCGGCAATTTTTTTGATATGCTCTTTGGCTGCTTCAACATTCTCTTTGTCGTCACCTGTAAGTTTGACACCGCCTTTGTCACGATCCAGATCGATACTCACTTCAAACTTTTCGATGATCTCTCTGATCGTTGCACCGGCTTTTCCGATGATATCGACGATCTTGCTGGGATGAATAGTGAAGAACTCGGTACTTGGCAACGCTTCACTTGGCTCCATCTTCTCTTCGACTTCTTCCATCAGGTCAAGAATATGATCTTTTGCACTGCTCGCTTTATTCAGCGCATCCTCCAGCACCTTCAGATCGATTCCGCCCAGTTTGATATCCATCTGAAGCGCTGTGACTCCATCTCTGGTCCCGGTCACTTTGAAATCCATATCACCGTCATGGTCTTCAAGACCCATAATATCTGTCAGGACAGCATAACGCTCACCGTCACTCACCAACCCCATTGCTACACCGGCTACGAGTTTTACAAGATCTACATCAGCTGATCTCAACGCCAGTGACCCGCCACAGACCGTTGCCATAGATGAGGATCCGTTGCTTTCAAGAATCTCTGATACCAGACGGATGGTTCCGTCATAATTCAGATCTATTACCGGTTCCAGCGCTCTCTTGGCCAGATTGCCGTGTCCCAGTTCTCTTCGTCCGGGAGCACCGGCATGCTTGGCTTCTCCAACACTGAAACCGGGAAAATTATAATGCACCATAAAACGCTCGGATTGGCTCTGCTTGCTGGTGATCATCTCGAACATTTGTGCATCTTTATTATCCCCCAGCGTAGCCGTCACCAATGCCTGTGTCTCACCCCGTGTAAACAGGCAGGAGCCATGCACGCTCGGGAGGATATTGGTTTCGATGGAGATCGGACGTACATCATCCAAGCCTCTGCCGTCTGCTCTGAGACCTTTGTCAAGAATCATGCTGCGCACGATACTCTTTTTATATTCTGCCAAAACCTGCTTGACTACTGCAGGGTCAGGTTCATGTCCACCCAACTCCCATGCAGCGATCACTTTTCTTTTCAGCTTGGAAAAGGCTGTGCTGCGTTCACTTTTTGCCATTGAATTGATCGCCGCTTCGACCTCTTCCTGAAAATTTTCACCAATAAAGGCATAAAGGTCTGCATCCACTTTCTCATCTTCAAGCTCCAGCTCCAGCGTTTCTCTGACATACGGTGCGAATGCGGCATCATAAGTCTTTGTTGCTTCACTGATCGCTTTGGCTGCAAATGAGATCGCATCGATCAATTCTGACTCTTTGAGCTCATTGCACTCCTGATGTTCCAAAATGATCGGCGTCTCCGGCATCATCGGATTGATGACGTCCATCTCAATATCATCGATCACCTCTTTCGCTCTCGCTCGCATTTCAATCATCAGAAGATCCTCGCCGCTCCCCGCAACATAAAGATCCAAAGTACTCTCCGACAAGTCTGAGAGTTTTGGATTGAGCACCATTTCGCCATTGATGTTGGCGACACGAACCGCTGCAACATTTTGCAAAACCGGGATATCAGAAACATAGAGTGCCGCATTGGCCGCATGCAGTGCCGCTACCTGCATATCCACTTCACTGTCACTGCTGACGACCATAATGGTCATCACTACCGAATAATGAAAACCTTTAGGGAAAAGTGGTCTAATAGAGCGGTCAACAATGCGTGATGTCAAAGATTCAAAATCACTCGGTTTGGTCTCGCGCTTGATAAAACCGCCCGGGATCCTGGCAGCAGCATAAGCCTTTTCAATATACTGAACAGTCAGAGGAAGAAAATCCTCCCTTGTCGGCTTTTCATCGATAGCAACAGCAGCGATCAGTACCGCCTTGCCCGATTGATACATTACAGCACCGCTAGCCTGTTTGGCGATCTTGTCAAAGGCATACTGTTCACTAAGGTTATTGGTAGTTAATTGGACTATTTTCTCATTCATAAAATCATTTTTCCTTTTCTCTTTGTTTCCTGAGGTCAACATATAGGAGACTGCCGGATATCCATAGTGTGCCTTTAGGGGGTTCCCTCGACCTTAGTGACCTCATTTGCCTCTATGATCTTTTCCAACTCATCAAAATCCAGCCTGTCATGCTCCCTATAATAGTATTCTATCGAAATATAATCTCGAATCCGATGAGGACAGAAAACACCGTCACAGAGACTGAGAAGATTTTCATACACAGCCTGATCAAGTACCGGAACTGCAACATAGACGCTCCTGGCTTCCATTTCGATCATTGACTTAATCGCCACCATCATCGTCAAACCTGTTTCGACACACTCATCAACCAAGATGACTTGTTTGCCTTTTAATGGCCGCAGAGGCACTCCCTTACGATATTTATAGACATAGGAGAGTACGTCCTCCTCATATTTCCGGTGCCCTTCGCTGTAGACATAATCTTCATCAATTCCAAAGGCATCGATCAATGCTTTATGCTTCACCATCTCTTCCGTCTCGCTGACCATGGCAATAGCCAACTCAGGGTTATTGGGAGCCAAAATCGGCTCTGTCAGCAAGATATCCATTCGTGTTTTGAGTGCTTTGGATATCTTCTCGGCAAAATAGACGCCACTCTCGCTCACACCGATCACAACGCTGTTCTTGGACTCAAATCGGCCTAGAGGCAGAATATCGATCAGCTCTTTGGCTGCAGCTTCTCGGCCTTCAAAAAGAAAGTTAGGGTTTAAATCGTTCTGCATGGTCTGCTCCTGGATATTGTCGGCTGATCTCTTCGTCATCAAAAGTATACCGGAATTGCTCAATATACGCCATCAAAAGTGAATTGGCCCTATTGATTTCTTCCATTTTCTGTGCTTCTCCCCCCTTATCGGGATGATATTTTTTGGCCAAAAAACGATACTGCTTTTTAATGTCCTCTTTGGTGATCAGTCTGGGAAGTCCCAGTACTTCAAGCGCATTCTCTATTTCCGATTTGGTGTTGTCTATCATTAAAAACTCGATGACCCAAGTCCACCGAAGGGAACAAAATTGAGTTGAAAAGTAAAAGAGTTCTCTGTGATAGAATCCGTACCTTCTGTAGTCAAGGTCGGTCGGATATTCTGAGTCACTGCAGCAGAAAGATTCCAGCAATCCTTGTCATATCTCCCCCCTACTTTCCATTGGGTACTGTAGGAATTGTCAATATTGTAAATCATTCCGCCCAGCAGTTTGAATCTATCAGTCACCTGATATCCAAAAATGAAATTGATATCATTGGACACATTCTTTTCATCCAAAAGATTGTCATCGTCCCACAAATAGTCACGCTTGTAAGTATGGGCAACTGAAAAATTATATTTAGCGTCATTGAGAGTAATACGACTTGACAGCGCCTTTACTTTCCTGAATTCATACGAATAGATCACATCATTGTAGAACCTCCATCGACCTACATTATACTGCATTTCATTTTCAAGGTCACCCCAGTTATAGTCTGCCTGTTGCGTCAGGTATGCAACTTTAAAACGCTGAAAAAACCTGAGCTTCATTTTATCATCATAGAAATATTGACTGAAATTCAATGCCAGATTCTCCTCTTGAATTCCTACTGCAAACAACTCTTTTTGAGCATCTTCAAGATCCTGATAGAGAATATTCTCTTGCTCATCACCTGGCTTATGGTAGGTTAAAGAGGGCTGCATTGTATGAGCAAAAGTATCATACTTTTTAGTTAAGTCACTGAAGAGTCTAATATTATGTTTGTAATTGTAATATTGGTACTCATCCTCCTGATAAATCTGATTTCCAAAAAAATACTTGGTATAGTAGAGATCTTCTTTGAGAGAGAGGCTGAGAAAATCATCAAAAAAGGAGGTGGTATATTCGATAGGCACAGTAAGTTCTGCCTGCTGTGCCGTACTTCCGATTTTTCTGCTGTAATTATTCATCGTCAAATCAAGACTGTACGTCAAACTATCCAAAAAAATCGGTTTAAGGTATTTATGCAAATTGACAGTAGGCAGTATCTGCATCGTATCGTCATTGCTCTCTTTGCGGGTATCGATAAAATATTTGGTATAGACACCGCCATAGTAATCATCATTGCGGATAAAGTAATTTGCCCGTGTTTCCTGCAGGGGAACCACACCAAAATGCGTCAACTGACTCTTCTGGAGGTTGATATAGTCGATATCATTCAGCAGTGTAGCATTGATGTAGAGTCCATCCTCAATATCTATCTCCTTCGAAAGAAATCGATTCAGAACTTTTGTTGAATCATAAAGCATTTCAAAGCCGTAATGTGTCTGATTCAGAACATTGTTTTCCTGAGTGTAGTTGTCATTATCTTTGAAATAACCCGCTCGAATCACCCCGCTGGAATAATGAGAGTCTGCAAAACGAAGTGTTCCGTAGATTCCCTGCCCTCTTTTGGTACGGATCTGCGGGTTCAGCTCAACATCCCAGCTGAGTGAGGGGGCCCAGTAGATCGGCTGTTCATAAACTAATCCTTCACTCTCCCTATACCCAAAGGCCGGAAAAAGAAGACCCGAACTTCTCTTCGAACTGGTAGAAAATGCCAAATAAGGAGTATAGAGCACAGGCACATCCCAGAGATGAACCTTTACGCCATGCATTTTCATATAGTGTTCCTCGCCGTCATAGTGGGAATCCTTGAAATGCAAAGACCAGTCTGAACTATTCACATCACAGCTTGACATCATCGAGGCCCCAAAAGTCAGGTTCTCATCCTGTTTGACTGCCTTGTCTGAGTATATCCATATATCATTGCTATCAGAGAGAAAAACATTTCGGAAAGCCACCTTTTTCGACTCTGTATTGATCTTCAGCTCTTTGGTGTGGATTTTACTTCCCTGATATCCCATCAGCTCAACATTCTTTCCTTTGAGAGTCAAGAGATGCTTTTCTTTGTCATAGAGGGCTGTTGAAGCGTGAATCACTGCATCGCCATAATGCACGACAACATCCCCTTTCGCAGTCACTGTTGTCTCTGTAGAAGAGAGATCTTCCGCCATAATTTCAATCTTCTCATTCCCTGCACTGTTTTGATCAGCAGGTATGGGTTCTGCCGGAAGCAGTACCCAGACTACAGAGATAAAAACAAAAAGGAGTTTACGCATCGATCACTACACATCCTGAAAGCTTGTCATGCAATGTCTGTACCATAGGGTTGAAGAATGCCATGATAAACCCAAGATAAAAAAAAGTTTCACTGACGATCCGGAGCGAGGCACGCGCAAAAGCAACACCCAATGATGGCGTTTCGCCGGTACTGAGAGAAACCACTCTGATCTTCATAAAATACTTCCCGAGGGTCATGCCGTTTTGCCAGACAAAAAAGGTATGATAGAGAACTTTGATGGCAACAATCGTCAGAAAATGCGTCGTCAGAAAAAGATTGATTTCTTCAACTGTCCGAAGTGTAGATATCTGAGACCAGAAGATCGCTATGAAAAGAAAGCTCACGACCAGGTCATCGATTACAAAAGCACCTATTCTCTTCTTTGCTGATGCGATCTGCGCCTGATCTAACGTGCTACCTGGATCATTCATGATTCTAACTGTAATGCCTGATAGGCGATATCTGTCCGGCACTGCTTGCCAATGAAGTGTACCTGTCCGCAGAGCATATAAGCTCGGTCATGCGCTTCCCGGATCGTGTCGCCGATACCGACACAGACCAGTACCCGTCCGCCCGTTGCATAGAGTTTGCCATCTTCACCACGGCTTACCCCGGCAAACGAGATATGAGAATTGGATTCGATATCATCATGAACAATATCATCGACAATAATTTCTGCCGGTTCAGAGTTTTTATAAGGATAATCCTTGCTGGCCATCACAACGCCGACAGCATGCTTCTCGTAAAATTCGATCTTGGCACTTTTGAGATCACCGATCGCTGCTTTATAGAAAAGTTCGCTGGCAGGAGACTTGAGCAGAGGCATCAGCTCTTCACATTCAGGATCACCGAAACGAACATTGTACTCAAGAATGATCGGCTCGCCTCTAACCACCATCACCCCGATAAACAGTACGCCGGTAAATGGCATCCCTTCCGCTTCCATCCCCTTCAAGGTAGGCTCAATCACACGCTCATTAAGCTTCCGGTAAATCTCTTCGTTGACCAGTGGTGTCGGCGCGTAGGCACCCATACCACCGGTATTGGGGCCTTCATCATTATTCAGGAGCCGCTTATGGTCCTGCGCAGCGGGGAGTACGACATAATCCTTCCCGTCACAGATCGCAAATACTGATAGCTCATATCCATCCAGAAACTCTTCAACTACGATCTTGGTCCCTGCATCACCAAAGGAGTTTCCGGAAAGCATTTCCCCTGCTGCCCTCTTCGCTTCATCGCGGGATTGTGCGATGATGACACCTTTTCCGCCGCAAAGTCCATCTGCTTTGACTACGATCGGTTCCTCAAGGGTATTGATGAACCGATATGCATCCTCCAGCGAATCCGTCTCGACATAGCGGGCTGTAGGTACATTATGCCGTGCCAGAAAATTTTTCATGAAGATCTTGGAGCCTTCCAGCTGGGCAGCCTGCGCAGTTGGGCCAAAAACAGTCAACCCTCTCTCTTTGAAAATGTCTACGATCCCGTCCACCAACGGCGCTTCTGGTCCGACTATCGTCAAATCCACACCATTTATTTCCACAAAATCAGCCAACTCATTAAAGTCACTGATGGTAATATTTTCACCCAACTCATCAGATGCCCCGTTACCCGGAGCAAAATACAACTTCTCAACATTCTCATCTTTTTTAAGCGCCAATCCTATCGAATACTCTCGACCCCCACTGCCTATGATCAATACATCCATGATTTTCTCCGAAAAAATTAAAAATTAATAATTAGCAATTAAAAATTATGGTTTATTTGCATAGCAAATTTGATTTATCAATAAAAAGCATTTGCTTTCAATGCACACCAGTATTTTTAATTTTTAATTGCTAATTTTTAATTCAAAAGTTGCCCGGATGGCCGTTCTGTTTAAAAGTCGGCCCTAATAAGCCAACGGTGTAGGAGAGAGCGGATCTTTAGGGGGCAGATCCTCGCCGGTCACCCGGCTCAAGCGGAAGTGTCCACGCACCAACCCAGCTACATGTCCCACAAAAACTAAATGTTGGACCCCATATACAGTGATCGAACCATCCAGGTAAAACCATTATAGCCTATATGAGGTTATAATGGAGTAAATTTTAAAAGAGCTCTCTGGCTTTTTTGATACAGGCATCGATCAGAGGGCTATCTGCGACAAAATAGCTGGCATTTAGAGGAAGATGCTTTTGGGTTGATCGGCCTATCACAACTGCCGTATAACTGGACAGCCATTGGAAGTTATTCAAAAAACAGTGTATGGTTGAGGGGGAAGTAAAAATAATGATTGATGATTCCGGAGGCTGATCCTCGGGCTTATAGCTGATACAGGATGTTTCGTAAATGATCTGTTCGCGCAATACGATCCTTCTTGCCGCAAGATAGCCTTTGCTGTCAAAAGTAATCTCTTTTGGACGAAGATAGAGAATATTGCGATCCTGAAAAAAATCGGCGATATTCTCAGCAAGCTTCTCTCCATAAAAGTTTTCGGGATGGAAGATCACCTCTCCTCCCAATGCTTCGATCTGCTTTCTGGTTGCAGGCCCGACAGCGATAGAAGCGATATTTTTCCAGCCGGGGTCTATTGCTTCGGCGGTGACTACGGCTTGTTTGGATGTAAACATCAGTGTATCACATCCCCCGAAATCAAGTCTATCGGCAATAGTCTTAAATTGGATCATCGGCAGAGACAGCGTCCCCTCTTTGGAGACTGGAGAAAGCAGATAAATCGGCCGCTTAGCTTTCAATTCTCTTCTCTAATTCACTGACTTTGACCCCGTGAAACATCGCTTCGTTCATCTCTTCATCATCATAAGGGTCAAAATGCGGCGTAATCACCCATCGCTTATCGGGTTCCAGTGCCATAATCTTATCCTCAACCTCCTCAGCGATACGATGGGCTTCCAGCAGAAGCATATTGGGCTGCAGAACCATATGAAATTCGACAAAATTGGTTGCTCCGTCAGTCCGCGTCTTCAGCCAATGGTAGCTATTGGTCTCAGGATGCTCCGAGATGATGTTTTCGATCTCATCCACGATTTCTTTTTCCAGCGCACGATCTAGCAGGACCATGACGCCCTCCTCAATGATCTCATAGGCAGAATAAATGATGTACATACCGATCGCCAAACCGAAGAGTGCATCGATAATGTCAAGCCCGGTCAGATGAACCAGAACAAGCGCGACCAACACGGCACCATTACTCAACAGGTCCGTTTTGTAATGCAGTGCATCCGCTTTAATAACGATACTCTTCGTCTCTTTGGCAATACGCGTGAGATAGCGAACCAGAAAGTAAGTTGCAACGATCGAAAAGAGCATCACCACGATAGAGGGGCCAAGCAGCTCAGTCGTCGATCCGGAGATCATTTTATTAACCGATACATAGATGATATAGAGGCCTGAGATTGTGATCACAGTTCCCTCAATCACCCCGGCCAGAGCCTGTATTTTTCCTTTGCCATATTGAAACAGATGATCAGGGTGTTCTTCTGATTTCTTGATCGCAAAAAAATTAAAAATCGATACGACACTATCGAGCAGAGAATCTATCGCCGAAGCCAGTACTGCTACCGACCCGCTGGCGATCCCCACCGCCAGCTTGACAACGACCAGGATAACTGCCACAGAAGTAGAGACAACGGTAGCTTTTTTTTGTGGCGACATCATGCTGCTTGGCATTGAAATCCTTTTTTTCTGAAAATATATATTACCGCATCAGGTAATAGTTTGAGTATATTTTATCGAAATGCGCATAAGAGGAATGTAAATCATTATAGTTGCAAAGTATGGTGTTAATACCATACTTTGCAATTTAAATATCAATTTTTAAATGCTTTACAGTGCTTTACTGGCGATATTTGCTACTCTGCCGGCGAAGGCTGTCTTGTCTTTGGGTTCTAATCCCTCAGAGAGCTTTGCAGAGTCCAGAAGTACCCATGCAACATCAGCAAAGAGAGTATCATCGTCTAAACCATCCAGCTTTTTGATCATCTCGTGTTCCGGATTGACTTCCAGGATCAATGGAATCTCCGGCATCTCTTGTCCCATTTGGGCAAACATCTGTGCCATGCCTGCCATAGGATCAGAGCTGTCTTTGAGGACGCAAGAAGGGCTCGAGGTCAGTCTGGTCGAAGTCTTGACCTCTTTGACCTCATCACCCAGGACCTCTTTGATCTTGTCGGTGAGTGATTTGAACTCTTTGCTGATCTCTTCTTTTTCCTCTTCGCTCTTGCTGTCCGGTGCTTCTATCGTCGTGATATCCTTAAGGCTCCACTCTTTATAAGAACCGATCATCGGTGTGACAATCTCATCGATCTCTTTGTCATCCATGATCAACACTTCAATATTGGCTTTTTTATATGCTTCCAGCAACGGTGAATTTCTAAGCACATTTTCATTTTCGCCAATGATATAATAGATCTCTTTTTTCTCACTGTTGCCTCGACTGATATAGTCATCCAGAGAGATAAGCCCCTCTTCGGAGGAACTTTTATATCGTACGATCTCCAAAAGTGTCTCTTTGTTGGTATGATCAGTGTAGATTCCCTCTTTGATGACTTTATTATACTGTTCGGTAAATATTTGAGCCTCATCGCCATCGAGTTTTTTGATCGCTGCAAGTATCTTTTTGACAGAGTTTTGCTTGATATTGGCCAGAATCCTGTTCTCCTGAAGTATCTCTCGGCTGATATTAAGCGGGAGGTCCTCACTATCGATGATCCCTTTGACAAATCTCAGATATGATGGAAGAAGTTCTTTGTCATCATCGGTGATAAAGACACGCTTCACATAGAGCTTGACACCGGGCTGATAATCTGCTCTATACATATCCATCGGTGCTATTCTGGGGATGTAAAAGAGTGTTGTAAATTCCTGTGCACCCTCTACCTTATTATGCAGATAGACAAGCGGTTCATCATCTCCATGTGCAAGAGTTTTGTAAAACTCAACATACTCCTCTTCTTTGATCTCTGATTTTGGCAGTGTCCAGAGTGCCGTAGCTGCATTGATCTGCTCCGACTTTTTGACCTTGCTTGTAACGGCATCATCACCTTCGCCTGTCGTCTCATCCTCCTTGTAGTTGAGAATGATCGGATAAGCGATGTGATTGGAGTATTTTTTGACAATTTCCTGTGTTCTCCACTTGCTCAGGAACTCTTTCTCATTCTCTTTGAGATGGATATAGACAATCGTACCATGTTCTTCTTTGGTGACCGGCTTGACTTCATACTCGCCTGTGCCATCCGTACTAAACATATAGGCTTGCTCTTCACCTGCCTTCCTGGTGATGACATCGACTCTATCTGCCACCATAAAGACTGAGTAAAACCCTACACCAAATTGTCCGATAAGATGACTGTCTTTTTTGGCATCGCCTGTGAGATTCTCGACAAATGATTTCGTTCCTGATTTGGCGATCGTTCCGAGGTGACTCATCAGGTCCTCTTCATTCATTCCGATACCATTGTCACCGATCGTCAATGATCCATCCTCTTCATCCAGTCCGACAAAGACCTTTCCTGACCAATCTTCACCTTTATACTGATCATCAGTCAATCTCAAATAATTGAATTTATCCAATGCATCACTTGAATTGGAGATCAATTCTCTGATAAAAATCTCTTTGTTGGAGTAAAGTGAATGGGTCATCAGCTTAAGAAGCTGTCCTATTTCTGTTTGAAATTGATGTTTTGCCATGGTATTTTCCTTTATGTCAATACTAATTTTTGGAGATTATACAAAAAAAGAAGAAAAATTGCAAGAGTTTATATAGAATAGTTTAGTCGTTTTGACTAAAGGTGGAAAACCCCACCTTTTTTATTGTTTTGTTTTAACGTCCGGACATCCCAGCTTTTTCTTTTTCATCATCAGAGAATCCCTGAGACTATTGGCATCTTTTAGCATTCTTGGCTTGTTGGTACTGGTTGAAATATTAGGTTTCTCTATAGCCTGTGCCGCCTCCTCTAGATGAAAAGCATCCGTTTGGCTGACTACTTCGATATATTGGTCAACCTTGATTAGATCTTTATTCAAATCCGTACATCTGTTCTTCCCTTTATAGGAATTGACATCGATGATCTGGCCCGTACTGGAACTGCATCCAGAAAGAATTACAAGTGCCGATAATGAAAATGCAGAGAGTAAAAGTGTTTTTTTCATGATAACTACCTTATTTTTAAATTATTATACCCAAACAAACTAGGAATAAATCCATGATAGAGTACCTTGATTTTCTCTTAGTTTGCTTTAGCTGTGCAAGGCTCGAGAAGGAGCCTACACTTGTAGGTGACTGAACGAACCTTGTGCAGATGAAGTGAAATAAGAACAAATCATTCCCATTCTATAGTAGCGGGAGGCTTGGAGCTGATGTCGTATACCACCCTATTGATCCCATCGATCTCATTGATGATACGCCGGCTCATATTTTCCAACACATCGTGCGGGATATGAGCAAAGGTCGCCGTCATTCCATCAACAGACTCTACCATTCGGATACAGACCGTATTGTCATAGGTACGGTTGTCTCCCATCACACCGACTGACTGGACATTGAGGAGTACGGTAAAGGCTTGCCAGACTTTATCGTAATAGCCCGTTGCCTTAAGCTCCTCCTGCATGATCGCATCAGACTCCTTTAAGAGTCTCAATGCTTCTTCATTGACTTCACCCATCACACGGATAGCGAGACCCGGTCCGGGGAAAGGATGACGTCCGATCATATCTTTTGGCAAGCCTAGTTCAAGTCCGAGTTTGCGTACCTCATCTTTGAAAATCTCCCTGAGAGGTTCCACCAGCTCGAAGGTCATCCAGTCAGGTAATCCGCCCACATTGTGATGAGACTTGATCGTCTTGGACGGTCCTTTGACTGAGACTGACTCGATCACGTCAGTATAGAGCGTTCCCTGTGCAAGAAAAGAAACATCCTCATGCTTTTTAGCCTCTTCATCAAAGACTTCGATAAATTTCTCACCGATGATCTTACGCTTTGTCTCCGGATCAGTCACGCCGGAGAGTTTTTCCATAAATGACTCTCTCGCATTGATCGTGACGAGATCAATATCCAACATTTTGAACATAGTTTGAACTTGTCCTGCCTCATCTTTTCGCAAAAGCCCCTGATCGACAAATACGCAGACAAGCTGCTCTTTTGGCAATGCTTCATGCAAAAGGGCGGCAACAACAGAACTGTCAACCCCGCCACTGACGCCACAAAGCACCTTTCTGTCCCCTACCTGTTTACGGATCTCCGAAATCTTCTCTTTGGCAAAGCTTCCCATATTCCAGGTACTCTCGCAGCCACAGATATATTTGGCAAAGTTCTTGAGCATCTTCACCCCTTCTACAGAGTGGTGTACTTCGGGGTGAAATTGAAAGGCATAAATATGTCTGCTTTCATCCGCAATAGCTGCATAGGGAGAGTTTTCGCTTACGCCAATGACTTCAAAACCATCTGGTAACTTCTCCACTCTGTCACCATGACTCATCCAGACAGTTGAATCATTATCAATACCCTTAAAGATCGGAGACTTTAGATTTACAATTTCCAACTTTGCCTTACCGTATTCATGGTGATCTGCAGGGATCACTTCGCCTCCAAAGTGTTGTGTGATCAACTGCATACCATAGCATATACCCATGATCGGCAAACCTAAATCCCAGATGCCCTCATCCGGCTTATGGGCATCTTCTGCATAGACCGAAGCGGGTCCGCCCGAGAGAATGATCCCCTCCGGCTTTCTGGCTTTGATCGCTTCGATATCTTCTGTGTAGGGAATCACTTCACAGTAGACACCGCTCTCTCTGAGTTTCCTGGCGATGAGCTGTGTATATTGCGATCCAAAGTCTAAAATAAGAATAGGAACAGTTTTGAGCATCAATAGAGTCCCAGGATCTGAAATTGCACATACCAGATGGCCATAGAGACAAGGTATCCAACTACGATCATCCAAGCATATTTCATATGTGAACCAAAGGTGTAAATACCTTTTAGCCTACCCATCACACCAACACCGGCGGCAGAACCAAAGCTGATCATAGATCCGCCTATCCCTGCTGCAAGTGTCACGAGAAGCCACTGATCGAGTCCCATCTCGGGGTTGGCTTTCAAGACAGCACTCATTACAGGAACATTATCTACGACTGCCGAAATAAATCCAATACTGATGTTACCTGCGGTTGGGCCTATGATATTGTATAGTTCGACGATATAATGCAGGAACCCTAAAAAGTGTAATGCTCCTACTGCCGCCAAAATACCAAAGAAGAAGAGCAGTGTGTCGTTCTCAACTTTTTGCATATTGACAAAAATATCAAAAGATTCACCCTCTGTATGCTTGAGCTGGAAAGAGTAAAGCTTCAGTACTGACAAGCCGAACATCATACCCCACATCGCCGGAAAATGGAAAAACTGATGTCCTAGCACAGCCGTAGCAATCGTAGCGGCACCCAGCCAAATGATTATTTTTGCTCCCGGCTTGAGCTTCTCCAGCTTATCTGTTTGCGCTGAAAATGGCGGTTTCCCTTCTGGCACAACCTTTGACAGCAACCATGCCGTGACCACCCATCCGACGATAGACGCCGGAAAGAGTGTAAGAAAATCAGCAAACTCTCCTTTTCCCGCAGTCCAAGCCATCAGTGTCGTGATATCACCAAAAGGACTCCAGGCACCCCCGGCATTGGCGGATACCACGATATTGATCGCACCGGGAACGAGAAATGCCTTGTTCTCTTTATCGATGGTGAAGAGTACCGTAGAGAGGATCAGAGCCGTTGTCAGATTGTCTGCTACAGGAGAGATGAAAAATGCCAAAACCCCCGTCAGCCAAAAGAGCTGTTTGTAGGTATATCCTTTTGAAACCAGTTTATACTTCAGGACATCAAAAACATTTCTCTCTATCATAGTTTCGATAAAAGTCATCGCAACAAAGAGGAAGAAAAATATCTGTGCAATCTCCAAGATCAGTAACTCCATCTCGTCATGCAACGGCTCTACATCCAGACCATTAATTGCAAAATAGATACCAATGAGCATAAACATAAAAGTACCGATAAAAAGTGCCGGTTTTGCTTTGTTTATCTCATATTTTTCCTCTGTCGCTATAAAATAGTAACCAATGACAAATACTGCCAATGATGCGATACCAACCCAAGTCCATGTTAAATGTAGCGTCTCTTCCATATTTCCTCCTAATTCAGTAGTTACGAAAGTGTGTTTTTACATAAAAAATAAATTCTATGCTTCTTCTATATAATGTGTCCCCAGAGATGTCTTTCTGGCAAGAGCCGCATCGACGATCGCTGATGCGGTATTAAGTCTCAGTTCGAGCAATCGTCCGATTTCCCTGTTTTTCATGTCATAGATCAGATTTTTAGCTTCATATAGTCCCTTTTTTGTTCGGATGATACCGATATCATTCCACATCACCTGTCGCAGTTTTTGCTTGTAAACCTTATCATTATCTTTATGCAAAATATTACCGTAATCTTTATCAAAGCGCGGTGTCTGACGGCTGCTTTGTTCTTTTCCCAGCAGGTGGTCAACCGCACGCTTGGCAAAGACTACTCCTTCCAGCAGCGAGTTGGAAGCCAGGCGGTTTGCCCCATGTACTCCCGTCGATGCTGCTTCTCCAATCACATAGAGTCCTTCGATCCCACCGATACAGCCATTCGTATCACTTTTGATCCCGCCGACAGCATAGTGAAAGGCCGGCGAGATCGGTACCCTGTCCTGCGGAAATTGATAACCCAGTGAAGCAAAAGTCCTGGTAATATTGGGGAAACGATGATGAAAAAACACTTCATCAAACATACTGAAGTCCAGATAAACCTCTTCTCCCTGATGCTTGCGCTTATAGTCAAAAATAGCACGGGAAACAATATCTCTGCTCGCAAGTTCCCCTCGATCATCATAGTCAAAAAGAAAGCGTTCCCCTTTTTCATTGACCACATGTGCCCCTTCTCCGCGCAGTGCCTCAGTCAACAAAAGCTTTCGGGCATAGGGGGTCTTGACAAAGACTGTCGGGTGAAATTGCATCATCTCCATGTCCGCCAGTTTGATCCCCTTTTCAACACAGATTCCATGAATATCCGCACTGATTGTTCGGGAATTGGTATTAAATTGATAAAGTGAGCCTACGCCCCCTGATGCGATGATCACTTCATCGGCATAGATCGTAGTCGGCTGGTAATTCACGGTCGCTTTAACCCCATAGCATCGACCATTTTCGATCAGCAGATCATAGACCAGTGTGTTTTTCTGCAGATCATGCATGTTTTGAACCATCATAAAATAGTGCATATAACGCCCCGTCGCATCACCGCCTGCATGGATGATACGCGCCACTGAATGAGCTGCCTCTTTCGTGTAAAGAAGATTTCCTTTTTCGTCCCTGTCGAACTCCATTCCCCTGTCAATAATATCCGCTGTCGTCTCCAGACTCGTCCGGCTCATGATCTCAACCGCTTCACGGTTGTTATGGAAGGCGCCCGCCTGGATCGTATCTTTGACATGCAGAGGAATATCTGCTTCATCAAGTGCCGTGACCATTCCACCTTGTGCATAGAAAGTATTGCATTCCCAGGGGATATCTTTGCAGACGACCAGAACTTTTTTGCTTTTTGGAAGATTCATCGCAGCATAGAGCCCGGCAATACCCGCACCAATGATCAGAACATCATATTTCTTTTTCATTCTTATCTTCTCCTTGAAGTAAGGCAAAGCCTCACCTCAATTCCCCTCACTGAAGCTTTGCCCCTGGCAAGAATTATCACATAGCTTATCATTTTTTAGTTTCTGTTTTCTTTACATCATCCGGGACATATACCGGACTTGTTTTATGTCCGCATCCTCCCAGGACGATACAGCAAAGAGATGCTATAATCACTCTATGAAAAATGCCCGTTCGATTTTGTCTCATCTCACTCACCAGCCTCAGTTTAGATCCCTCCGGAAGCAATCATGCTACCGGAAATTTATCCATCTTCTCCCCCCCAAATTTCAGCAGGCCATCGCTTTTGTCTATATTGACAAAGCAACACTCTTCATAGCACTTTCTCATCCGGGGTACAAGATGGAACTCAATTATAATAGAGATTTATTAAAAAGTGTATTAACTATGATGGGAGAGCATGACCCGGAATGCAGCGAGATGAAAGCAGAAAAGGTCGTAATCTTCAACTCAAAATATCACTCATCGGTTCCAAAAGAGCACCCTTCAACGGATCCGAAATACACTGAGCTTGCCAAAGCCGATTTTACGGTTCAAACAGACGATGTGACACTCAGGGAAAAATTTGAAATAATAAAAAAACGCATTCTGGCCAACAGAGAGATAGACTAGTGTCACAACCTGTTAGACATTCTATCATGCAGGAGATTGCCAAACTTCCCGACACACCAGGGGTTTACCAATATTTTGACAGTCTGGGCAGACTGCTCTATATCGGAAAGGCCAAAAGTCTCAAAAAGCGTGTCAAAAGCTACTTCCGCTTCACTCCGGAGTTCAAACCCAATCCCACACTCTCCCCCCGTATCCTTAAAATGCTCAGCGAATCAGACAAGCTGAACTACCTTGTGGTTGAAAGCGAGGAGGATGCGCTGATCCTGGAGAACTCCCTGATCAAGCAGCTTAAACCCAAATACAATATTCTCCTCAGAGATGACAAAACCTATCCCTATATTTACATTGACGAGAAAGAACCCTTTCCACGCTTTGAAATAACACGCAAAGTGGTTAAAGGGAAAGAGATCACCTACTATGGCCCTTTTCCAAGCGGTGGGAAAGCCCTGCTTGATGCCCTCTATGAACTTTATCCTCTCGTACAGAAGAAAAATTGTCTGCGAGAGGGAAAAGCCTGTCTTTTCTATCAAATCAACCGCTGCCTTGCTCCCTGCGAAGGAAAAATAACCCAGGATGAGTATGCAGTCGTCATCGCCGAAGTCAAAGAAGCTATTATCAAACGTCAAAAACTCACTGAAGCTTTAAAGAAGAGAATGATTGACCTCTCGGAAAAAGAGCGTTTTGAAGAGGCAGCCAAAATGCGTGACATGGCTGAAGCGATCAAGTCACTCACGCTGACTTCGACTATCGATCTGGCCGAAGAGTCTGATCTTGATATCTTTGCCATACTCAACGGTGATGAAAGGGGTGTCGTTGTCAAGCTTTTCATGCGTGGAGGAAAAATCATCTCCAGCACTTTCAACTATTTTCGCCATACCCATATCTTTGGTGAAAGCGAAGCTTATAAGCAGGCTCTTTTGGAGTTTTACACCGTTGATACACCGAATATCTCCAAGACAATCCTTACTGCCCATACTTTCGACGAAAGCAGAGAGATCGCTGCTGTGCTCACCAAACGCTTCGGGCAAAAGATCCAAGTCCTTACCCCGCAGAGAGGTCCCAAGGCCAGGCTGACAGCACTTGCCCTGCAGAATGCCCGTGAACTTCTGAAAAAGGAAGTAACTGACAACTATATCGAGCAGCAGATTGCCGATCTCCTTGATCTTTCTGTTATCCCTTACCGCATTGAAACCTTTGACAATTCCCACATGATGGGGGCTGCAACAGTCGGTGCCATGATTGTCTGGAATGAGGAGAAATGGGACAAAAGCAGTTACCGCCGATATGAACTGCATGAGCGGGATGAATATCACCAGATGAAAGAGATGCTGACACGGAGAATTCATGATTTTTCAGAGAATCCGGCACCCGATCTTTGGATACTGGACGGGGGACAGGCCAATCTAAATCTTGCTCAAAAATTGCTTCGAGAGTCCAATGTCAATCTCGATGTTATTGCTATTGCCAAAGAAAAGCTTGACGCCAAGGCACATCGCGCAAAAGGATCAGCCAAAGACATTATCTATTGCAGTAAAGGGGTCATAGAGCTTAAAGCCGGCGACAAACGCCTTCACTGGATCCAGCGACAGAGAGATGAAGCACACCGCTTCGCCATTACCTATCACCAGAATAAAAAGCGCCGGGAGGATACTCAGGTTTCCCTTCTCAACAAAAAGGGTATCGGCAAAGCAACAGTCAAAAAACTGATTGATTATTTCGGCTCTTTTGAAGCGGTGTACCAGGCTGAATTTGATGAAATTGCTACCGTAATTGGTAAAAAGGCAGCTTTTGCAATCAAAAATAATGGTTGATTTTTGATTATAAGGTTTATGCAATATTAAACAGTATAAAATGAGAAATATAATTCTATTAATGAGTAATTATTTACTTATGCCAAACTTGTTGTGAAGCAGGGTCGGAAAGCCATGGGTCTTAATCGTCAAGATCGCCAGGTTGCCAAATCTACTTTTTTCACTTCTTTCGGCTTGACATTGAATGATTGATTTTATAGAGTTTTACATAGTATCGCCTGATTCTCAGATCCTGGAGTTCATGGTTGTATCGAAGTTTTATAAAGGATTTGCATGGAGAGCCCCATATCAATTATAGACGAAGAGTATACTTTTACTGACGGAGTCATAATCAGTGAAACAGACCTTAAAGGGATTATTACCTTTGCCAATCGAAAATTCTGTGAAATTGCCGGATACACCAGAGATGAATTAAAAGGGAAGAATCATAATATTATTCGCCATCCTGATATGCCGAAAGCCGCATTTCAGGATCTCTGGGACACCATACAGGGCGGTAATGAGTGGACCGGTGTCGTCAAAAATCTTCGAAAAGACGGACTATACTATTGGGTCCACAGCTACATTACCTCTGTTGTTAAGAATGGGGAAGTAACCGGCTACATAGCTGCACGCAAACCTGCAACTGACATAGAAATCGAAGAGGCAGAGAACGAATATGCCAAACTATTAGATAAAGAAAAAACTAATTCCAAGGAGTAGCCAAGTATGTATTACATCGTTAACCAGGACAAACAGATCATAGCTGCCGACAGCACTTTTTTAAATCTACTGGAAATGGGCAGTCTGCAAGAGCTGTTCACCAAAGTAGCAGGGAAGCAGATAAACATCATTGAATCAGATGACGGTCAGGTAGAGATCAATACCGGCTCAAAGAACATTGCCTTAACCAAGACAGCTTATCCTTTGAGTTCTGTTGTCGGCGAACTGACACTTATTCGCATCAGCGAATCTATCAACGAACAAGAGATATCAACAGGCAGAAGCTTCATCGAAAGTGTTTCCGATGAGTCCCGTGATGATATCAAGCTACTTCTGGATGAAGATGAAGACTTTTTAAAACCGAAAGAGGAAACAATTGCTGTCCGGGAAGAGACTTTTCCGGCGGAAGAGGATGAAGATACTGTCTCTTTTCTCAAATCAGAAATTGGTGAAGAGTCGGAAGCCCAAGAAGAGCTATTGGAAGAAAAGCTACCGGAGAAAGAACCAACAGAAGAAAAGCTACCGGAAGAGGAAGAGGAAGCTTTCCTTATAGAAGAAGATGATGATACTATCTCTTTCCTCAAGCCGGAAACAGAGAAGGAAACGAAAGCTGAAGAGATAAAAACTGAAGAAGAACCACCAAGAGAGGAAACTATCCAAACAGAGGATGAAGAAGATATTGTCTCATTCATTCTGCCGGAAATAGATGAGAAACCGGAAGAGGAACTGCCAAAAGAAACAGTAGCTGAAGAACCGAGCGAAGTATCGCTTTCCGGCAGAGAAGAATCAATTACCATTGACACTGAGAAAATCAGCAGCCTGCTTGGCATATCCAAAGAAGAATACTCCGAATTTTTGAATGAATTTATCGACCAATCCATTGAATTGGAACCGGAGCTCAAAGAAAAGAATAGCGAGGTGCAGAAAAAAGCCCTCTCTACACTTCAGAAACTTTCTCAGATTCTTCATCTTCCAGTCGCATCAGACCTTCTGGAACAAGTCAGGGAGAGCAAAGGCAAAACACGAAAATCCCTTATTGCCGAGTTCTATAATACCCTTGCAGAACTGACAATTCATACCCCTGAACCTCAGATTGAAATACCTTCTGTAGAGAAAGATGAGATAAGCGGAGATTTCATTTGCGATCTTGATTTCAGTCATATCAAGCCGATCCACTTTGACTTTCGACTGGAAGAGGCTGCAGAAGATCTAAGCCTGCCTGTGGATCTGATTGAAGAGTTTGTCAATGATTTTATTGAGCAGGCCCATGCAGAAAAACAGACCTTTATCGATGCCTGTGAAAGCGGTGACATCCAAACGATTCAAAAAACGGGACATAAACTCAAGGGTGCGGCCAGCAATCTGAGAATAAACCCTCTGGCAGACACACTGGAAGAGGTTCAGTTCTGTAAAGAGAGATCACGCTTTGAGCCTCTGCTCAAAAAATACTGGGGACAATTCCTGGCATTCGAACTCTTTATGAAAAGCAAATCACATTAACAAGAATAGGGGATAGACTATGACCATTAGAAATCGATTAAAACTGATCGGACTTGTTCCGATTCTTCTACTGTTTCTGCTTTCAAGTTACTTTCTGGTGACTTCGTATCAAAATTACGAAAAGGCCAATGCGCTTAAAACCGTACTGAGCAATAACGCGGTATTGAACGATGTTCTGGTCCAAACCGGTAAAGAGCGTGGTTTGACAGCCCTCTATATGGGATCTGACCGCAAAAACTTTGCTGATCCGCTCAAAAAGCAGAGAGTTGCACTGGACAAGGCAGTACAAAATCTTCAAAATGACCTTCAGATTGAAACGAAAGCTTACATGCCTTTCCTGCTCAAAAATGCACAGTTGCTTGACAGCGCCAAATACACTAAGCTTTTAGCTAATACCAGGAGACTTCCTGAAATTAGAAAAAAGGCAGATACAGAGGGGAGTGATTTCTCTGATATTTTCTTCAACAACTATACTGAACTGATCGCTACACCGACAGTTGACAACCTGCTGCAAACCAATAACTTTGCTCTGGATACAGAGATCGCATCTTTGATCGCAACACTGAGCAAAATTGATATTGCAAAAGAAAATACCGGTCTGGAAAGAGGGTTTGTTGCCTACTTCATGGCAAAAAAAGCTTCAATGTCTTTTGAAGAGATTGCCATGTGGGACAGCTTCAAAACCAAAGCAAACGGTTTCGACCCTCAAAAGATTGCAAATAATGAGATTACCCAGAAGATTGCAAAGCTCTATAACGATCCAAGCAACAAAGAGATGCTGATAAATCTTGCAGAGACCTCTTCAGCGATTCAGACGGATGTTGATAACGGGGATTATGCTGAAGATCCGACTGACTGGTTTACGCTTCAAACCAAAAAAATCTCCCTGCTTTCCAAAGCGCAGATTACTGTCGCCAGCAAACTCTGGGAAAAATCTGAAGCTTTCCTCCAAAAGCAGATCATTACTCTCACGATTGCAACTGCAATTTGGTTGCTCACCATTATCCTTGCCTTTATCGGTTTTTCTACCACAAGAGATATTACCAACAATATCAAGGAACTGGAGGATGTTCTCAATAAGGCTGTCGAAGAGATGAAACTGAGTGATCAGTATCTCTCATCTGATACGGCTGCAATTGAAAATGTCGAGCTGGATACACACGAGGGAACCAAAACAGCCTATAAATTCCTTGAGCAGCTGGTCGAGGCAGCCAAAGAGGATAAGCAGACAGCCCTTCAGGCCAACGAGACAAAATCACTCTTCCTTGCCAATATGTCACACGAAATCCGGACACCCCTCAACGGTATTGTAGGATTTACCGAATTACTCAAAACAACAGACCTGACTGATGAGCAGCATGAATTCCTCTCAATTATTGACAAGAGTTCCGAAAACCTCCTCAGCATTATCAATAATATTCTTGACCTTTCAAAAGTCGAGAGCAACAAGGTCGAGATTGAAAACATTGTCTTTGATGCAGAAGAGGAGCTTGACAGTGCCGTAGAGACCTATGCCGTAGGAGCAGCTGAAAAAAATATCGATTTGAATTTCTATATGGATCCAACCATCAGCAAAAAACTCAAAGGTGATCCAACCAAGATCAAAGAAGTTATTATTAATCTGTTAAGCAATGCGATCAAATTTACAAGTTACGGCGGAGAGATCAATGTAGAAATCAAAAAAGCCAAATCCGACGATGAGGTAAAGAGTACAATTTTGTTCAGCGTACAGGACAATGGTATCGGCATGACCAGAGAGCAGCAGTCAAGAATTTTCGATGCTTTCTCGCAAGCAGATATTACTGTTACGAGAAAATATGGGGGCACCGGTCTTGGACTGACTCTCTCCAGCCAATTTGTTGAATTGATGGGAGGAGAGCTGGAACTTGAAAGTGCCAAAGATCATGGTACTACTTTCTATTTCAGTCTGCCGCTTGAGGAGGTTACATCGACTGATACGAATTACTTCAATGCCTTTACCACTTTGACAATAGGCAAATATGAGCAGGAGGTTCCAACCAAACTGGATACCTATCTGCAAAAATATTTTGAATATTTTGGGCCGGAAGTCAAACCTTTTGAATCAGTTGGAGACCTTAAGGAGCTGAAAGAAAGCGGTACTTGCAAGAATTACTGGGTTGATATCGACAAGGCAAAACAGAATATTCTTGACTCTCTGCCAAACGTCAACAGCTCTGAACTGATGGTTATCGCCAATGTTACAAGTCGGAACAAGCTTGAAGCACTGGGTGTACTTCAGGAAAATGTTATCTACAAACCTGTTACACTGGCAAAAATTAAAGATGCACTCCTTAAGAGTGCGGATACCGTTCCTGAAGCGTTAGAAGAGATAGCAGGAGAAAAAGCACATTATAAAGCCAGGGTTCTCGTTGCCGAAGACAACATTATCAACCAAAAATTGATTCGCCATATCCTTGAGGAGTCCGGACTGACCGTTGATCTTGCCAACAATGGTCTCGAAGCGTTTGAA
>JAYEND010000037.1:0-8785 GCA_034721895.1 Campylobacterota bacterium | reverse complement strand
AGAGTTAACCAGCCTAATTACACCTTTGATCCGTTTTATTATGCATTTAAAGAGCTTGGCATCCAAACACCAAAGGGATGGGAGATCACAGGTGACCTGCGTACCGGATATGTGAATTATGACTACAGCAACTCTCCTTATAATTTCAATCCCGATATCAATAAAGGACATAAAGACTCCAAAGGGTATTATTTCATCCCAAAGGTCTCCATTATTTCACCAAAATACAAGGGTTTCTATGGAAAAATTACCGGGGCCGGTGTAACTGACTTTGGCCTCAATGACTCCGCATACGAGACACGTACTTTTGCATTGGGTACGGAAGGCGGTTCTGGATATGGGCATGGATATGCTATTTTACAGGAAGCCTATCTCTCCTATGCACAGGATGGACAAAAATTCCTTATTGGGTCAGAAGAGCTCTCCACGCCGATGATCGATTCAGATGACTGGTATCTTTTGGCCAATACTTTTCAGCTGGCTTATTATGCAAACAGGACATTTGAAAATATTTTGTTTGCCGGAGGTTATTTTTATAAAATGGCCGGTGTCTGGGATAGTGGTGCTGACGGTACCACCTATAACTCTATGGCAGATGCGAGTTTCGTAGATGCCAGAGACAAGGCAAACGCCTCAGACGGCGGTGTCTATGCAGGTGTTTTCCAATACAGTGACGAAACGCATAACCTGCAGGTCTGGAACTACTATGCACCCGACCTCTATAATACCCTTTTTGCACAGTATGACTATACGCAGAAAGTTGATGGGTTTAGCTATGATGCCGGTGCACAGTTTATCAACTTCAAAGAGGTCGGTGCCCTGGCGGATAATGATTATACTCACATCGACTACAGTATTTTCTCTCTTCGGTTTGATGGAAAATTTGAGAATGGATTTGACATTTCTACCGGCGCCAGCTTTTTCACTGATGGAGAAGGTGTCGGAGCAACCTTGGGTGCCTGGGGTGGATATCCCTACTTTGCCAACGGGATGATCTTCCACTTTTTTGAAGCAGGATCTCTTCAAAATGCAAATTCCTATAAGGTGCAGTTGGGTTATGACCTGGGGGAGATGGGTATCAAGAATCTATGGGCGGGTGTACGTTTGACCCACTTTGACCTTGATCCTAACTATTCCAAGACAGCAACCGGTCTGCCTCAGGATGAAATGTCTTTGATCGGTTTGAGACTCAGTTATCAGGATAAGTCAGGTTTATATTTTACAGGATCGTATGAGTATGTTGATCTTGACAATGAGCCTTCCATATCAGCACTCCGTCTGATCGGCGGATATAAGTTTTAGTCAACCTTTTGAAGCTGCCAACCGGAGCAGCTTCACTTCTCTAAAAAATACACCCCTCCTTTACACAGATTATGTTAAAATCATCTCATGAAAAAAAGTGAGAGAATCAAGATATTTACCACAACCATCATCGGTGGCAAGTATCGCGGAAGGAAGATCGAAATCCCTGCCCTAGATACCACCAGGGGTTCCAAATCAATCCTTAAAGAGTCCCTCTTTAATACTCTTCAGTTTGACCTGATGGACAAAAACTTTATTGAAGTCTTTTCGGGCAGCGGTTCGATCGGCCTTGAAGCACTGAGTCGCGGTGCCGGAGAGTGTTATTTTATCGAATACAACAAACAAGCCTATAGTATTCTCCAGGAGAATGTCAAAAAAATTGATAGCAGCCACTGTCATCTCTTTTATGGTGACAGCTTTGAAAAGTTTGCTATGGTGCAGGAGATTGTCAAAAAGTGTGACCAAAGAAGTTATTTCTATTTTGACCCTCCCTTCTCTACCCGTGACGGAATGGATGAAGTCTATGACAAAACGATTGCTTTGATAGAGAGTATCGACCCAAAAATCTGTGAAATGGCAATCGTTGAGCATATGACCAAACTGGATCTCCCTGAGACTATCGGCGGACTGGAATTTGTTAAACGTAAAAAGTTCGGTCGAAGTACGCTCAGTTATTTCATTCCCAAAGAGGATGAATGAAACAGAAGATCCCTTATCTCAGTCTAGGCATATTGACAGGAATATTTCTCCTCTCTTTTTTGGGTCCCCTCCTCTATGCCCATTCTCCATTTGAACTGCACAAAGCATTGATCCTTGAGGCACCGGGGATGGATCATTTGATGGGTACAGACAGGCTGGGAAGAGACCTTTTGGCTCGCGTAATGCATGGGGGTCAGGTTTCATTGGTCATCGGTGTCGGCTCTGCAGTTATTGCATCGCTGATCGGACTCCTTTTCGGCGTGAGTGCCGGCTATTTCAAAGGCTATTTTGACAAAAGTTTTGTCATTATCGTTGATCTCTTCCTCACATTCCCGACATTCTTCCTGCTTTTGGCGCTGGTAAGCTATATCTCTGCTTCTACGCTGATTTTGATCATTGTGATCTCAATTACCGGGTGGATGGGAACTTCAAGACTGATCCGCGCAGAGAGCTACAGGATCGCCAATCAGCCTTTTATCAAAGTTCTCACTATTGCAAATATCCCCAATTTGAAGATCATTTTCAAATACTTCATGCCGCTGCTTGCACCTATTTTCTTTGTCAGCTTTACTTTCGGGGTCAGCGGGGCGATACTGGCAGAAAGTGGATTGAGCTATCTGGGGCTTGGCGTCACGCCGCCCAATATGAGCTGGGGAAGTATCCTCAGTGAAGGAAAATCAGTTATGGAGATCGCCTGGTGGGTCAGTTTCTTTCCTGGCCTGATGATCTTCCTGGTGACTTTTTCACTGATCCAGATCAGTGATTATTTGCAAAGTATTACCAATCAGAAAGAGATCGTTAATGCCTGACTTCTCTCTATATATCAAAAGGATAAACCAATGAAAAATGAAGACCATATCGCTCTCTTTATCGATAGTGACAATATCAGTTATCACGCGATTGAGGGCATCCTCAATGAACTGGGTAAATACGGCATAGTCAATATCCGTCAGGCTTACGGTAACTGGACAAAAGAAAATCTTAAAAACTGGGAATCCAAGCTCCTGGAATTTGCGATCAAGCCGATCCAGCAGTTCGACTATACCAAAAATAAAAATGCAACCGACATCCTGATGACCATCGATGCTATCGACCTGCTTCACACCAAAAAGATCGATGCTTTTGCTTTCGCTACGAGCGACAGTGACTTTACACCCGTAGTTATGCGTGTACAGGCTGAGGGGATCAAAGTCTTTGGCTTTGGGGAAAAGAAGACACCCAAACCTTTTATGGCGGCCTGCTCACAATTCATCTTTACCGAAAAACTGATGAAGAACAAAGAACACAAAGAGAGTGAACATGACAGCAGCAAGGAGATCTCAGAACGCAAGAATGGAAAAGAGATGCGCGCCGATACCTGGCTGGTTAATCTGCTGCGAAATTCTATTGAACAGACGATGGATGAAGACGGCTGGGCAAACCTCGCTGAAGTAGGTGCCTATATCGGCAACAGCTCCTCCTTCTCGCCGATCAATTACGGTTATAAAAAATTGAGTAATCTTATCAAAGCAACTGATCTCTTCGATGTCTATGTAGATGAAGAGTCCAAGCTAATGAGTATCCGGGACAAACGTTTTAAAAACCTGATCTTTGATAATCGTCAGTAGCTTTCTATCATGTAATCTATAAAGAATGCAGGCTTTTTATTTGGTAGTTGCCAACTTTATTGCTTCTCTCACATTCTGCTTTTTGAAAGGCTTATTAATAAGCAGGTCATACAGGCTTTTTTCTTCAGGACTCGTATCCGGGTCACCGGTGATCGAAATACTGAAGAGGGGCTTTGCGTTGACCTCCTGTTCAAATATTTTAAACTCTCTCATTACTTCGGTTCCGGACATTAGCGGCATATTTTTATCTAAAAATATGATGTCGAAAGGCTCATTCTCGTAGCAGGCACTCTTTAAAGCTTCGAGTGTTTCCGCTCCATCTGAAGTCGAAGTGATATCGCAATATTCTGTTTCAAGTATGGATTTCAAAAGCATGATATTGATTTTGTTATCGTCCGAGATAAGAACTTTTGTCTTTTTCCCTGAAAAAATACTGCTATGGACGACGTCACCGTAATAGGTATTTATAGACATAATATTCAAGTCTGAAAATTTCGGGTCGCTGCTCAAAGAGAAGAGTTCCTCCTCTACGATGGTAAGCTCTACGTTTTTCTGTGTAGATACATCCAACACATCGGAAGAGAATTTATGTTGAAAACAAAAAAGGTGTGTTGTATCATCACTCACCATATAATCCGCAATGGTAATATTTTCAGAGGGCATACCAAGCTCTCTAATGTACTTATGGATATTTTTTGCATCAATATTATTTGTATGGTCTGTTAATATAGTGATGTTTTTGTTGAGATTTTTAAATTTTTCATAGCTGGGTGTGCTGTCATGAATTTCGACAGGTATTGAAAAATAAAATTTGCTTCCTTTTCCCAACTCACTCTTCAGTTTTAGTTCGCCTCCCAGTTCACTGACATACCTTGAACAGATTGCCAAACCAAGACCCGTTCCGCCAAATTGATCACTTGTATCATCTTCTGCCTGCTTGAAAGCTTCAAAAATATCTTTTTGCTTGCTCTCATCAATACCTATTCCTTTATCCTTTACAAAGATCTTTAATTTTCTATTTTTTTCATCATAGGCAACTTTGAAAGATACCTGTTTTCCCTTTGGAGTGAATTTGTATGCATTTCCGATAAGATTGATGATGACTCGTTTAAGTTTAAACTCATCAATAACAATCTCTTTGGGAAGAAGAGGATCAATATAAACCAGATAACCAATCTCCTTGTCAAACATATTCCCTGAAAATATATTGGCATTTTGAGCAAAAAATTTAGTCGTATTCACAACAACAGGTTTTGCTGTCTGTATTTCATGTGTATGTCTGACACGGTCAAGTATAGAATCTGTTAATGCATTTATAAATTGTGCGCTCTCTTTTGCATTTTCAATAAATCCTTTCAGTCTCTTATCTTCTATCTGTTCTTCGATAAGTTCAAGAAAACCGTACAGGCTGTTAGCCGGAGTTCTGATATCATGGACGGCATTTGACAAAAAGAGCAGATTGCTGTCAATTTCGCTCTCCTCCCGTGTTTCCTCTTCAAATATTTCCAAATCTTCAGCATCATTCATATTTACCTGATAATCCAGATCCTGGCCTGATGTTAATATATGTATGACTTTGGTCAGAAACGGTGAGAGTGCATTGAGCAGGCTTAGATCATAATTGGTATAGGATTTTTTATTATAAATAGTTCTTGAGCTGCGAATGATTCCCATAAGATTGTCATCTTCAACAATTGGGATCAACATCAGTGACCTGAGTTTATCATTGTCTGGATTATCAAATTCCGGAATATAATCTTTTTCACTAACCACATGATTGTAAATCCCGGATTGCTTTGTTAAAAAACAGTTTCCTATGAGGCCATCGGGGTCAATCATGGAAACTTCTATGGCATTATCTTCGCTGCCGCCATAGAGCAGCTGCTTATTATGGTCAAAGATCAATAATGTAGCAAAATCTGATTCCGTAAAATCAATTAAAAGTTTTTCGATAATTGTATTGATCTCTTGACTGTCCGAGGCTTTTGATATCTTATCCATCGCATGAGTCAAAATATCAATTGTTCTTGGTGTCGCACTTGTCATTAATGTATTTTTAGTCATATCAAACACTTCCCTGCTCATCTAAATAACCATCATTATAATAGTTTTTACTTAATATTTACAAAATATGAAAAATTTAAGGATAATGGAGCTGTAAAATTGATATTATTATATATCAAGGTTTTCGGTTTGCTTTATTAGTCATTTATTTTAATTAGGGAGAAGGGTAATGAAATTTAATAAATCTATGAAAAGGTTGCGTTCAGTGGACGGATATTTGGGCTCTGCAGTACTGAACTATGCCGGCGAAACATTATTTGTAGATCAAAAAAAGACAAATATCGATATTGCATATTCCGCTGCTGTTTTTAACGATGCTTTAAGAACGGTTTCGAATTCATCTTCGGATATCGGTTTGAGTGATTGCTCATTTTTAGAAACAAAGACATTCGATGGACATGTTTTTCTCATCAACAGTACCGGTGACTTTTATGATGATGAATTATCAAAATTGAATATTTTTGCAATATTCCGAGATGATGGAAATATTGGCTTGGCAAAAATGATCATAGATAAGACATCAAAACGTTTGTCAGAAAAACTGGCAAGCCTCTAATATTTAAGATTTTTTCAGCAGCCCTGCTTCATAAAGAAAAGGTGATGGTATAAAGTCAAGTTTTTTGACACGGTCGGTTTTGGCAGAAGAGAGATAAAGTCTGTTTTTTGCACGGGTGACCGCAACGTAAAAGAGCCGTCTCTCTTCTTCGATACTTCCGCCCATTCCCATTAGTTTACGGTTTGGAAAGCGTCCATCCATCAAATCAACCACATAGACTTCACTGAACTCGAGTCCCTTGCTTGCATGGACCGTAAGAAGATTGACTCCCTCCCCTTCACTCAACTCATTTCCGCCCAGCACCATAGCATTGACAAAACGGCGCAGATCCTTATAGGGCGCTGAGAGATCGAGGAGCAGTCTGGCTTTGCGCTGGATCCGTTCTCTTGAGAGTTTCTTTTTGTCCTGATCGATCTCACCTGTTTTTAGACGTGCACGCTGCGTAGAGAGAAGCTCGATAATTGTTTCATAGAGTTTTGATGAGATTGCCTTCTGAAGAATGGTTGAGGGGTTTTTACTGCTCATCACCGACTTCATGAAGAGATAATACTCTTTGAAAAAGAAGAGTCCTTCCGCACTCAACCGGGGATGTTTGAGCAGCGGATGTGCCTTGATCTCTTCACTCAGATCATGTTGGGCAAAACGGCTGATAGATCCGATCTCCAGATCATCATCGAAGAGTCCCAGCTGTATATTCTTGTTGGGGTTTAACCGGGGCATATCAAAGACTTTGGGTGCAAGTACTCCTTCGGCAAGATTACCTTGGCCAAAATGGATAAAACACTGAAAAAACTCTTTGGAGAGTGCCGATCCTACTCCTTTGGCAAATTCAAAGACATGGATAAAGGCCATCATATCCTTGGGATTGACCAGGAGTGCCATCAGGTCCAGAAGAAACTTTACCTCTTTGGCTTCGAAAAAGCTGGTACCGCCTTTACGTTTGCAGGGTATCCCAAGCTCTCTCAAGCTCGCTTCAATACCATCGGCACTCGCATTGTTCCTGAAGATAACAGCGATCTGGTCATTGGGAAGATGTGTTTTTTTGATTGCATGTGCTATCGACTGATACTGTTCAAAGAGTTCATTGTAGATCAACAGTCGCGGCGGATGGCTTTTTCCGACACGCCCTACCTCAAGCTTCTTTGGGTAGATACGCTCATTGCGCTCTATAACTTTGTTGGCAAGAGAGAGTATGGGTGCTGTAGAGCGATAATTGGTTTTGAGGGTAAAAACCTGTGCTCCCTGGTAACGAGCAGGGAAGGAACCGATATTTTCAATGTTGGCACCATTGAAGGCATAGATACTCTGATCATAGTCACCGACACAAAAGAGAGATTCTGGCTTAAGTGCATCGATCAGGGCATTCTGCAGTGTATTGGTATCCTGATACTCATCGACCAGCACCTCCTCAAAAGGGATCGTGCCCTCTTTCAGATAGGATTTTATCCACAGCAGAAGATCGTTGAAAGAGACAAATCCATACTCTCGCTTCACTGCTTCAAACTCTTCAATCATATGCAGATAGATATCAATCAGGGGTTTATGGTCCGGGTATCGCTCCTGAAACCAGACATCGAAGCCATCAAGTGAAGCATTTTGATAGAGACTGTACATATCATAGAGGTACATGGATGAGAAGGGTTCAATATCATGGTTGAGGCGTGCAAAATTGCGTTTTTCGTAGATACTCCGAAAAAGTGTTTTCAGTTCACCGGGCTGCTTCAGCGCGATTGCAGGATATCGCTCTTTGAGCCAGCGATAGCTCACTGCATGAAAGGTGCCTGATTCGATTTCCCCAACAACTGATTGGGGGAAAAATCGTTCCAGCCTGGCAATCATCTCTCCGGCTGCTTTATTGGTAAAGGTCAGGAGTAGAATTTTGGATGGATCAGTTCCTGTCTGCAAAAGGTGAGCGATTCTTCCAACAATAGTGGAAGTCTTCCCCGTACCGGCACTGGCAATGATAAGATTGTGTCCATATGGAGCTGTAGCAGCACTCAGCTGCTCTTCATTGAGTGAACGGAGGGGCATCTATCAGTATTGGCCGATAAGATAGTAGGTAGGTTTATTTGCTAATTTTTGAAGTTCTACTTTGTATTTCTCTCCCCAGTGCTCAGCGGCTTCCCTGAATGCCTCGATATTTTCAGGAGATTCATTTTCTTCGCATTTTAGTTTAAAATAGTCATGTGAATTGGAAAGCGCAATCACCCCATGATAGTGCGCAAGGATATCTTCAAGACTCAAAAGATGTTTGGAAAAACGGTCAAAGCCACGTGTGTTGGCAATAGTTTTTTCAATCTGCGCAGAAGTATGTTCATTCACCGGATATCCCAATTGTACCAGCAGGGCTTCCGGAGTAATATCAATATGCATAAAATTCCTTTTAAAAATGTAAAATTCCACCACAATATTTTGGGTGCATTAAAGGAAAATTGTATCAGATTTTACTTTAAGAGGTGCCCTTTGGATTAAAGAAACTAGAAGAGTGTATCAGGTCGATCCAGTTTTGCAATAAGGTCTTTGTAGTGCTCCACATTCTGGAAAGCTTTTTCATAAC
>JAYEND010000036.1:0-25986 GCA_034721895.1 Campylobacterota bacterium | reverse complement strand
ATTCATCAGTCTGACAACAAATTCAAGCGGGGAATGAAATTCATTGAGATATTGACCGTACTCTTTCGAAAGATCCATAACCAGAAGCGCTGTTTCGCTTTCATCTATGATTGGATAAACCAGGGAAACCCATACTTGATCCACCCCTTCACTTCGCTTGATTATCTGGGGGTTTTGCATCATATATACAGTATCATATTGATTACTTTTCGGAAAGAAGGGCATTTTATATTCTGCGGGATCTTCCAGGGATCCATCAAGCAAAAAGCGGTAGATCCCCTTCGGGTCTTTAAGAAGAAGAAAAATATATCGAAACTCCTCTGTCATGAATGCAAACAAGGCTTCATTGAGTTTTTTCCTCAATACCTTATCCTTGTCCAGAGCAGACTCAATTTTACCATTTGTTTCCAATAGAATAAACTGAGCAATTTTCTCAGCATACTTTGCAGTACGTTTTATCTCTTCATTTTTAAGATTTTCGGTACTTTGTGCAACCATATAATGCATAGATAGCGCAACTGTAATCATCACAGCCAGCAATCCGAAGATAAAATGGTTTAAATATTTCTGTTTCATAGTTCATCTATAAGAAAAATCTTATACTCTTGTGGCAACTCGATCTGATGCTTTTTCAAACGATCTTTGATAAATAGTAACTGGGACCTTCCCTTTTCCCAGTAAAGTGCCCCTACAATATCTGTTGATCTTTTTAATAAACGATAGCTCGTGGAAAAGAGGATCGGTTTTTTGGCAACGAATTTACCTGCAAGCATCTCCTGTCGTATTTTGCCAAACTCTTCTTCACTGGTAATCAGAATAATATCTGACATTTCAAATCGTTCTGTCAAGATAAAACTTTTGGAGCGCCTAAAGACATCCCTGTACTCTTTATCATCCGTAAAGACATAAATCTGCGGTCGGTCCACCAGGCTTGAGAATATCTGATCATAAATTTTCAGTGTATTTTTCTTATCCAGTGCCATATGGCCCTTGTTTTTGTCACTTCTCTTTTGACTCAGGGTATTTTTATGGTTGTAATCCAAAATCATACTCTGAATATCTTCCGAGTGTACATAGGAAGCAGTAGCTAAAATAAATAGCAGTATTTTAAACGTGCTTGAAAAAATCTTCATACCTTTATCCAAAATTTATTAAAATAGTTTGGAGAATGATTATACACCTTCCAGCTTTAATAGACTATTTACTGTAATAATTAGAAATTATTTTTAATCGGAGGTGGGCTTTACCTTATAGATCACCGCATACATCAAGGGGACATAATAGAGGTTGAGTATCGTTGCCCAGGCGATCCCGAAACCGAGGGATATTGCCATCGGCTGGATGATCAGCGCCTGCCCGCTGGCAAAAAACATCAGTGTCAACAGGCCCAATACTGTCGTGATCGATGTCAAGAGAATCGGCCTGAGACGATGGCCCGCCTTTACCACCATCTCATCATAGTTTTTGGAGTTCTTGATGAAACTCAGCATGATCAACCCATCATTGACCACCACCCCTGACAGTCCGATGAGCCCCATAACGCCCGGCATGGTCATATTGAGACCCAGCAGATAAGTCCCAACAAGGGCTCCGACAATAGAGAGAGGGATCGTCGAAATGATGATCAACGGCAAAACCAGTGAGTTGAACATCCAAACCAGGGAAATAAAAATAAGGAAGATCGCGATCATCGCTGCCTGGCTCATCTCTCTCTTCATCTGTTCATTCTCTTTCTCTTCACCCTTGATGATCACCTTCACCCCATCTTTCTCAAACTCTTTGAGGAGCGGTCGAATATGATTCATAACCTCAGTTGCCAGTATCGTCTTACTATCCATTCTGGCAAAGACAGAGCGGACACGCTCTCCATCCTCTTTGAATATCTTGACAAAACTCTTTTCATAATAGAAATCACAGATGTCGCCCAACCGTACGACCTGTCGTCCGTCAGGCGTCGTCAGTTGCACCGACTCGATCTTCATTGTCTGATCCTTGCTGGGATCCTCTATACGTATACGGACCAGGCCGGTCTCATTGAACATCTTTCCGTACTCTGCTTTAAGCAGCGCACCTTTGAGTTCGGCCGTCACATACCCTTCGCTGAAACCAAGCTGCTGGCCATATTCGTTGACACGGAGTTTCAACTCTTTAACACCCTCTTTGGCATTATCGGCAATATCATGAACCCCATCAATGGCAGCTAATGCCTTCTTCAGCTGATCTATAGCCTTAAGTACCTTTTGTGAATCAGATGTAACCAATCCGATCTCAATATCATGTCCGACAATTCCCGTCTGCGGGGCAAAAGCATTGATCTCCTGGAACATCGGTACTCCACTGGAAAGTTTCTTCTCCTTGAAGTGATCCACAACCTCTTTCTGAATCTCTTCGACAATCTCCTGTGCCTTTTTCTGTCGGATCATATCACTGTCATCATATTCAAGTGAAAAGATCGGGTTGATATAAGTATCAAAGAGATTTTCCGGTGCCTTCTCATGCAGACTGATAAAGATCTGAAAAAGATTTTTTCCGGTTTCAAAGCTCTGATCGGGGTTAAATTTCATTCCTATAACAGAAGTAATGGACGCAACCTCACTCTTTTCCAGCTTGGCCAGAAGCTCCTCTTCTACCTCCGTGATCAGTTCCTCAGTATCCTCGAGTCTGGAATTGATATCCACCTTTCCGTTAATATAGACCTGTGTCGTATCAAACTCGGGAAAAAGCTGGAATTTGGTAATCATCGCCATTCCGGTGGTCGCCAGAATAATGAAAAGTACCAGAAAGCCAAGAGAGCGCTTTTTGGTAAGCAAAAGCCGCTTGAGTATCTTGTTATACAGGGTAGTCATTCTCTCCCAGAAACCACTTCGCTCCTGCTCTATCTGAAAATTTCCCATCGTAAAAAACTCTTTGGCATGAAGAGGAAGGAAGTAAAAAGCCTCAAAGAGCGAACTGATCAGAAGGATACTTATCATCACCGGCAGTACCTTCATGAACATTCCCATCTCCCCGGTCATGATCAGCAAAGGAAGGAAGGCAAAGACTGTTGTCAAAGTTGCCGTAAGTACAGCCGGGAACATTTCAGCCGATCCGTCTATTGCTGCCTGTCTGGGTGCTTTACCCATTTCCATATGACGAAAAATATTCTCCGCCACGACGATCGCTTCATCTACCAACATCCCAAGAGCGATCAGTGCACCGAGCAACGTCAGCATATTAAGGCTGTATCCTATAAGATCAGCACTGATCACGGTGATCATAAAACTGGCTGGAATACCGATCACAACCACAAGGGCAATGCGGGAGTTAACACTCATAAAGAGTGCAAGAAAGACCAGGATCAATCCAAATAGAATATTGGAAGAGACAAGGTTGAGTCTGTTTTTGATCCAAATAGAGGTATCTGTATAAACATCGAACTCTACCTCCGGATAGGCTTTGGCAAACTCTTTGAGCATAGCCCTGATCTCTTTGCTCAGGGCGATCGCATTTCCCTCTTTGGTTTTGTTGATATTGATCGAGATATTTTTCTTGCCGTTGAAGTGGGAAATCTCGTTCAATTCACTCAAAGTAAAAGAGACGGTGGCAATATCCCCCAGCCGTACACTCTTGTTGCCTATCGACAGCAGAACATCTTCAAATGCCTCAGCACTCTTTTCTCCATTGATCGTTGAGATATAGAGATGGCCACCCCGCTGCTCGATCGTACCGATCGGAAAAATAGAACTCAGAGAGTTGATCGCCTGATAGACGGTGCTCTTATGGAGTTCATAGACTTCAAGCTTCTTCTCGTCAATTTGTATCAATACCTCATCATCTGCATCCCCTCGTATGACAATTCCGCTGAGATTCTTGTAAGTACTGAGTCTGCTCTTGAGCGTATCCGCAATCTCCAGAAGTTCCCTGGTCGGTCTCTCTCCGGAAATGGCAAGCAGCAGCAGGGGATAGTCATGCTGTGAAATTTTGGCCGTCGGCTCATCCATATCCGAAGGCAGATCACGGCGTGTATTGGAAATGATATCCTTGACATCTCCCAGTACCAGCTGATTATCGCTCCCCGGCTTGATATCTGCCTGCATATAAAACATACCGTTCTGTATGGTGGTATCAATGTTTTCGATCTCACTGACACTTTTTACATCATCTTCTATCGCCTTGACGACCATCTTGTCCAAAACATCGGCACTGGCTCCAGGATAGCCGCCAGTGATCGTAATTTGATCCAGTTCTGAGGGAGGAAATATCTCTTTGGGAATATTCTGATAGGAAAAGATCGCCAATACCAGCATGAAGAGAAGGAGCATATGGTTAATGATCGGCTTATCAATCGCGAAGGCAATGAACCGTCCGATCATTCGTCGCTCTCTTTCTCATCCATTATAAAGATAGTATCGGTTACCCTGTTTTTAAACTTCAGTTTCTGCACCTGGTTTTCAAGCATGGCATGCTCCTCTCTCAGTGCAGCCACTTCGCCCTCGATATAATTGACTCTTCTGCTTTCATAATAGATCTGATTGCTGAGATAGATTTTGATCATCGCCAGTATCAATACAATGGTCATTGACATCAAAATGATCAGGAACATACTGAATGTGACACCATTCTCGCCGGCTCTCTTCTTTTTAATCTCTGCCATAATGCTATCAGTTATCCTCTGTTTTAAATCGAAAAGTTCTCAGTTTGGCACTTCGGCTTCGCGGGTTTATCTTCAGTTCCTCTTTGCCGGCCGTGATCGGTTTACGCACCACCGCTTTACCCAGAGAATGATTCTTCCCGCAGGTACAGCGGATCGCATGAGGATCACAGATACACTCCTGCCCCCACTTTTTAAAACGGTTCTTTACCAGACGATCCTCCAGAGAGTGAAAAGTGATCAGTGAGACGATAGCTCCGGAAGGCTTCTTCGCTTCCAGTGCATTCAGCAACCCTTCGATCTCTCCGAGTTCATTATTGACTTCGATCCGTATTGCCTGAAACATCAAAGTTGCAGGATGGATCTTGCCCCCTCCTGGCAAAACCTTCAACGCTATTTCACTCAATGCCTTTGCACTCCTGATCGGTTTTTGTGCCCTCGCTTCAATGATCGCTCCGGCCAGCTTCCTGTAAGAGCGGACTTCGCCATACTGATCAAAGATATGCTCCAGTGCCTCACGGCTGTAAGTATTAACCACCTCATAGGCACTCAGCTGTGCAGTGTTGTCCATACGCATATCCAGCCTCTCACTCTCAAAACTGAATCCCCGTTCCTGTTTGTCAAGCTGCAGGGAGGAGACACCGAAATCGGCCAGTACACCGATGACAGGGGATTCTCGAAGCTGTGGAAATACTTCCGAAAAAGTACTTTTGTAAAGCGTAACCCTGTCACCGAAAGGAAGCAGCCGATTCTGCGAAAAATCCAGTGCCTCCTGATCCCTGTCAATACCGATCAGCTTGAGATAAGGATAGCGCTCCAACATAGCAAAACTGTGCCCGGCATACCCCAGTGTACAGTCAACAAAAAAACCCTCATTTAATCCTTTAAAACTCTCCAGTACTTCATTCAGCAATACGGGAACATGAGGTATCTTCACTAAAATCCTTCTATCGAAAAAATAAAAGCATTGCCGCCCAATGCCTACCAAAATTATTAATTATTAATTGTTAATTGTTAATTCCATCACAAGGATGCTATAATACCCAAATAAAGTAAAAAAGGGCAACAATGGGGATAGACAAACATTTATTTGAAGAGATCAAACATGTCTCGTTATCGATGTTCAATAAAAACTTTTTTGGAGTCTATAATGGGTCAATATCTGCCAAGGTTTCAACCAGCGGTTTTGTCATCAACAAAAAGGATGCCATCCTCGATGAAGTGACCGAGGAATCCCTTATCCATCTTGATTGTCAAAAGAAAGATTATCGATGGAACTCTGCCAACACTGATGTGGATATCCATGAACACATTTATCAAACTATCTCGAGTGCCAAATATATCTCTTGCAGCATGCCCCCTTACGCGACAGCCTTTTCACTCAAACACGGGAAGGTTTCTCCCAGGGACTATTTCGGAAAGAAGCTCTTGGGGGAAATGCTGGTTTACGACCCCAAGAACCTTGATGACTGGCTCGACCGTGCCCCCTATGAGATCCCAAGTTTTTTTCAAAAGAACGATACCCATCTGCTTTTGATCAAAGGGTTCGGTCTGATCTCCTATGATCGTGATATTATCGAGATGGCCAAAAAGGTTTCAATATTGGAAAATAGCTGCAGAATTCTTGCGCTCAGCGCGTCACTCTAAAACAGAGGTTGTCATCCGGTTGTCAATTTCATTCATTTAAACATTTTTAAGGGTTTGAAAAAAGCATAATTTTGTTATACTAACTGTAATTTTTTTATTCGGTTTGAAGGTTTACATACTTTGAAACATATTTTACACATAATTCGGAGCATCTAATGGCATCATTGGGACAAGTCAGCAAACGACTACAAATTATCAAAATAGCGATCTCCATCACTGATGATGAGACTATCAATCTCCAGCGCTCAAAACTGAGACTTTACAAAAATGACAAGCAGCTGGAAAATATTCTCGCTGTACTTGACGATGAAAACTATGCGCAGGCTTCAAACCTGATCAACCGCTATATCCATGGTCCCTATAAAGAAGAGAGTGCAGAAGCAAAAGATTCTGCAACCCTGCAGCGTGACCAGGAGGAAGAGGAGCTTATCAGGAAATTCGGCCTCTTTGTGGATGAAGAAAAAGAAAACGGGTATAATCCCATCAGACAGGAAGAGATCATATCTATGGCAGGGAGCCAGGAGCAGATCCCGGCTTTCGAAAAGACAACTCAGCAGGCAGCTGCTCCTCAACAGCCAATTCCAACGACGGAAGAGATTATGTCGCAGTACAGCGCTATTGAAGAGGATGTGATTCCGCAAAAACATATCCATATCCCTACGTCAGTCAAGGAATCCCAGCCTGAAGAGCCTGCAGCAGATTTTGATACGGATGAAAAACCATTTGAAGCCGAAGAGGAACTCAAAGAAAATACCGTACTGTCTGACACGGAGACAAATACCTATCAAGAGGATGAGGCAACCACACACTTTGACTTTGATAATGAAATAGTCCGGGAAGAAGAACAGATCATTTCTCCGTCGGTTGATAAAGAAAAGCTTGATGAGGAGATTGATCAGATCGAGGAAGAAGAGAATCAGGAATCACAACCGATCTCCAACGATATGGAGCAAAACGAACAGGCCGAAGAACCAATAGAGTATGAGCCAATCTCCTATATCGATCAGAAACTGAGAAATATGCTTAATCAATATCCTCAGGTAGAAGAGACTTCCAAGCGCTTCGATAACGAGGAACGGCTGCTCTATATGATCAGTCTTGAAGGATACAGTGAAGCGGATATCGAAAAAACGATTGAGAACGTCAAAACTTTGAAAGAAGAGGGGCAGCTTGGCGAGGCAGCACATCTTCTGTTGATTGCTGCAGCAACAGAATCTCTCTTCGCGCAATTTATTCTTGCACGTGAACTCTATACGGGAGGAATTCTGCAAAGAGATCTTCCGGAAGCTTTCACTCAGATCAACCGTCTGGCCATGGATGACTATCCTGAAGCTGTCTGTGACCTCGCTCAACTTTACGAGCACGGTATCGGTATCACAAAAGACAAGAAAAAAGCTTTCCAGCTTTATGAAGATGCCTTTGACCTGGGTGTCAAGAGAGCTGAAGGACATCTCATAAGAATGGAAGAAGAATCCAAAGGTATTCTCGAGAAACTATTCAGAAGATGAGGCCTCTTATCGATACTTAATTACCGCACCAACTAAATACATCAACCTTTGATGTGGTAATAATCTTCTTTCCCAGTAGTAGGTATTTACACTACTATTTTATCAGATTATTGATACCGCAATAAGCCACATCCATCATAGTATCTATTTCATCGTAGCTGATCACATAAGGTGGCATAAAATAGATAATATGGCCCAGGGGACGAAGCAGTACACCATGTTTTAATCCATATTCATAGACTTTCAATCCGATACGCTCCTCCGGAGTATACCCTTGCAATTCAACAGCTGCGACCATACCGGTCTGCCGCACTTCTTTTACATTTGTCAGCGAACGGAATCGTTCCAGTTTCTCTGCAATATAGCGGCTTTTTTTACGGTTTTCGCCCAAAATATCCTCTCCGTCAAAAATATCAAGTGTTGCCAGAGCAGCACTGCAGGCAAGAGCATTGCCCGTATAGCTGTGTGAATGCAAAAAAGCCTTATGTTCATTATAGTCACAATAAAAAGCGCTATAGACTTCATCGGTCGTCATCACCACTGAGAGAGGCAGATAACCGCCTGTTAATCCTTTGGAGAGACACATAAAGTCTGGAGTAATTCCTGCCTGTTCGCATCCGAACATCGTACCTGTCCTGCCAAATCCTGTCATGACCTCATCGGCGATCAGGTGCAGCCCGTGTTTCTGTGTCAACTCTCTGGCACCTTTGAGATAGTCAGAATGATACATATGCATCCCCCCTGCTCCCTGTATCAGAGGTTCCAGGATCAGGGCAGCGATCTCGCCGCCCCGCTCTTCCAGCAGCTCTGACAATCTCAGCAATGCCTCCTGGGCACTCTCCCTGCTCTGATCTTTTGGCACCGGTGTCTGTATGCATTGTATCAGGAGCGGTTCATAGGTCTCTTTATAGAGCTGTACATCTCCCACACTCAGTGCACCGATCGTCTCACCATGATAGCTGTTGGCAAGAGAGAGAAAGAGCGAACGCTTCTCTCCCCTGTTACGATGATAGTGATAACTCATCTTCAGTGCTACCTCTACTGCACTGGACCCATTGTCGGCAAAAAAGACCTTTTGCAAATCATCCGGTGTAAGTTTGACAAGCCGCTTTGCCAAATTTATGGCTGGCTCATGGGTGAATCCCGCCAGAATGACATGCTCCAGAGTATCAAGCTGTTTTTTGATCTTTTCATTTATTTGAGGGTTGGAATGACCGAAAATATTAACCCACCAACTGCTGATCGCATCGATATAGCGATTTCCGTCAAAGTCAAAGAGATAAATTCCTTTTCCTGATTTTATTGGGATCAGCGGCAGCGTTTCATGATCCTTCATCTGCGTACAGGGATGCCAGATATGTTTTAAATCCTCATTGATCATTGCACTATTCATCTCTTCCTCTCTTTTTGCTGATTTACGATAGCCAAATTCTGACTATCAACCACATTTAACCACAAGTTGACTAAAATATTGTTCAAATTTGATAGAAGATATCTCTAAAAAGGCTAAAAAATATGATAAGTTGGATGCAAAAACACAATAAATACCTCATTGTCACCATATGGATCGCCACGATTGCATTTATTGGTGCCGGATTTGTTGGATGGGGCAGTTATCAGTATGGTTCCAAAGCAGGAAGCATTGCAAAAGTTGGTGATATTGAAATAGATGATGCCACATTTGATATGACTTACAAAAACATTTACCAACAATACAACCAAATGATGCAGGGAAAACTGGATGAGAAAAAAGCCAAAGAGATGGGTCTCCTAAAGCAAGCTTTGGGTTCACTGATTACACAGGCACAACTTCTTAACCTTGCAAATGAGTTTGGTATCATTGTTTCCGATGATGAGCTTGCACAAAAACTCACAGAGATCCCTGCTTTTCAAAATAAGGGGATGTTTGATAAGGCAATCTACCAGACGTACCTCAAGAGCCAACATCTGGAAGCAAGGACGTTTGAACATGTTCTTCGCAATGAAGCGATCATCCAGAAGACACTCTCACTCCTCAATAGCCAGAGCCTTCCTTTTGAAAAAGAGGTACTCACCTCAGCGATCAGTGTCGCTGATAAAATCGCTTACAAAGTTTTAACGCAGGACGATCTCAATCTTACTATTGATGAGAATAGCTTGCAGAGCTATTGGGAGGCACACAAATCCTCCTATATGACGCCCAAAAAATATGTACTGGATGTCCTCTGGACAGAAAGCAAAGGCACCATTGTCACAGAGGAAGAGATCAAAACCTTCTATGGGGAGAACAGTTTTAATTATGTAGATGACAGTGGAAAACAGCTTCAATTGGATGGTGCCAGAGAAAAAGTAGTAGCTGATCTGAAGATGAAGAAATCGAAAAAAAGCGCACAGAAACAGTATATTGCCTACAAAAAAGGAAAGATTGACAAGAGTGAAACTCTGACACTGGCACTCGATGACACTTTGCTATCTACTGAAATATGGAAAGAGATTCAGCAAAAAGATGTCAACGCCATCCTTAAACCAAAAGCAGTCGTTGACCGTTATGCGACACTCAGGATTGTCAAGGCTGAAGAGCCTCAGGAAATGGTCTTTAATGAAGCCAAAACACTGGTCACTGCAGATTATAAAAAGAAGGCTTCAGAAGAGGGTTTGACCAAACTTGCCGAGTCGACTCTCAAAGATTTCGATAAAAGCAATTCAATAGTGTCTGATTTTGTAACACTTGACACACGTGACAACTTAAAACCTTTAAATACTCAGGAAAGTTTACAATTTTTACAAAAACTCTTTACATCTACGAAAGAAAAGGGTATCATTGCATTATCAAATAAGGTAATTGTTTACAATATTCTTGAACAAAGGATGACATTAGAGGAAGATTCTAATGTAACAGATTTTGTAAATAATAGTGTAAACCAGATCAAGAGACAGGATTTCGAATCAAACCTTCTCAAGAATTTAGACCAAAAATATAAGACACAGGTGTTTGTGGAAGGACTTTCAAATTGAGCGAGACAATTCTAGCTATTGATATAGGTTCTACGAAGATTTGCGCGATAATAGCTGAAATTGGCGACGAAAAGATACAGATCATCGGTCACGGCATCTCCAAATCCCATGGAGTCAAAAAAGGCGTGATCACCAATATCGAACTTGCTTCCAAGTCGATCAAAAAAGCGATCAATGATGCAAAGAGGATCGCAGGCAGCAATATCTCTACCGCAACTATCTCTATCTCCAATGCTTATGCCAAGAGTCTCAACTCGACCGGTATAGTCAACATCCCCCACAAAGATATTTCGATCAAAGAGATCAAGAGGGTAATGCAGACAGCCCTCTACAATGCCAATGTTCCTACAGAGTATGAAGTGATCCATGTCCTTCCCTACAACTTCAAAGTGGATGATCAGGACTTTATCGAAGACCCTTACGGTATGAATGCCAGCCGTATGGAAGTGGATGTCAATATCATCATGACACAAAAATCAAATCTGAGCAATCTCAAAAAAGCAGTACGTTCTGCCGGGATTGATATTGACAGTATTGTCCTCAATGGATATGCTTCAGCCATAGCGACTATGGGTGAAGATGAAAAAGAACTAGGTGTTGCCGTTATTGATATGGGCGGCCAGACAAGCAATCTTATTATCCATACCGGGAATTCTGTAAGATACAACGACTTTCTCGGTGTCGGTTCCAACCATATTACCAATGACCTCTCCATGGCACTGCATACACCGCTGCAGATCGCTGAAAATGTAAAGATACGCCATGGCAATCTGATCGAGAGTACGACTGAAGTGATAGAGCTTCCAATTATCGGTGATGAGCAGAACAGAAATGAAGTTTCTCTTGAGATCGTTCACTCTGTTATTCTTGCCAGAGTGGAAGAGGCTTTGATGATCCTTGCCAAATCTCTTGACAAAAGTGCCCTCAAAGAACAGATCGGTGCCGGTATTATCCTGACAGGGGGAATGACCAAACTCAAAGGCATCCGGGAGTTGGCGCAGGCAATTTTCGATGGTATGCCGGTGCGGGTTGCGCAACCACAAGACATCGGAGGTCTTTTTGATGAGTTGAAAGATCCCGCTTTTTCAACGGTGATCGGGCTTGTTCTCTATAGATCCGGAAAACATACTGAATATGAGATTGACAACAATGGCGAACTTCTACACTCCAAGAGTCCACATAGAGATGATCTGTCCGATATACCATTGAGCGAGATTCACACAGAAGGAAGGCAAAAAGCAGCCAACGTCAAGGATATTGAACTGGGGAGTACAATCAAAGCAACCCAGGAGAAACAGCAGCTCCAGAGAGAGAGAGCTGAACAAAAAAATGAAAACTTCTCATTTGAGGATTTGCCAGAGGTTATATCAGGAAAAGAGAGCCCATTCAAAAAATTGGCAAACTGGGCGAGACAGTTATTTTAATTTATACTAAAAGAAGGAGGGGAGAAAAATGGAAGAGTTTGAGATAGAAGTAGTAGAAACCAAAGGCACATCCAATGGTGCGAAAATAAAAGCAATAGGTGTCGGCGGCGGCGGCGGTAATATGATCAATCATATGATCAATGAGGGGATTCACAATATTGACCATATTGTTGCCAATACGGATGCGCAGGCACTGCAGGCATCATTGGCTCCATTCAAGCTCCAGCTTGGTATCAGTGCAACGAGAGGTCTTGGGGCCGGGATGGTTCCGGAAAAAGGCCGTGAAGCGGCACTGGAGAGTTTCGAAGACATCAAATCTATGCTGGAAGGCTCTGATATTGTCTTTCTCTCTGCGGGACTAGGCGGAGGGACCGGTACAGGAGCTGCTCCTATTATCGCGCAGGCCGCCAAAGAAGTTGGCGCATTGACAGTTTCTATTGTTACAAGCCCTTTCAAATTTGAAGGTCGCAAGCGTACCAAACTGGCAAAAGAGGGTCTGGAGGAGCTCAAGAGAGAGAGTGATTGTATCATCGTTGTCCCCAATGAAAAATTGCTGGCAGTTGTCGAAAAGAATCTTGGCATCAAAGAGAGTTTCAAACTCGTTGACGATATTCTTTCTCAGGCTGTCGGAGGGATTTCAAATGTCATCCTCTCACACGGTGATAATGACATCAACCTTGACTTCGCCGATGTCAAAACCATTATGAACCATAGGGGGCTTGCATTGATGGGTGTTGGCTACAGTGCCGGCAACAATGCTGCCTACGATGCTGCCAAAGCAGCGATCGAATCACCACTCCTTGACAATATCTCTATCGATGGCGCAATGGGTGTTCTGGTGCATTTTGATATCCATCCTGATTATCCGATCCTGGAGATTTCTGAAGCAATGAATATCGTTGAAGAAAATGCAGATGAAGATGCCAATGTGATCTTTGGTACAACAACCAATCCTGATATGGGTATCGACGAGGTTAAAATTACGATCATTGCCACAGGATTTGATGAGATGAATGCTTCTGTAGAGCCATCTCAATCTAAAAAGACGGAAGCTCCTACATTGATAAATACGGCAACTCCTCTGCCTCCAAGAGGTGTGAGAAAAGTAGTAGGCGCAGACTATGGTGATCATGAAGATATACTGGATGTACCTACTTTCCTTCGCAAACAGATGGATTAGAGAGACTTCTCTCTTCCCATCTCCCCCTCTTTTCCCCTTTTCTCTTTCACTCTAACTATTTTTTTGCTATGATTAGACCAATTTTACATTATCTAAGGAAAAACCATGAAATATCTTAAAAAACTCTCAGACTATGCTGTTGTCGGTGGTGTCGGCGCACTGCTTGTCACTGGATTGACAGGATGCCAGCAAAAAAGTGATGAAGGTGCCTATCAGGGTGAAGCAAAAGCCAAAGGTGCCTTTGTCATCCTTGAGGAAACTGCACCGGGTAAATATAAGATCAAGGATGAATTCCCGGCTGACGAAACCCGCATCATCCTGAAAAAGCTGGATGGAACAGAGAAAGTGTTGACAAAGGAGGAGATGGATGCGCTTGTGAAGGAAGAGGCAGCCAAGATCGATAATGGAACTTCCAATCTTACCAACCCCAATGGTGCAGAGGTCGCCTCACAGGGAATGAGCATGGGAGAAGCCATTCTGGCCAGTGCCGCAGGAGCAATGCTCGGTGCATGGATAGGAAGCAAGCTATTTGGAAATCAAAATTACCAAAACAACCGAAAAGCCGGCTACAAATCCCCATCAACCTACTCTAAAAGTACCAAAAGTTTCAACAAGCCGAGAAAAAGTACCAAGAGCAGTAAAGGCGGTTTCTTCGGAAAAAAATCAGGCTCTACTTCGTCCGGACGCAGTAGTTCTTTCGGTGGGTAACCGATGATAAAACTTAAAAATACAGAGCCTCTCGATACAGCCTATCTTGAAAAACTTGGATTTATGTGGCATACGGATAGTGATGAAACACCCTATATCTCCGATCAGCTTGTAATTATTTCTGAGGATGAAGTTAACGCTTATTATGAAGCAGGTAACGAACTCTATGATATGTTTATTGAAGCGGGTGACCATGTTGTTGAAAATAATCTCTTCCATGAGATAGGCATTCCATTCAATCTGGTTGATCTAGTCAAAGAGTCATGGGAAAATGATATCCACTGGCATCTCTATGGAAGATTTGATCTTGCCGGCGGGATTGATGGTCTTCCGATCAAATTGCTGGAGTTCAATGCCGACACCCCTACAGCACTTTTTGAGACAGCAATAGTCCAATGGGCAATGCTGAAAAAAAATGGTCTTGAAGAGAGTAGTCAATTCAATGCTCTCTACGAAGCGCTCCTGGATAACTTCAAACGACTGGTCACACTTGAAGAGAGTACAGAGGGATTTGAAGAGCAGTACGAGGGATGGAAATTTCTCTTCACTTCTATCAGGGACAACCAGGAAGAAGAGAATACCGTCAGACTCTTGCAACATATCGCCGAAGAAGCCGGCTACAAAACAGAATTTGCCTATATCGATGATATTGAGTTCTCTGATGAAGAGGGAATCGTCTATCAGGGCATGAGCTATGAACTCTGGTTTAAGCTGATTCCCTGGGAGGATATCGCCCTCGAAGAGTCAGATCTGGCAATGCTTCTCAAGAACATCATTCTAAACCAGAAAGCGATCATCTTCAACCCGGCCTACACTCTGATGTTCCAGAGTAAAGCCATGCTGAAGATCCTCTGGGACCTCTACCCCAACCACTCTCTCCTCCTCGAAACCTCTTTCAGGCCCCTGGTCGATCAAAAACAGGTCGAAAAACCTATATTCGGCCGTGAAGGAGGAAATATATCCATCCTCAATACAGACGGCTCCCCTATCGAACAGGCTGAAGGTGACTACGAAAGCCATAAAATGGTTTACCAAGCCTACACTGAGCTCCCCACCGACAACACAGGAGCCAGCTACCAGGCAGGTCTTTTTTACGCCTACGAAGCCTGTGCTTTGGGCTTCAGAAAAGGGGGCTTGATCCTCGATAATATGTCAAAATTTGTAGGACATATTGTTGAATAGCTCCGAAGAGTGATTGTAAACCTACCATCACTCTTCTTCCGGTTTTACACTCACATTCATCCCATTTGTCTCCAACTCTTTCATCCTCAAAGACATCCTTAACGCATTGCGAAGTGATTTGCTGAAACTTTTACTCAGGTGCATATCATTGACTGCGATGGTTGTCATTTCTGAGGGGATCGAATGGTTTTTGGATATACTCCTGATCATACCCATATTGTCCCGATAGGATTCGGCAATCCTTTTATAAATATTCTCCATCTCCTCCAACGCATCACTATCCCCCTCTCTTGCCTTTTCAAATGCCTGTACACTTTTCAGTATCTGGTAGCGGATATTGTGCAAAAATGTCTGCTCCTCGCTACTCTCTGCATTATAGAGCCTATCAAGATCATAGAGCATATCTTTGATCGATTTGGCTGCCGTGGCAAGATAGGAAGTTTGATGAACAATGTTGTTAAGTCTCTCCAAATAGCCGGAGTTTCTATTGTTCAGAGTGGTCTGGGTAACATAGCGGTAGATATCACCCTCGAGAAGCCGGATATGGTCATAGAGTTTATCATAGGCAAGATCCAGATTTCCATCAAAGGTATCAAGAAGTTTGTCGGTGGGAACACCTTCTTTCAATGCTTTTGGCGGTGGTATATCGATGGCCAGAAGCGCAAACCTCTCCACCTCTCCGGAAAGATTTGCAACCTCTTTGTTTAAGGCTTCGAGTGCAACATCAGGAATCTCAACTGATACATTGTGCAGATAGAGTGTCGCATAAACAGGTTCTCTTTTGAAAAAACGATGCAGCCACTCTGCCAAAAGATGAATAAACGGAAACCAGAGTATCACACCCACCATATTGAAAACAGTATGAAACAGTGCTATCTGTATCACCGCATCCGCATTTGGCATGATCATCACGACAAAAGCAACCAAAGGCTTGAGGGCTGCCAAAGCAACCAGGCCTGTCGACAGATTGAAAATAAGATGTGCCAATGCCGTTCGTTTTTTATCGGGTATTCCGCCTATTGCGCCCAGACTTGCCGTCACAGTTGTGCCGATATTTGCCCCGATGACAAATGCTGCAGCTGCATCAAAACCTATCATAGAAGCATAGAGTGCACTTTGTATGATAGCGATAGCAGCAGAACTTGACTGGATGAGTGCCGTGATACCAAATCCGATAAACGCATACCAGTAGAGATTGCTAAAATGATAGGCACTGATATCGAAAGTTTTCGAAAAGACAGAAAAACTCTCTTTCATACCCTCCAGCCCCAGAAAGATAAGGCCAAAACCAACCATAACACCAAAGTAATTTTTCCAACGGCTTTCCTTTCCTGTAAGTACACTGCCCAGACCGCCGATACCTATAAAAGCATAGGAGATGAGCCTGATATCCATCTTGAACCCAACCAGACCCACAATCCATGTTGTCACTGTTGTACCGATATTGGATCCGAAAATAACTGCTATAGCACTCTCGAAGCTCATGAGTTGGGCACCGATAAGAGAAAGCGCCATAAGGGTAACTACAGAAGAACTTTGGAAAAGTGTTGTAGCAAAAAGCCCTGTCAGAAAACTTTTAAAATGGGTGTTGGTGGTTTGTTTGACCCAGCGCTTGAAGGCCACACCTGCAGATGCTTTGATCTCTGCCTCAAGATAGAGCATACCAAAGAGGAAAAGTCCAAGACCGGAAAAAGCTTCGATCCAAAGTGACATATTTTGCATTATAAAGTGTACCACAATTGCAGTAAAATGCAATAATCGCTAGAGGTGCCCTAAATAGATTCGGGTATTTTTGTGCTGATCTTATGTTTGCCGATTATATGTTCGAGCTCATCACTCTCAATAATCTCTTTTTCAATAAGAGCAAGAGCCAGTTTTTCGATTTTATCCCAATGCTTATCAACCAATTTGACGGTACGCTTTTTGGCTTCATCCATCCAATGCAGAAATCTTTTTTCTATCTGCTGACTCAAAAAGTAATTATCCATTGCAGCAATTGCATCGATATTGATAAATCCGAGCTCTTTATCCATGCCAAGATTTGTAATAGCAGAATATGCCTGGAATGCAGCAGTTGAAAGGTCAGTAACAGCTCCACTGTCCATCATGGACTCTTTACCGCTCTTTTTTATCTTGGCAACTCGTCCTGCGAGCAAGACACAAATATCATTAAAAATCTCTTCTTTGGTAACATTGGAGATTTGCTCATCAACATTATATGAGACAAAGCCGAGCATCTTGCTTCTGGGCGCGATCGTTACCTGTTCGATCTTGATATCAGGTAGGAGCAGAGTGGAGAGAACGGCATGAGCAGCTTCATGATAAGCCGTCATTTTGAGCTCTACCTCCGGATTTTTTACCATTTGGTTTTCGATCTTGTGGCCATATTTTATAATATTGATCTGTTCTATGAGGATCTTTTCAGTAATGAACTTTTTCTCCTGCTCGACCACACTCAAAGATGCCATACGTCCAAGTCTCTCTAGTTCCTGGGCACTCATGCCGGTAATATAGCGGACAATCCTCTCAATATTGATTTTTCCATCATTGGGTTTTTTCAAAACTTTTTCGATAAAAAAGCGTCTGGCATCTTTGTCCAGCTTGGAGACTTCAATTAAAAAATCAAGTTTTTCGGGAGCAGTAAGTACCTGATCAACCTCCTCTAGGGAAATTGCTGTTGCGATAGTAAAGACATACTTAACAGGTGAGCAAGGCAGTTCCTCTATCTCTTTGGCGATATCGGAAAATGAGACATTGGCGATAGTTCCCTGAAAATAGCCTTTGATATCAACATCTTCGAGTATCACTACACAAGGTGCGCTTTTTATTGCACTCTCATAGACCTTTTTAATATGCTGCATATCAAATAGTTTAGAGCCTGAAATCTCCAAATACGGCAATCCCGCCTCTTTGGCAAATGCCCTGGCAAGCATACTTTTGCCGATACTTTCAGGACCATACAGTAACAGCCCCTTGGGTGGTGTGATATCAAAGGCTTCGACTGATTTTGGATTTTTAAGAATTTTGATAATAGCTTGAAGCCGTTTTTTGATCTGCTTATGCCCAACAATATCATCAAAACCTATTTTTGACTTTTTGGGGGAGAACAGCTTTTCTTTTTTCTTTGCCATGCTTTGCCTTTGCTCTTTCTTGTTGATATTTTACTCTTCTCAGCTTAGGGGACATTTCAAAATCATATACCGGTCAGCGATCAAAAAAGTCGATCAAGAGTCCCTGAACTACTCCGGCGAAAATGATAAAAAAAGACAAAATAAGCGTGAACGGCCATCCAAAATAGTCAATCATCACCGGTATCCAGGGCAATTTTATCGCTCTTACATACATGAAGGTTGCAATGAGTCCCGCTTTGGTGCCGTGGCTGCGCAGATCACTCAGAATGGGAAACCAGATGTATGAAGGACCATGGCTTAAGATCCCCCCAGCAACAGCGATCAGCCAGCCACGAAAACCTGATTCCCTTCCCAAGTGTTTAGCAAGCTTTTTTGGATTCAAAAAATAGTTGAAAAGTCCCAGCAATATAATGACTACAGCTAAAATAGGAAGCAGTTTCGCGAGGATCTTCCAGCTTGCTGCCAAAGCCTCAACAGCAACATCCGAATTATTGAGAAAAAGAAGCAGGTAGATCACTATAATAACCGGCAAAAAATACCTACCGCTGACTTTCGGAGAGGAAGCACTCTTCTTGTTCATGTAAAAAGCCTTAGTGCCTGCACGCTCATCACCGATACGAAAACAGCAAATATAAAACTCAGTAGATTTCTCTGCAGCGTGAAGCGTCCGCCAAAGAATTGGAGTTCCAGAGGAAGCTGCACAACACCCAGTGTCACCCAGGAGATAATGAAGGCTGTTACGGCATACAAGCTTACACCGCTTTGGAGCAATTCGCCGCCGATAATATAACTTATCACCGGCTGTCCTACCGAAACACCACCGACAAGAAGACCCAAAAGGGTATCATGGATCGGATTTCCGTTAAATACAGAGTGCAGCATCTCTTCACTCACCAGAGTATCAAAGAGGCCGGTCAACAGGATGACACCCAATAGCATAGGCATGATCGACAGGAATATTTTGGCTGATTTCAAGATGGATTGATAAACAGAAGGCTTTTTCATACTGTCACTATCCAACAAAAAGTAAAACAATCATTCCAACCGCCAGAGCCACGATAATATTGACTACCTTCAGCCAAATAAAGGCTTTGGTGGAGACGGCCAGCAATGGCAGTGTGCCATGCCCGTCCTGGGAGATCGAACTCGCCAGCAAAACAGCAAAGGGGATCAGACCTTTGGCATACATGGTCACAAAGACCATATGAGGACCTGACTCGGGGATGATCCCGATCACGGCCGCACTCACCAGCATGGTTGCAACATTCTCCTGCAGCCATGCTGTGATATCAAGATGATTGTCGATATATTGTACGACCAGCAAAGCGCCAAGAGTCCATAAAAATACCCGAAGAAGGTGCTTTTTGATCACATGGGCATAGAGGTGCTCTTCTAGAAAGTGGTCCGGCACCGTGGTGATGATAAAGAGCGACATCAGTGCACCCAGAGCAAAGGTGACTTTCTTCCAATTCCACACCTCCGGCCCCAATCCGCCAAAAAAGACGGCAAACAGAAAAACAGTGAATAGCGTGATAAGAAAGGCCCTTGGGAAAGTGATGTTTTGCAACTGTCTGAGAATATCTTTGCCCGAAAAGCAGCGGCAATGTTCCTTTTCATGCAGTTCAAATCCGTGTTTTGCATTGACCAGAAAACGGTTTTGATCTTTAAAGACCAGATCAACCCCATAAGCAACTATCAAAGCCAGAATAAACAAGATCACACTTAGCCAGAGCGCCTCGACGGGAAACATACTCAGCATCACAAATGCCTCATCTCCGCTGGTTGCGATCATGGCAGCGACCAGCGCACCGAAACTGACCATTCTGTGCGAATAGAGCGAAACCACCGTAAAGGCACCGAGACATCCCGGTACTACACCCAGAAAGGCAGCCAGAAAATACTGCCCAAAACGGCTCTTTTTTAAGCTCTCCTGCCACGCACCCCTGGTCTGTACATTGATATACTCGATCAGCAGCATCATCATCAGCACAAAACTGGTGATCATCACTGCATGTTTGATCACTCCGATTATCATGTTTTCTCCTACTATTGCTACATCCTCCAGTACTATTAAGCTAAGTAATTATCCATTTTATTCGGAAGCGGGACTGAAGTCTCCGCTTCCAATATTAACGTTTCTAAAATTTTTGCAACTCATTATTTTTAAAGGCTTCATATGCCTCTTTAATGCTCATTTCACCTGCACCGACGTACATTCTGACATCTGATCGGTGCAAGATCTCCAGTGCTTTTCTGCCCGGGCCGTTACCAGTAATAATAACATCCGGATTCAGCTCAAGTACTTTTTTGGCTGTTTGCAGTCCTGCCCCGTGCTCCATCGCTTCTGTTTCGCTGTTGGGTACCGCAACCAGCTCCTCTTTCTCTTCATCATACGTTACCAGTATATCCATTCTTCCAAATCGCGGATCCATTGGCGAATCCCAACCGCTTCCTTTTGCCGTAAAAACTATCTTCATCCTACACTCCTTGCTATTGCTTTTATATTGTCCCAGCTCTTTTCAATCTTTGTGCTCAAACCGGATTCACTGTACTCTATAATGGTTTGCGCCTGTGCCAATGCTTTGGTAAAGGTCTCATCATAAGGCAGTTTTGCCACCAGAGGAATATCTTCCTCTGTCAAAAACAGCTCGATAGCTTCGGTCATCCCGGCATTGAGATCAAACTTGTTAATAATGCAGACTGCTTTGATATTGAAGGTTTTAACCAGTTCATAGACCCGTTTGAGGTCATGCAGCCCGGAAATCGTCGCTTCGGTGACCAGTACCGCCAGATTTGCCCCACTCAGTGATGAGATCACCGGACATCCGGTACCGGGGCTCCCGTCGATCAGTAAAAACTCTTTCTGGCCGGTTTCGGCCAGTTTTTTTGCCTCTTTTTTAACTTTTGCCACCAGTTTTCCGGAGTTTTCAGCTCCAAAACCTAATTTCGCGTGTGCCATTTCAGCACCTGCTTTTGTGGCAGAGATATAAAAGTCGCCCGCTTTTTGTACATTCATGCTGATCGCTTCCGTCGGGCAAACCCTTGAACAATACCAGCACCCCTCACAGGAGACAGGGTCAACCCGGTGCTGATCATCGATCACATGAATGGCATCAAAACGGCATACCTCTTTACATTCACCACAGTTGGTACAGAGATCTTCATCGATCAATGCCGTTTCACCACTATAAAAATCCTCCTGATGGTTAAAATCAGCGTCCAGAAGAAGATGCATGTTGGCCGCATCCACATCACAATCACCCAGAGCACAGTTCCCTTTTTCAAGATAGGCAAACGATGCGGTAAGGGAGGTTTTACCCGTTCCGCCTTTTCCAGATATGACGACGATCTCTTTCATTTGAGCCCTCCAAAAAATATTATTATTTCATCCAGCGCTGCTTTGAAGGAAGCATGTTCAGGATAGATCAGTGCCCCTTTGGAGTAGAGTTCCGCAATCTTTCTATCGTTCGGGATTTTGGCGATCAGAGGTATCTTCTCCTCTTCACAGTAGTGCTCAACGCTTCTGTCGCCGATACCATGACGGTTGATAATAACGCCGAAGTTCTGTTTTAAAACCCGCATTGTTCCGACCGCCAGCTTCAGATCATTGAGTCCAAACGGAGTAGGTTCAGTGACTAAAACCACAAAATCACTTCCCCGGCTTGCTTCAATGACCGGACAGGAGGTTCCCGGAGGGGCATCAAAGATCTTCACGACATCATTGCCGAAGTACTCATCCACATAGTCGATCACCTGAGTGATAAGCGGCACGGCCTGCTCTTCACCCAGATCAAGCCTTCCTTCGATAAAGTCAAAGCTATCTGCTTTAACGTGTTTCAATGCTCCCATTTTTTGAGGCATCATAGGGAGGGAGCCTGTCGGGCAGAGTTCCGAACAGGCATAGCAACTGTGACAAAGCTCCGGAAAGACCAGGATCTCTTCACTCAGCTTGACAATGGCATTGAAGTTACAGACCTCTTCACATTTACCGCACAGGATACATTCATCACTGACCCATTGCGGTATCATCTTGTGGCATGCTTTTTCTAAAACCAGGTCCCCTTTTATAAAGAGACCTGAATTTGGCTCCTCTACATCCAGGTCGGCAAGTACAACTTTATTTTGTTCTGCCAGATAGGATGAAAGGTTGGTTGAGATGGTAGTTTTACCGGTCCCGCCTTTGCCGCTTGCTATGGTGATCTTCATTATCGGTTTCCGAAACCTCTGCCCATTCCTCTGCCCATTCCTCCATTCACGCCTCTACCTTGTCCGTACATCGAACTGTTTCCAGTGTCCTGACCAAAATCTCCAGCCATACCAGCCCTTTGACCTATCCCTGCACCTCTGCCCAAGCCTCTGCCGGCTCCTCCTCTTCTACCGTTTCCCTGACCCATTCCGGCACCTTTTCCGAAGCCCCGGCCCGCTCTTCGTCCAAAACCTCTGCCTTGACCCATTCCTCTACCAAAATCTGTGTATTCTCTCTCTTCATTCATCATATTTTCCTTTTCTAAAATTTCCTTTATAACAAGATCTATCTGCTTCTCCTGTGTTGCATAAATATTAATTCCTTCTCTTTGTAGATGAGATAAAAAATTATCTTCTGCTTCAAGGTAAACATATAGCTCTACTCCTATCTCAGCCAAAAGTACTGAAATGATCCGTCCGCTCCCCAGATGCCGTCCTGCACTTTTATCTCTTTTTGCACCCACTGCTTTTGCCTCTGTTTTAAGCGGATTATCCACTATTTCTCTCTCGCCGGTTTTTGTATCGACAATCAGAAACGATTGACAAAAACTTGCATGCCTTGTGATTTTTTCGCCTTTGTTTGTTGGAAATGCTACTTTCATCATAGCTCCTTTGTATTGATAATAATTGATTTTCCGTTCAGAAGGGCATCGGCTATTTTCTTCCGTGCACCTTCGATCGTCCGTGAAAAGGTTGTTCGGGATATTCCCATTCTGTCAGCACACTCCTGCTGATAGAGCCCTTCATAATCGATCAGTCTGACAGCCTCTATTTCATCTGCCTCCAAAACGATCTGTTCCAATGCACTGTTTCGTACACCGCAGGGTTTAAAACAGCGATGCTCTGCTGAAAAACCGATGTGTCGTCTCAATCTTTTGGCTCTCATTTTTACCTTTCTATGAACATATGTCCAATCAATAAAAGTATTATAGCGCACATATGTTCATTTGTCAAGCCCAATTTTCTAAAAGTTTCTATTAATCCTTTTTCCCAATAAAAAGATCATATTTGATCATTGATATTCCAATTGGGAGATTATAGTGGTATAATAAAAATAGCTCTAAAAATTTAGAGGAGGAGAATAATATGTCAGCAACAGCATGGTTAAGTAAAAAACTCGGTAGCGGAAAGATTCTGTGCCAAGCCTGTGCACAGGCCTGCAAACTGGATGAAGGCGAATATGGCATCTGCGGGGTCAGGAAAGTAGAGAATGGCGAACTCAAGCTTCTCGTATATGGTCTTGCCGCCGCGGTAAACGTTGATCCGGTGGAGAAAAAACCTATGTTCCATTTCCTTCCAGGCAGTACGGCTTTTTCGCTTGGAACAGTAGGGTGCAACTTCTCCTGTAAGTTTTGCCAAAACTACGATATCTCCCAGTACCCCAAAGAACATGAGCATCAGATCATCGGTCAGGAACTTCCGCCTGAACGCATCGTCGAACTTGCCATAGAGAACGGATGCGACTCAGTCGCCTATACCTACAATGAACCGATCGTCTTTTTTGAATACACTTACGATACAGCAAAACTGGCACACGAGAAAGGGCTGAAAAACATCTATGTTACCAGCGGATTTGAAACGCACAAGGCCATAGACCTGCTTGAGCCGTATATTGACGGTATGAATATAGATATCAAGGGTTTTACGGATGAGTTTTATAAAGAGATATGCGGTGCCCGACTGAAACCCGTACTGGAGTGTGTCAAATATGCCCATAAAAAAGGGATCTGGATAGAGATAACGACTCTCTTGATCCCAGGCAAGAACGATTCTGATGAAGAGATCCGAAATATTGCCAAATTTATTGCAGAAGTTGACCCTTCTATACCATGGCACCTCTCCGCATTTTATCCGATGTACAAGATGCTTGATGTTCCTCCTACACCGGGATCAACTCTGCAAAGAGCCTATAAAATTGGTCAGGAAGAGGGGCTGAAATACCTCTATGTCGGCAATATCGACGATGAAGATCATGAATCGACCTACTGTCCAAAATGCAAGGCAAGGGTAATCGACCGGCAAGGACATATCGGGCAGTACGTCACCAATGAACTTGATGATAATGGAATCTGTCCGCATTGCGGCTACTCATTAGAAGGAGTATGGCATTAAACCCGGATAAAAAGGAGAGGTATCATGCCGAAAATCGAAGCATTTGAGAAATTTTCACAAGCATACGAAACATGGTTTGAAAAACATTCAATCCTTTATGATGCTGAGATAGAGGCGATCAGAAAGATTTTGCCTCCTTTTAAAAATGCCATAGAGATTGGTGTCGGAAGCGGGCGGTTTGCCGTGCCACTAGGTATTATGACAGGGGTTGAACCCTCAGCCAAAATGGCTGAAATTGCTCGCTCCAAAGGGATTGAAGTGATCGAAGGTATCGCCGAAGATCTTCCGGTCGGAGACGAGACCTTTGACTTTGCTTTGATGGTAACGACCATTTGCTTTGTGGATGATCCGCTGCTAAGCCTGCAGAATATCTACCGGATCCTGAAACCGGACGGCTACGTAATCATCGGCTTTGTGGACAGGAATTCGGTATTGGGTCAACAATATGAAAAAAACCGCCTCAATAGCCGTTTCTACCGGGAAGCCCGCTTTTTCAGTACAGATGAAGTTATCAGTTTGTTAAAAAAAGCCGGATTTTCCAATATTATCTTCGCCCAGACTCTTTTTGGAAATGATCTGGAACATATGGACACTGCAGTAAAAAAAGGATATGGTGAAGGAGCCTTCGTAGCTCTTCGTGCTCACAAAAAGAGATCATAAAAACCCAAATCTGAAAATAGAAATCATATGAGGCAATAAAATGACATATTTGAAGAATTTTATTTATAAAAAATATTTAATCTATCTAGCTATTATTGGAATAATAGGATTTTCGTTTTACTATAAAGTTTACATCCCTAAACATACATTTAAAACTATTAATGCAAGCATTGGAGATATGACTGTGAAAGTGAATGGTGTAGGAAATATTGGGGCAAAAGAGATTTACGAGATTGGCTCTATCTATGGCGGTAAAGTTTTGTCATTTAATATAAATGAAGGTGATTTTATACAAAAAGGCGATTTGGTAGCCAAAATCGATTCTATAGATTTAAGTCATAAGATATTGGAACAAGAGGCAAATATTGAAAAGTTACAAAGTGACATAAAAGCTTTAAACATAGATAAACAAGGCGCTCTGGCACTTTATCATTATCATGAGGGGATTTTTAAAAAAAATGAAGTGTTGTTTAAAAAAGGTGTTATCCCGGAACATAATTTTATAAAATTAAAAACAGATAGAGATGTAGCTAAATTTTCAGTCAGCAGCCTCTCTTTAAAAATT
>JAYEND010000035.1:0-26123 GCA_034721895.1 Campylobacterota bacterium | reverse complement strand
TTAGACAAACCCATTTTACGATCCCTAAACGCTAGGTCTCTGTGTTTGTGGACGCGTATTATAGCACCGAAAACTTTATTTGTCAAGGGATTTTGGGAGTTTTTTAAATTTTAGTGGAATTTATTGAAATTTGTAGTTTCACTAACACTATATATAGGAATCTTATAAAAAGATGGTTACGGCACTCACGGAGCCGTAACCATAGACATGCGGATACGAGAGTCTAAAAAAACTTAGATCTCTTCAGCAACCTGCACATCATAAAGAATATCATCCATTGGATGGCGATACATAGGCATAGCCAATCTTTTCTCATCAAGCACATGCCCGATAAATCCGATTGATCTACCAACGATAAAGAATGCGTTAAGGGTACCTGACTCAATAAACTCATTGATCTCTTCTTCGGAGTAGCCCAATGCTCTCCACATATCAACCATAAGAATACCAATTGTACCGTCAACATTGAGAATTAGATTCTCTTTCTTGGATGTTGTCAATGCTTCTACTGTTCTTGCGTAGTCAAGAAGTGGTGTACTTGGGAAGTTCTCTGCAGCAAAGTTCATAAGGCCCGTTACACGCAGATCCGGGTTCTTGAGAGACTTGATGCGATGGCCGATTCCCGGAATTGGAACACCCTGACCCTTCATATACTTCAAGAACGCTTTGGGATCAAGATCATTATCGTCTGCATATTTGAAGTACTTCGCGGCACCATCAATAGCACCACCAAAACGTGGACCGATCGTAAGAAGACCTGTCACCAATGCTTCAACCACTGACTTGCCTGCTCTGGCTGTGACTTTGGCATTGTGTGCACCAGAAACCGCCGGGCCATGGTCAGCAACAGTTTTGATCACAGTTTCAATGAAATCTGTAGCCCATTTTGGATACTGTTTTTTGAACCATAGCAGAGCAATCACATCACCGATACCTTTACCGGTATCCGGAGTCGCCACAGAAGAGATAGGGAATCCGGCATAAGTTGCCTCTTCGCCTCTATCGTCCGAGATAGTACAGATAAACTGTTTGCTTCTTCTTGCTTTTGGAATGATATTGATCTCAGGCTCTGGAATCGGAGCAAGATTCAGAGAATCAAATACCGATTTGATCGTTGCCGGAAGATCATTGAATGTTGCCGGTACATGAATGCCCGCTTCAGCCATAGCTCTGTTTTTGAACTCGGCTGTTTCTGATTCTGCATTTGCAGATGCACCTGCATGTCCAAACTGAACACCGCTGTCATAATACTTGGCGATCGTACCGATACACCAAGCGATGATCGGCTTAGTAATCTTACCCTCTTTGATGGCTTCGATAACTTTATACTCTTCCGTACCACCAACTTCACCAAGAAGGATCATATACTTTACATCCGGGTTCTCTTCCATTCTAAGGAGGTTGTCAATAAAGACTGAACCAACAAATCTATCTCCACCGATCGCTACACCCTCTGCAATACCATCAGCATTGATCGCAATGATATTTGAAAGCTCATTGAAAAGACCGCCTGATCTTGTTACAAGACCGCATGAGCCTGCTCTTTGGAGTTTAGAGTTGATAATATTATCAATCGTACCACCAACATTTGCAATCTTGAATGCACCAGGAACGATACCACCAACCGTTGCCGGCCCGATCACTGTAACACCTGCCTCACGTGCAGCTTGATTCATACCACGGGCAAGTCTCTCAGGGATACCTTCAGCTGTGATCATAATCGTACTGAATCCACCAATATCAAGTGCTTCCATCGTCACATCGTATGCTGTTCTGAATGATGCGAAGTTAAGAAGTACATCAGCCTGTGGCTGCGCTGCTTTTGCTTCTGCTGTACTTTTGTAAAGTGGGATCATGATCTCATCAGTACCCCAAAAGAATTTATCAAATTTGTTATTGCTTGTAGGAGCAACTATTGCTGCTACCGATGGTGTATCTCTTTTGATAGTATAGTCATAATCCAACATTCTTTGGATTGCTGATTTATTGTTATTCCAAAAAATTGCTTGTGTATCTCTAGTAAATAATTGTGCCATCTTCTCTCCTTAAGCCTCTACTGCCATTCTTACGATATCCGTAACGTGTGTCTCCGGTCCATATACATCAATCCAAAGTCCCAGTCTGTCTGCAGCCTCTTTGATATCTTTTAGACCTTTCTCATAGTTTGGTCCACCACGCCTGACGTAGATCTTGACACCTACATCTTTCATCTTGTCTGCATACTCTTCAAATGCCTGTATAATACCTGTAAATGTCTTGGCAACATCCGTAAAGTTTGCGATCGCACCACCAATAATAAGGATCTTGTCTCTGCCCTCAGGATCTTTCTCTCTTGTCATAAGATCAATTAGTGTCTCAGCGTAGAACTTCGTCTCACCCGTCGTTGGACCACCAGAGTACTCGCCGTAGTTTGCAAGATCATCGATACCAGCAAGATCAGCAATCGTATCTGCATAAACAACTGACGCACCACCACCGGCAACCATTGTCCAGATTCTAGCTTTAGGCTTAAGAAGCGTAAGCTTAAGTGAAGCGCCTGTTTTACTATCTGCAAGCTCAACTGCTTCTTCTTCCGGTGACTTTTCTTCCATTCCAAATGCCGTTGGGTACTCAACATCGCCCCACTCATCTACCATCATAAATCCGGCAGTGTCATCAAGTTTCGCGACCATATCGAGAAGTTCGATCGTGTTGCCCTGCATAACAAATGGGTTAATTTCAAGATAAGCAAAATTTAATTCTCTGTATGCTCTAAAGAAACCAATAGCAAAGTTAGCAAATGCCTCCTTATCTTTGTCTGCTACATCTGCAGGCACATTGGCTCTGATTTTTTCAGCGATCTCTTCTTCAGTGTCAGTGATTTTGAAAGCAACTTCAGTTACTTTCTCGTCCCAACCCTCTTCAACTTCCATTCCGCCTTCAGCAGACATATAGAGCATGTCTTCATCGCCCACACAAGTTGCAGAGATATAATACTCCTCTTCCTGTGTATGCGGCATGAATGGCTCAACTAAAAAGTGAGTCAACATATCAACTTTTGCTTCGCCTGTCGGTGTATCACCATCGAATGAAAAATAGACTGATTGCTCAGAGCTTGATTTCTCATCAATCCATGAAGTGGCCTTCGCCAAAGTAACATCACCCGGCTTGGCGTCCCTGAAGAGTACCAAGTCATTTTTACCTCTTTTACCAAAAAGCATATCAGGTTTTGCAACCAACATCTTATCATTTAGCCAGGCATTTGCCTTGGCAGCTTCTTCTAATTCTGCTCCATTTTGAACCATTACCGTTTCATAAGCATAGTTAAAATCCGGGAAATACTTATCCCAATGTTTAGCCAAAATCGACTTTGCGTCATATTCTCTAATCGCCTTTTGAGCCATCGAGTTCTCCTTTAATTTGATGAGTTCTCATTATCTTAACATTAGAAAGTTTGAACTTTAGTATAAGCAATAGATAATAGTCTAATAATGTAAAAAATTGTGTATTTTGGAAACAGTCAAATAGCGCTATTCTACTGCTCTTCACCCTCTTCCAAACAGCCCTTAACCCCATAGAATCGAAGTTGATATTGCATTTTGCGATCAGAAGTATCGTAACAGTTTATATTTTGATTTTTAAGTTTTTGCGCCAGCCAATAAGGTTGATATAATTTATAGGCAAAATGATCCCGGGGATCTTTCATAGCTGGAAAGAATGCCTGATGGAACACGATAGTTAAAGCAGTGATGACCAATACAGCCATAACAACCATAAATCCCTGTTTGTATCGTTTCTGATATTCGGGCAGGCGGACATAAACACTTCGATTGAAAATATCCAGCATCAAGACCACACTGATAACCACATAGGGAGCAAAGTCTGTAATAGAAACACGCTGTCGGATAGAGAGTATCAATGATACGATCAGTGCTATAAAGGAGATATACCAAAGTATGTTTTTCTCTTCGCGGAGCAATATGCGGTAGAGTGTATAGAAAAAGTAGACAAAGAGCAAAGGAGAAAAGAGCGCTGCATAGAGTCCGAAAATATCTGCAAAGTGACCCGAAGGCCTTCCTCCGATCTCAACACCGCTGTCAATCACGATCGTTAAAAGCAGGAAGAATCCGGAAATCAATCCGACAATCAATTCTCTCTTAAAGATAGCATAAATAAAAATTGAAATAAAGAAGATCACCGATGCATCATGGATCACAAACAAAAGCAGCATCAAAAAAGCTTGTGCCCAAACCCACTTTTTGTCATAGGCCAAGAGAAAAAGAAGCACCAGCGGTATCACCAGTATAGAAATATTGGCTAACACCAGAGCGGTGATCATGCCCGGCAGCAGCATATAGACTGCCGTGGCCAAGTGGCGGTCATTTTCGTTTTTCAGATAGATCCATGTCATTCGATAATAGAGAAAAATGGATACAAATCCAATGAGAAGAAAAAAGATTCGAATAGAGATAAAACTGCTGGAGAACATTTCGCCAAAAAGTTCTTTACCGCCCTGCATCAAAAGAGAGACAAGCCCGTCGCCTGTATAAAAAATCTTCGCTTCATGCGGACTGATCGGTGTCGTCCACGCAAGATAGATCACTGCTATACTATAAAGAAAAAGAAATGGGTAAAAATACTTTCTGGACATTGAAACCTTAGAGTTTTAGAAAATTGTCCAGCATCTCATGACCATACTCGCTCATGATGGACTCGGGATGGAACTGCACCCCATAGATCGGTTTACCTTTGATCTGCAACGCCATGATCTCCTGATCGTCTTTACTGTGGGCTGTCGGAATAATATGTTCCGGAAGATTCTCTTTGCTGACGATCAGTGAATGGTAGCGTGTTGCCCTGAATTCCGCAGGAATCTCTCTAAAGATCGGTGTCTCACGATCAACCTCCACCTGTGATGTTTTACCATGCATCATATGGCTGGCACGTACTACTTCAGCACCAAAGGCCTGTGCAATACTCTGATGTCCCAGGCAGATTCCGAAAATCGGTGTTGTGTCCGCAAATTCCCGGATCACATCCAGTGTCACCCCTGCATCATCAGGCGTAGCAGGTCCGGGAGAGAGAATGATCTTCTCGGGATTGAGTGCTTTGATCTCATCAATGTTCATTTCATCATTTCGTATCACCCTGAGGTCTGCACCCAGTTCTTTGCAGTATTGCACAACATTATAGGTAAAACTGTCATAGTTATCGATCATCAGAACCATGCGCTCTTCCCTCTTTCCAAAAATAATGATGATTATAGCAAAAATTCATTGAATCCTTGACATTTCAAGCCAACTATGAAAGAATGGCAGATACATTTCCAAAGGATACTGATGCATCATTATTACAGCTATGCCGAATTCCTCTCTGATTGCAAAACATTGACAAAGCATGTCAACTGGGAATTTGATGCTATTGTCGCTATTGCCAGAGGAGGCATGACCCTCGCACATATGCTGGGAGAATTTTATAATATACGGGAAGTCTATGTGATCAACACCATCGGTTATGACGAAATGACAAAGCTTGATCAGATTGCCCTCTTCAATATTCCTGATCTTAAACAGGTTAAAAAAGTACTGGTTGTTGATGATATTGTCGATAGCGGTGATACCATGAAACTGGTTCTTGAGACTTTTGCAAAACAATATCCTCAATGCGAGTTTAGATCAGCTGCTCTTTTTTATAAAAAGTTGGCTGTTGTGAAACCTAACTGGTATGTAAAACATGCTGATGTGTGGATAGATTTTTTCTGGAGTGTGGATCTGAAAAGAGTATAATGAATCGGTGTAGATGAAACCTACTTTTTGACCACAAAAGCACCTTGGTTAATATGGCTTTTCGCTCTCGCCAAAGCGGCATCGGCAGATGCTCTGTTTTTATACGGTCCGATAAACAGCTTTTTTACTCCAGAGCTTGTTGGAGCTGTGATCCTGTAGTTAAAGCCATTGCTTTTGATGATACCCAGGAATTCTGCCGTAGGTGTTTTTGCAAATGCTTCAACCTGGACATAGTAAGTTTGAACCGGAGCGGTTTTTTGTGCCGTCGGAACACGAACAGGTTTTTCTGTTGAGTATTTTTTTACCTTCTCTGTGATCTTTACTGGAGAAGGTTTTACTGCTTTCGGTACTTCTTTTTTTGTTTCTTTTTTCTCTGCTTCTTTTTCTTCCTGTACTGATTTCTCCAGTTCTTTTTTCATTTTCTCAAGTGCTTCTTTCTTTTTCTCCAGCTCTGCTTTCTCCAATGATTCTTTCTTTTTCTTTATGGTTTGAATTTTATCTAGAGTGCTTTTTGTCAAAGGATGATCCGACCCAAGTAAAGACTCTCGCATTATTAAAGATTTTGAGATATATTCAAGTGCCTTTTGATATTCTCCAAGATTATAGTAGGTCCAACCTATGTTGACATAGTAGGTAGCGATCACAGTATTATTTTCTGCCAACCTGCTTTCCATTACTTTTAAGGCTTTGATCTGATACTCCAAAGCTTTACGATATTCCCCAAGACTGTTATATGTAACACCTATATTGCTATAAGATATGGCGGTATCCGGATGATCTTCCCCATAGACATTTTCTTGAATTCTTAAGGCTTTTATTTTATATTCCAGTGCTTCTTTATGCTCTCCGGATTTTGAATATGCAAGACCGATATTGTTATATGTTGTGGCAGTATCAGGATGGTTTTCACTCAGTATCTGCTCTTTTATTTTCAATGCCTTCAAGTAATATTTTATAGCCTGCTGATAATCCATCAAGCCTACATAGGCAGTCCCAATATTATTATACATAATGGCAGTGTCAGGATGGTTTACGCCCAATATGCTTTCCTGCACCCGTAGTGCTTTGGAATAATAATACAATCCCTTTTGATGTTTTCCCATTTCAACATAGGCTGTACCCATATTATTATAAGAAGTGGCAGTTTTTGGGTGGAATTCGCCTAACTTTTCTTTAATGATTTTCATAGCTTTGGATTCATATTCCAATGCTTTTCGATACTCTCCCACATGCGAATACAGTAGGCCGATATTATTGTAAGAGGCGGCAGTATTGGGATCATTGTCACCTAATTTCATTTCTTTGATTTTGAGCGATTTTAAATAATATTCATAGGCTTTTTGATATTCTCCAAGTTTATCATAGACAACACCGATATTATCATAGGAAGAAACAGTTGAAAGGTGATTCGCACCTAATATTTCTTCCTTTATCTTCAAGGCCTTGGCGTTATATTCCAGTGCTTTTTGATACTCTCCCAATTTATAATAAACAGTACCGATATTATTGTAGATGATAGCTTCATGGGGTTGCTTTTTCCCCTTCAGCTTTTCGTGTATACTTAAAGCCTTAAAATAATACTTCAGTGCTTTTTGATACTCTCCCGTTTTGTTCGCCAAGTATCCAACATTGATGTAATCAGCAACTACTTTATAGTCTCCGTGTCCATACTTTTGCAAGTCTTTCAACAACTGTTCATGTTCATGGTAAAGTTCATTTTTATATTCACTTTTTTTGCTGTAATCTTTCAACTCCTCAGAATGAAAAATATCTTCAGTTCTGAAATCACTACTCAATGTACAAGTAGCAAACATAACAAATATAAATATTAATTTTATTAAATTCATTGATAGCTTTTTTAGTTTTAACTGTAATCCTCTCAATATTCTACAATATTTTTCTGTGATTATTGAGAATATTCTTTAATTTTCTAAATTTGTCTATCAATATCTGCCAAGTTGCAATTTTCATATTCTTAATTTAACTTTTACTTAAGTTTATGTGTGCCATAATCTGAACATTATGTAATTAGGCCAAACCTGTTGTGAAGCGGGGACGGAAAGCTGCGGGTCTCTTTTGAGAGATAGCCGGGTTGCCATCAGATATCTTATTTGGTGTTTCAACAACTTTCCAAAAAAGTCTTTTTCATATTTTATTAATGTTATTGCCAAACCTGTTGTGAAGCGGGGACGGAAAGCCACAGGTCTCTTTTGGAGATGGCTGGGTTGCCTAAATAAATTAATTTATTTAGTATTTTGTTGTATTCTACAATAATTACTGCAATCTGTTCAAAGAACAGCTTTCACCTTTATTCACTTCATTATTACCGCACTGGCTAAATACCCAAAATGGAGTGATAAAAATGTATCTCACATCAAATATAAAAAAAATTGCGCTTTCGACAGTTCTTATTTGCTTTTCTGCTTACGGCGGAGAAAACGATAGCAATCAAGCAACAACAATCAGTTCACATGCAAGTGTCACAAAACAAGATATCAATAAACTACATTCCTCAAAAAATAGAAATGATGCAAAAGAAATTGGTATTGTCAAAAAAACCACTTCCGTAAAAGACACAGAAAAACATAAAAAGACTAATCCAAATGAGGAAACTATCTTTTCCATAGAAGAGACTCTAATGATCGAAGAGATATCAAGTGCTGATGAGAAAATTATCTTTTCTACAGAAGAAACTCTAATGATTGAAGAGATATCAAGTTCTGATGATGAAATAGATAAAGAGCTTGGTTGATTATTAGATCAAACTTTCTGAACGCTCAGCGCTAAACGCTGAACGCTACACTCTAGTGGCAGCCGCAACTTCCGCCTGAATTTTGCTCTGCTGCTGCCTGTGTTGAACCGCCTGTACTGCAGGCACTGACTCCCGGAGGTGTTGTCGGCTGGATAGCCTGGTTGTCCGCTCCGCCTTCTGTATTGACTTTATCAATAAAAGCTAACAGCTTGCTCGCTGCCTCCTGATAGCGCTTGGCTGTCTCACTATCTGGCTGGTGATAGGTGACTGGCATACCTGTATCCCCCCCTATTCTGATCGCAGGCTCTATAGGAATACGCGCGATCAGTTCAGTATCATACTCTTTGGCTACCGGTGCGGTTGTGCCCATACCAAATATATCTGATTCTGTATCACACTCCGGGCAGATAAATCCACTCATATTTTCGATGATACCTGCTGTAGGGATATGGAGTTTCTCGAACATATCGAGTGATCTCCTGCTGTCATCAAGTGAAACTTCCTGTGGTGTCGTAACAGTAATACCTGCCGTTACAGGTACAGACTGTGCCAATGTCAATTGTGCATCACCAGTCCCAGGAGGCATATCGATCACCAGTACATCCAGCTCTGACCAGAGAATATCTCTCAGAAACTGCTCGATCGCTTTCATGATCATCGCACCTCTCCAGATCAGTGACTGACCCGGCTCCATCAGTGAACCCATTGACATAACTTCTACGCCATAGGCTTTCATCGGCATTACTTTGTTGCCCTGAATCTCAGGTTTTTGATCTGCTACACCCATCATACGCGGGATATTCGGCCCATAGATATCGGCATCGAGAAGACCCACTTTTTTACCCTGCATCGCCATCGCGACTGCCAAGTTGACAGCGGTCGTTGATTTGCCCACACCACCCTTGCCTGAACTGACCATCACAAAGTTTTTAACCTGCGGTGCGATATTTTTACCACTTACAGAGTTACTCATCTCTCTGGGTGCTTTTGGCTGGATGATGTTGGCTGTGATCTCCTTGAAACCAATCTTTTGCAACTCAGTCTCAATATCTTTGATCAACTGAAGCTTCACCTCATCGGCACTCGATGTGATTTCGACATTCAGAGAGACTTTATCTCCGTCGATTGCTATATCTTTGACAAAACCGAAAGTAACAATATCTTTCGTAAAACCGGGGTAGTTGACATTTTTCAATGCATCCAATACTTGTTCGTTATTCATTCATTTCTCCTAAAAATTTATATCTATATATATGCACACAATCATGTACAGGGTTCGTCATACTGAACTTGATTCAGGATGACATGGTGGAAATAATTCTATCTGCTACTGCGGCTCGTTCGCCATTGCTTCGCCATGCTCTGCAACAATGTTCTGTGTAATTTTATATGAACAGAACTTCGGACCGCACATAGAGCAGAACTCTGCCTCTTTGAAAACATCCTGCGGCAGTGTCTCATCATGATACTCTTTGGCACGATCCGGATCAAGACAGAGTTCAAACTGCTTATTCCAGTCAAAGCCATATCTGGCATCACTCATCTCATCATCGATCTTCTGTGCATCCGGACGACCTCTGGCGATATCCGCTGCGTGTGCCGCGATCTTGTAGGCTATGATCCCTTCACGCACATCGGCTGCATTTGGCAATCCAAGGTGCTCTTTGGGCGTCACATAACAAAGCATACTGGCACCATGCCATCCACCGACAGCCGCACCGATCGCAGAAGAGATATGATCATAGCCCGCTGCGATATCTGTCACAAGCGGCCCAAGAATATAGAACGGTGCTTCATGACAATATTCACGCTCCAGCTTCATATTTCTCTCAACCTGATTGAGTGGAACATGCCCTGGTCCTTCGATCATTACCTGAACATCCTTTTCCCATGCTCTAAGTGTCAACTCACCCAAAACTTTCAATTCGGAGAGCTGCGCATCATCACTCGCATCATAAAGACATCCCGGCCTAAGGCTGTCACCCAGCGAAAGAGCAACATCATACTTGCGGCAGATATCCAGAATCTGATCATACGCATCATAGAAAGGGTTCTCTTTGTGGTAGTGCATCATCCAGGCGGCCATCAGGGAACCGCCTCTGGAGACAATACCCATCTTACGTTTTGCCACATGCGGCATAAAGCGAAGGAGGAAACCAGCATGGATCGTAAAGTAACTGACACCCTGCTCTGCCTGCTTCTGTAGGACTTTCAGCATCGATTCGATAGTCAGGTCCTCGATCTTGTCATTACAGTCATGCAAAATCTGATACATGGGTACCGTTCCTATCGGTACCGTTGAATGCTCGATAACTGCTGCACGGATCTTATCCAGATCACCACCGGTACTAAGATCCATAATGGTATCTGCTCCATATTTCAGGCAGACATCCACCTTTTCAATCTCACCTTCCACATCAGAAGCGAGTGCAGATGATCCGATATTGGCATTGATTTTACAGGTTGAAACCATGCCGATCGCCATAGGCACCTGATGTTTATGATTAACATTGGCAGGAATAATACATCGTCCTCTGGCTATCTCCGATCTCAGCAGCTCGGGATCGATCTTTTCGACCTTTGCCACATACTCAATCTCTTCTGTAATGACTCCTCGCTTGGCATAATACATCTGAGTTCGCACTTCATCGTTTTCACGTTTTTTTAACCATTCTGTTCTCATTTTTGCATCCTTCGTATTAGGGGGCACCTATTGTTAGAGGTGCCCTAGTTTATACCAACTGAATCTTAAACTAATATTTAATTCGGATAAAATATATCCTATTTTACAGGAAAAGAAACTTAATGCTGCTTCCAAAAAAGATTGTATCAAGCTTTAAAGTGTATACTTTCGTGACACTTTAAGAAATATATACCATGACAGAGGAGTCTATTTGTCTGATGTAACATTGATACTTTTGGGAGCAGGCTCTGCGACAAGGTTCAATATGGAACCAAAAAAGCAATGGCTCTACAGTGGCGATAAGCCGCTATGGCTGCAAGTTGCTGACCATTTCTCTTCCCTTTACGATTTCAAAGAGGTGATAATAGTCTCTTCCGCCGAAGAGATAAGGCTGATGAAGTTTTTTGGATCATATCGTTATGTAGCAGGCGGTAACAGTCGTCAGGCATCTCTCAGCAATGCCCTTCAATATGTTTCGACCATATCTGTGCTGGTCAGTGATATCGCACGATGTTGTCTTGACGAAATGATGATCCGGCGTGTTCTTGACATGAAAGAGCAAGCGGCTTGCATCGTCCCGGCTCTGCCTGTTGTCGATACCCTCTATATCGAAGAGAAACCTGTAGACCGCAGCAGTGCCAAACGGATACAGACACCTCAGCTCAGCAATACTGCTCTGCTCAAAGAAGCACTCTCTGCAGGTACAGAATACACTGATGAGAGCAGTGCAATTGCGGCAGCGAATGGAAACATTCTCTTTGTAGAGGGTTCCGAAAATGCCCACAAGCTAACGACAATTGACGATTTGACAAAACTAGGTTGCCTGAAAACTCCCTCTAAGAAGACCTTGACAGGGTTCGGTATCGATATTCATGCCTTCGAAGTGGGTAAAACAATGATGCTCTGCGGCGTGAAAATCGATGTGCCTTATGGGTTCAAGGCACACAGCGATGGAGATGTTGCGATCCATGCCCTGATCGATGCATTGCTGGGAGCAGCAGGTTTCGGAGATATCGGAGAGTTTTTCCCTGATACAGATAAGCAATATGCCGGAGCAGATTCGGCAAAACTTCTGGAGGATATTATCCGGAAGATCAGCTCCTATGGCCTGGTAGTCGGGAATGTTGATCTTACGATCATAGCTCAGGTACCAAAGCTTCTTCCCTACAAAGATAAGATGCGGCAAAACCTGGCTAATATCCTGGGTATCAGAGCCAACTTTGTCAACATTAAAGCAACTACAGCAGAACACCTTGGTTTCCTGGGAAGAAAAGAAGGTGTAGCTGTGGAAGCTGTTGCGAATTTAACCTATTTTGACTGGACAGAAAAATGAAGATAATTATTGTAGAAAATGAACTCTATCTGGCGCAGAGTATTTCCGCCAAGATGAACGAAAACGGATTTGAGACTGACATATACAGCTCGATCAATGAGGCGCTGCATAGCGAGGGAGATGTCTACCTCCTGTCGACTACTATGCCGGGCCAGAACTGCTCTCCTCTCATCTCACGATTTAAGAGCAAGATCATCATTCTAATGGTCAGCTATATCAACAATGACACCGTCAGTGAACCATTGAAACAGGGTGCCAAAGATTATATCGTCAAACCATTTATGATCGAGGAGCTGCTTCGAAAAATTGAACACTATAGAGAGTATCAGGAGCTTAGACAGCAAAACCATCTCTTTGCCGAATATACCCAGAATCTTCTCAAAGATATTACTCTGGATGTCAATATCGAGAAGATCAATACCCCTACAGTCATCCTCACCAACTATCCAAGATTGGTAGATAAGGTGGCCTTCTCCTATGCAGAAACACACCGTAGACTGCTCAGCTTTATCCCTCTGACAAATAAAGGCTGGAAAGAGAAAATTGCCTCTGCTGTACCAGGTTCGCTGCTCTATATCGCAGATATGCAGGTTCTCAAAAAATCTGATAGAGAAATACTCATAGATCTGATCAGAAAAAGTGACTTTATCCTCTCAACGACCTCCGATGTCGAAACGCCTTTCGAAACGATCGAACTCAGGACCGAGAGCAAACTTTATGACCAGAATGAGATCCTGACTATCGACGATTATGTCAAATTTATCGTCAACAGTTTCCAGTACAAGTTCCCTGATACCGAACTTTCCAAAAAACTGGGAATCTCCAGAAAAAGCTTATGGGAAAAAAGGAAGAAGTATGGCATCTTTAAGAAAAAATAGATCACTTTATATTGACGCGGAGGCACTCTCCACACTGGCTCTGGTCAAGGCCGGACTGATCTCTCCCGTCAAAGGGCTTATGAATCAGAAAGAGGCAAACGAGGTTGATAGTACCAGAATGTTCAAAGGGTTCCCCTATCCTTTTGCTTTCATTCTTGCACCTAAAGGGAAAAGGAACAGGGAGGTTCTTCTCTCTGTCACCAAAGGTGAAGTACTGGACCTGGTGAACAAAGAGACAAAAGTCGGAGAGCTCATTGCTGATGAAACCTTTTCGATCGATCCCAGGGCGCGACTGAGCCATATCTACGGTACCAGCGATCCTGACCATCCCGGTGTTATTAATACCATGGCCAGGCTTGGCGATATTGCTATCAGCGGAGAATATAGTGTTGAGTACCCTCTTCTGGCCGACAACAAAAAGCGGATAAAAAGTATGATCGACCGTACCGGCGCCACCAAGATTTCAGCCATGATGCTGACAGCCAATCCTTTCAATCGTGCTCACGAACGAATGATAAGGCAGACGCTCAACTCTTCAGATATGTTGGTTATTTTTCTCAGAAAACCTTTTACTTCTGAAGGGTTGCGCTATGATATCCGTCACAATGCACTCAGTACCTTTGTTGATCATTACCTGCCGAAAAACAAAGTGATCATTGTACCGTTTGAGAATACCTATATCTTTGCAGGTTATAATGAACTCGTACTTGATGCACTTCTGGCCAAAAACTATGGTTGCAATGAATTGGTCATAGGGAAGAAACATGCAGGTCTTGGACTCTATTATGATAAAAATCGTCTCAACACGATCTTTGACAGTTTCAAAAATAGCAAAATTACGATTACTACAGTTGATGAGTATGTCTATTGCGAAATCTGCAATACATTGGTCAGTACCCAAACCTGTCCGCATGGAAGACACCACCATATCTATTATCACTCAGACTCTATTATGAAATTGATCCAAAGCGGTATCATTCCGCCACCCCTTCTGGTTCGCAAAGAAGTTTCTGCCAGTATCCTCGCAGCCCTTTTTCCTGACCGTTTCGAGAATCTTCAGGAGATGCACTACTCTATCATGCCGGGTTCCGGCCTGCTCGAGCAGCAGAGTGAAGAGCAGTTTTACATCAAACTTGCAGAACTCTATCAAACGACGGCACTGACTTAAAAAGGGGGATGGAAAATGAATCTGCAAAAACTTTTTTTAACTTTTTTTGGTGCGGGGCTCAGTCCCAAGGCACCTGGTACAGTCGGTACGCTGGCTGCCCTTCCTGTTGGAGTTGCAATCCTGTACTTCATGGGACCTGAGACACTTTTCATGGTGACACTGGCTGTTACAGTGATCGGTATTTTCGAAATCAACAAGTATGAGAAACTCACAGGTGAACATGATCAAAAAGAGATCGTCATCGATGAGGCAGTAGGAATCTGGCTGACATTGCTGATTTCATATACCACTGCACTCACCGTCTCTTATCCCTATGCAGAGTGGTTAGCCATTCTCTTCAGCTTTGCTTCTTTTCGTCTCTTTGACATTTGGAAACCCTCTACCATCGGTTGGATCGATCGAAATGTCAAAGGTGGCCTTGGCGTAATGGGAGACGATATCCTGGCTGGCTTTGCAGCAGGATTCCTGACGATAGTTATATTGATAGGAATAGACAAGTTATTTTAGGGTGCGTAATCACGCACCAATTTATACATTGGATTGAATGGATATACACAATAATTATCTTCTTGTGTGTTGTTTGCATATTTTTTAGGTGCGTGGTTACGCACCCTACAGTCTAATGGTCGATCTGTTTCAAAAGAATGGATTGAACCAATTCACTATACTGCTGAAACTGTTTCTCTTTGATTGCATTGCCGCTTCGAAAATCCTGATGCAGTTTTTCCATCTTTTTTTTACTCTCGTCATCGATCCACTGGGTCTCAAGAAGTGCTTCACTGTCCATAGAAATTTTACTTCTATCTGCATGAGGACGAGTAGCAACCTCCTGCGTAAAGTAGAGTGCCCGGCGCAACAAAATGTAAGGGAAATTTTTATTTTGCATCGGTCCGACTTCGAGTCGCCTGTTTCCCAGTTTTTGGCCCAACACTTTCATCTGGGCAATTTCACCAAACCCCAACATTGCACCTGCTCCACCGACTAATGCACCGATAGCAGATCCCATCATCAGGCTTGTTCCTCCCAGCATCAGATCAATACCGGAGCCGGTCAGTGCACCTCCTGCTGCACCGGTAAGCATCATCTCTTTTCTGCTCAAACCAAAGAGTGATGCACTCTCTTTTGAAAAAAGATCCATCTCCCCAAATAGCGGTATCATCTCTTCTTTTTCCAGCTTGCTGTGATGCCAGACCTTAGCGATCTTGCGCTGAGTCACCTCTTCAAACTTGCGAAGATGTGCTTTATACTTCTCCAATACTCGCTCTTTCTCCTTTGCGCCCGCTTCCTCACCGGCTATAGGCAAGGAAGCGACATAACTGAGAGAATCTGCGATCAGTTCCGTGATCAGTTCCGATGAGTCATTGATCTTTTGCTGTTGATAGCGTCTGAATATCTCAATCGAACGCTTTACCAAAGGTGTCCACTCCTCCTTGAGCTGTGCCATACTCTCCAACAGGACGATATGCTGTGAAAAATTGGCTTCCATAGGGTTGAACACTCTCACCAGACGAAAATAATGTCCTAAAGCCTTTTTCCACTCCTCTACATAGTCCGTATCGTCGATCAGATTGATCAGCGCCATCGATGGCTGCCCTGTCCAGCGCAATATCTCCATCTCTGCCTCATACTCCACCCCATAAGGCTTGGATCCATCCACCACATAGATGATCCCTGCCCCATCCAGGATCGGTTCGAGCAGTTCTACTTCATCCTGAAAACGCGGATCATCCCGATGTTCATAGACAAACCGCCTGACTCTATCTGCTTTCTGGTCAGCGGATACTTCTTCCTGGTTGAGCCAGGCGAGTACCGCTCTGGCTCTTTGGAACCCCGGAGTGTCATAAAGCTCATAAAGCGTTTCTCCATCGATCTGCAAGGGAAAAGAGCGCTGTTTTGTTGTCGTCCCCGGTGTCTTGGATATCTGCACACTCTCATCATGTGCCAATGTCGAGACGATACTGCTCTTACCTTTGTTCGGGTGTCCTACTACGGCAAATTTAGGGTGGTCAAGATCGTTTTGTATCATTCTTTCATCCTGATATTATCTGCATTGAGTGAGCTTACTTTTCGTGCCCAAATTTCAAAATCTTCTTTGCTGGCTTCATACTCCTGTTCCAGTGTCCCCAAAGGATAGAGAAGGATTAATTCACTGTTCTCAAGACTCAATGCAGTCAGAAAATCTATAAAGTCCATCGTCGGTGGTTCCCATGATTTGACATAAAACAGAATATTTCCATGAACACTGTCGATCACCTTCTGATCCTCTTCCAGCGAATGCAATCCACCTGCCTCATACAGTATATCGGCGGAGACCCCTTCTCTTTCATTTTGAAGTATAAGCGTTTCTTTGTCCAATGCCCAGCCGATCACAGACTCATAATGATCTTCCAATGATCTGCCCACAACCATATCCAGGTCATCTCTTTTTTCAAATAATGGCTCCAATACGGGTGCTTCCGACTTGATGAGAGGCTCCTGCATCTCACGGAGCATATCCCGAACACCTTCTATCGAAAAGATCGCCCGCTCGATAGCATGCCTGAGACCGCTACTCGCCAACAAAAAGAGTAAAAAGCGCAGAAACAGGGCATAAAAGAGTGTCGTCATTGCCAAAAATTTCCACCATTCACCCAGCAACGCTGCATGACTGACCATTTCACTGCCCAGTTTGCCTCCCAGTCTGAAATAGTGGCTTTTTTCGATCAGCTCCAGAGAAGGTACAGCCTGTGGTAAAAATTCTCGCCATGGCAAAGCGATCATTGAGAGAAAATGATGAAAATCTTCAGGTGTGATCTGAAGTGTGGTGCTCCAGCTAAAGGCAATATCCTTGCTCGCCACTATTCCAAGAAGAGCAAGAAACAGACCCAGGGAAAAAGCCAGTGCAAGCTCCTGCGAACGCCTGATCACGATCCAGTTGCCGATCAGCGGATTTATCTGTATATTACTGATCATTTCACGGCTTTTGCCAGGTAAAAGCATTACGATTCTTTCCATCCAGTAGGCCGGAGAGAGATGAACCAGCAAACTCTCAGACCGGTTCGTACGCAGCATGGCTATCAGTGTCATGGTCATCGTTACCAATGGAAGTAAAAAAACTGCTGCGAGAAAATAGATCAGATTAACCGGTTCACTCCCACTATATCGAAGCAGTCCGATGCCGGAAAAAATCCCCAGGAAAAAAGAGAAGATCAAAAGCAGCAGCGTAACTCCGGAAAGTATTTTGACAAGTCGTTCGGAGACAGAAGGCTGAGAGAGAAGATGACGATGCTCCTCTATCCAGAGAGTGAGAAGCTGACGGGGCTTCTCCAGCAAATCTTTATGGGCCAGTCCGAAACTTCGGTTCCCTTCGTGAGAACTGTCCTTCAATTGCATCAGTTCATGGAGATCGATATAATCTTTCAACTCAGGATGGGTATTTTTTTCTGCCATACATACTCAAATTAAATTTTTTGGCTCATTATATCAGCTTTACACTAAGCAGTTGTCGCTTGCTTACTCCTCTTCCTTTTCAGGGCATCCGTAGATCTTGCATCTTAGATATTCCCTGTAAGCTTCGTGGTCATAATTGTCGATACGCGCCACACCTTCTTCTACTGCTGTTTTTGCCACAGCTGAAGCAACCCAGATCAGAGCTTCTTTGTTGAAAGGAAGCGGGATAATATGCTCTTTCCCATACTCGATATTGTCATTATGGTAAGCGGCTTTGACATAATAGGGAACCGGTTCTTTCGCCAAGGCCGCCAGAGCTTCAGCTGCTGCCATCTTCATTCCTTCGGTGATCTTTCTCGCTCTGACATCCAGCGCTCCGCGAAAGATAAACGGGAAACCCAAAACATTATTGGTTTGATTCGGATAGTCTGATCTCCCGGTTCCCATGATCACATCATCACGAACCTCTTTCACCTCTTCGGGCAAAATTTCAGGTACCGGATTGGCCAAAGCAAAAATGATAGGCTCCGGTGCCATTTTGACAACCATCTCTTTCGTCAAAGCACCTGCAACACTCAGGCCAAGGAACATATCTGCATTAACTATCACATCTTCCAGTGTTTTGGCATTTGTTTCTACAGCAAAAGGTGCTTTATATTGATTGAAGTCTGTTCTATTCTTGGAAATAACACCTTTACTGTCACACATAAAGATATTTTTTACTCCGAGTTTCTTGTACATCTTGGCACAGGAAATACCGGCCGCCCCTGCCCCATTAATAACAATTTTGATCTCATCCACTTTTTTCCCTGTGAGCTCGAGGACATTGATCAATGCCGCCGTTGTAATGATCGCGGTTCCATGCTGGTCATCGTGGAACACAGGAATATCCAATGCTTCCTGCAGTTTTGTCTCGATCTCAAAACACTTGGGCGCTTTGATATCTTCCAGGTTGATCCCCCCAAAGGTAGGCGCAATTGCCTTACAGGTTGCAATGATCTCATCGATCTCATGGACATCCAGTTCAATGTCAAAAGCATCAACATCAGCAAATTTCTTGAAGAGTACTACTTTTCCTTCCATGACCGGCTTTCCGGCCAAAGGTCCTATATCCCCCAAACCAAGTACGGCAGTACCATCAGAAACCACTGCCACAAGATTGGCTTTGTTTGTGTATTTAAAAGCAAGATTTTCATCTTTTGCTATCTCCAGACAGGGAAATGCTACCCCCGGCGTATAGGCAAGCGAAAGTTCCTGCTGAGAATCACACGGTTTGGTAAGCTTGGTTCCGGTCTTGCCGTTCTGATGATATTCCAGTGCTTTTTCTTTGGTTATTTTGCTCATAATCATCCTTTAAAAAATTGCGTAATTATACAGTAAAATACGTTAGGGGGGTCTTTGTCGCTTCCATTTTCCTTCCATTTTTTCTGTTGTTTAGAGGTCTTTAAAATTTTGTATCGACAGCCAGTAATTACTAAACTTCTATCATAATTTGTGATAGATAGTGTTTTAATTCCACCATTTAAAAGTATGATTTTCCTTTATAAGTGATATTGCTTCTCCCATTTTAGGATAGATAATAGAGACATTTTTCTTTTGGGTTTCACTATCGACACGTTCAAATGGTTATTTCCAAGAGTGCATAGCCAAATTATCATAAAGTGTAACAATATATTATTTTAGAACTCTTTTTATTTCTAGAAAGCATCGTTTAACGCTTTAATCTGATATAATTCTATATATACAAGGAGTAAAAATGTCAAAAAAACTAATTCTACTTATCGGAGCGCCTGGATCCGGGAAAACAACCGATGCTAAATTAATTGCAGAGAAACATTCAGAAAGTATTACAAGTTATTCGACAGGTGACCTGATAAAAAAAGAAGTACAAAATGAAACAGCCGTTGGGAATATCGCAAAAAGTTTTGTTGAAAAAGGTGAGCTTGTACCTACACAAATTGTAGTTGAACTCATTGTTGATGCTGTGAACAAAGCCTCTACTGATGTGATATTACTTGACGGATTTCCGGGCAAAGAGAAACAATTGAAGTACTTTTGTGACTATATATTCAACAATGACAAAATTAAACTTATGTCAGTCTTAGAGATAAAAGTGAATGACGAACTGGCTAAAAAACGTTTTCTTGATTCAGGAAGAGATGAAAATATTTTTGAACAGGAGATGAAAGCATACAAAGCTTCACTCAATGAGATCAAACAGCACTATGAAGGTAAAAATATACTGAAAGTTATTGATGGCGAGAAAGATCTTGATACAGTGATCAAAGATATAGACAGCTATCTTGAAAATATCTGCACCAGCTTTTAGTTAAATATAGAAGAGCAGATAAAATGACTGCTCTTCTATCACCTTTATCCCCTTCCAGTATTTGGTAGGTAATATTCCAAAAGTCGCTATAAGTCCTTCATTATCTTCTCTGAGGACATATCCGTATCCACTTTTTCAAATCTTTCCACAATTCAATTGCATAATTCGGGATAAAATAACACCGTTATGAGATTCTTGACTTAATGAAATTTCGTATAACGATATTCACTTTCTCTCCACTTCGGAAATATATTCATGATTGTTTTCAGAGAGCTGTGTTACACTAAATGTATGAAAAAAATCACTTTTATGCTTCCGTTCATTCCATTTCTTCTTTATGGCATTGATACAGAGACACTCTATCTCAAAAATGGCTGCCCAAGTTGTCATGGATTTTATGGTCAGGGGACAGGTAACGGGCCCAGACTTCAGGACCAAAAGGAAGAAGTTCTTCTCAAGAGACTCCTCAATCTGCAGCAGGGGATCACCCGCAAACCAAACGGCACGATCATGGTCTCTTTTGCCAAGTCACTTGACGGCAATCAAACCAAAGCAATGGCACACTATCTGAGTGTCATAAAGACCTCTTATGAAAACCGGGAGTATATCGATTATGGAGAACACGCCGATGGAGGCTCATAACAAAATAATCATGATGATAGCATTCACTATTTTGCTTTCATCAATGTCAATAGCGGAACCGATTCAAAAAAAGCAGTCTCTGCAAAGCCCCATCGAAATTGTACTCGAAGTGACAGGAGATATGGGGCGTTCTCAGCAGATCATCAGAGAGGATGACTCGGGAGAAGCAGCCTCTGCGACCACTATCACTGTCATACAGGATGGGCTTTTGGATGATTCCACTAGAGGTTTCAAATATATTTTTACGCTTTCCAAAAAACCAAATGGAACTTGGAGCATCGACAAACAGACCAAAATGCTACGCTGCTGGAAAGGGCGTGGGCATGAGACTTTTTCGAAAAAACCCTGCCACTAATAACTGCAGTACAAGCTGGTCAATGTGACTGGGTATTAGTGGAAACTTTAGCTGCCAAGGTTTTCTGAACGAAAGCGTTCAAAGAGATACCGGCTTTCAATGCTTCAGAATGGAGTTTTTTATGAAGTCCCGGATCGATCCGTACATTGAATACACCTTTATACGTTTTCTGCGGCGAACGGCCCAACGCCTTGCATGTATCGATATATTCATCTACTGCGGCATGAAAATTCTCTTCAAGCTCCGAAGCACTATCCGCCTCAAATGTCACAAGATCGTCGATCATCTCCAATTTCCCATAGAATATTTTGTCCTCAGGAGAATATCCTATGGAACCGATATAGCCGTTATATTCCAGTGTATTAGCCATCACAAACCTCCTTCAGTTTTATCTGTATCTGTTTGACCAAATAGATTTTTAAAATATTTCCGGGGTGCGGTTTGTAAAGATTGATCAAGCTGTCTTTCTCCTGATGATAAAACTTCACGGCAGAACCACTCCCTTCAATTTTCCGATAACCACACGAATTCAGTAGACGCTCCAACTCAGAAAACGTCAAATCCTTTCTTGGCGGTGATTCAAAAAATCGTTTTAATAGCTTTGCTTTCTTGCTCATGCTTTATAGTACCACTTTTCAGTTGCAAAGTCAAGAGTCATAGTGATATTTACAAAACTGGAAATATAACGCTATAATCTGGTAAAAAGGTCTTAACCATGATATATGAGAGAAAAAAACTATGGGCAAAAGGCTTGCTGTTTTCTATGCTGGCAAGCATCTCCCTGCTCTATGCCAATGCACCGAGTTTTGACTGCACTAAAGTCAAAAAAAATAGTTCAGAAGGATTGATCTGCAGCAGCGATGGACTGATGGATCTCGACAGAGAGTTAGCCGTAGTCTATGAACAGGCAAAAGCAAAAGCTCCCAAAGAAGATCTACTCAAAACCCATCAGATAGGCTGGATCAAAGGTCGCAATGATTGCTGGAAAGCCGAAGATGAAAAGAAGTGTATGGCAGATCAGTACCGTATGCGTATCAAAGAGCTTAAAGACAAGTATCATCTTTCAGATACTGCAGAACAGCCTGACACTTCTAAAGGTTTTGACAAAGTACTGACTCTGCAGGGTATCACCTTCCATGTCGTTGCCACCAATGAAGGTTCACTCAATCAGTTGACAATTACCCCCAGTGGCCTGGAGATCGTGAACAGAGTCATGAAACAGGAGATAGATGGCAGCGTGACAGGTGCAGAAATAGCGGATATCAACAGTGACGGTTCACCGGAGATCTATATCTATATCAATTCTGCCGGAAGTGGCGCTTATGGTTCTCTGGTCGCGTATAGTGCCAACAACAAAAAGTCACTCAGTGAAATTTACCTGCCGCCGCTGGAAAACGACAAGAAGAACACTGTTGGGTATATGGGTCATGATGAGTTTACTATCATTGAAACCAGTTTTGCAAGACGTTTCCCGATCTACAACAAAGGTGATGCCAACTGCTGCCCCAAAGGCGGAATGAGACAGCTACAGTATAAGTTGGTTCCAGGAGAAGCTACATGGCAACTGAAGCTGGTAAAAAGTACTGATTTTTAGTCGATCTATGAAAAATACTATCAATTCTCTGATTCTGATCGCGGGCATTTCGCTCCATGCACATACAAGTATCGACTGCAAAGTACATATCGATGTCACACAGGATGATCCGGAGAAAGTTGTGCTGACACTTAGTCATGATAAGAATTGTGAAGTCATCATGGAGCACAATACCAGCCAGATCACTATCGTACCCAGAAAAGAAGATGCTATGACACACAATCAAGCAGGAGAGGATAGCACAACAGCTGATTTGAACATAACTGAAAAGCTCATCACTCTTGCAAAAAGCAAATTGGGAGACAGTTATGCCCCGGCACAGGCGGGACCTGACCATTTCGACTGTTCAGGCTTTGTTTATTATCTCTTCAAAACCAACGGGATCAATATCCCACGCTCCTCTCTCGAACAGTCAAAAAGCGGCAAAAAACTGACACGCAGCGAGATCAAAAGAGGGGATATCCTCTTTTTTGACACTTATAACCGGAATCACGTCAACCATAGCGGCGTCTATCTGGAAAAGGGTAAATTCATACATTCTTCTTCCGGGAAAGCTTATGGTGTGACGATCTCCGAACTGGACAAAGGCTTCTACAAAGAAAAGTTTCACTGGGGCATCAGAAAAATAGAGACAGAATAGATCATCTTATCACTTTGAACTCTATTACTCTTCAAAATGATATTGACTTTATCTAAAGATTATTGCTATATATCCGAAAAAAGGGCAGAAATGAAAACAACACGACTTCTACTTACGACAACAGCAATCCTCGGACTGATCGCATTTACCGGGTGTGCTACGGAAGAAGAGCAGATGATGCAGCAGGGTCATACACAAGCGTATTCTCAAGGATATGGAGATGGTTGTCATAGTGGCAAGCAAGCTGGTGGAAATATGTTTGAACAATTCAAAAAAGATGAAAACAAATTCCAAAATAATTCTAAATATGCACAAGGCTGGTCTGATGGGTTTAGACAATGTGAGAGACAAGAAGAAGCTCTTGAAAGATCGATTCGTGTCAATCAGCAAATGGCAATGGAGCGTGAAATACCAGACACTCAAAAATAACAGTATATTACACACCCGATCTCTTGGATTTATTCCAAGAGATCGGGAGAGTGGGCAATAAAAACCAACCTTATTTTACAACAAATGATATTTTTGCATTGATGCGGTATTTGATGATTTTATTTTTATCTACCTTTGCTTCCATGTTTTCTACATAGATCGATCTAATGTTTTTCACACTTTTTGATGCCTCTTTTATAGCATTTACTGCTGCATCATCCCAACTTTTTTTTGATTCGGCAATGACCTCGATGACTTTTACAACTGACATTTCTAACTCCTTTTATGTATTTTATTCATTATACGTTTTTATAAATTATAAAAACATTAAGTTAGGTACCTCTACAAACTTATTACCGCACCATGTCAAGCGGCACAAGGTATTGCACTTATGATGTGAATTGGTGAAAGCAGTTTGTCACCTTTTCTTACTTGCAAATTTCTATAAAAAATAATAAACTATTGAAAAAGGGAAATTTGTAATGCAAAAATTATTCAAATGGTTTGGTATTGCCATACTGTCTGTATCAGCAGGACAGCTTCATGCTGAAGAGAGTTACGGCAAACCGGAAGATCCTGTTGTGACCTATACTCCTTCATTTGACTGTGCAAAAGACGGTACCCCCTCTGAAAAGCTGATATGCAAAGATGAAGTGCTCTCTAAACTCGATAGTACTTTGACAAAGGTTTACAAGAGTGCATATCGTGCCTATCCGGAGAATGAAAAAAAAGATCTTGTTTCAGAGCAGAAAGTATGGATCAAGCACAGGGATGGTTGCACTTCATCTTCTGTAGCAATAAGTTGTATGACACGAGCCTATGAATCGCGTATCAGTCAACTGCAGATCGCCGGAGGACTGGTAGAGGTACCTGAAGCAGTCTATTACAAATGTGACGGGAAGAAGGAAAATACACTGACAGTCTATTTCTACAATACCACTCAGATGCCTACAGTTGTCCTCAATCTTCCTTTAAAGCAGGAGATGGCGTACTCAAGTATGTCAGGCAGCGGTGCCAAATACACATCTGAGGATATAGAGTTCTGGGAACATCACGGTGAAGCGACACTGAAGCATAATGGGAGAACCTTAAAGTGTAAAGAGTTTACAAACAGATAAAGGGAGAGAAAAATGGAACAGTTCAATAGATATTTTATAGAGACGACTAAAAACAGGTATGCTAAGTTTGACGGCAGAGTAGCAAGAAGTGAATACTGGTGCTTATCTTCTTTTATGTAACAGACTCTGAACCGGGAGAGAACAGGTTTGGTGCCAATCCTAAAGGATTATAGCACTACTTCACCTCTCCAAATGCCTGATCCGAATTCATTATTAAAATGTCCGAAGGCTCTTTGGTGCTTATGGGCTCCATTGAAGACCAAGAAATCATTTTATGCTAAAATTTGTTTCAATATCATTCCGCCAATATCATCAATTACGGAGCCATCGTGATCCTGGTCCATCATTCCTATCAAGATATCTTCCAGCCCACCGCCGTGCGAGGCATGTGTGTTTTGATTCTGATTGCTGATAGTGGGTGCAGCCATTTTCCCCAAGGCTCCAATGATAAAAGGAGCAAGCATTGGAAGTATACTCTTTATGATGTCAAGGTTCATTCCTGTCTGCTGCTCAACATGTTTCGCCACTTTCCTTGAATTCTCTTTAGAGCCTGTCATTTGACCCAGAATAATATTACCCAAATCACCCAGGTCACCTCTCTGCACCGCCTCCTCCGGCTTGTCAACCATCTCCGGAAACTGGGAATCACTTATATGCTTGAGGATATCACTTGAATCTCTGTCGCTTCGTAAGTTCTCCTTTGTGGCACCCATCAAAATAGGTGCAAGCTGATCAATGATGCTACCTGCACCATTTATACTGATTCCCTCTTTTTGCGCAATACTTTTTACAATATCCGGGTTATTTACAATCATATCTATCAATCCAGCCATTTTTATCTCCTTTAGTAGTATTTTTTTATCTTTTTTTCTTTAAGTATGTTACGCCAACGAAGGAATCCTGATCGTCTGACCCGGATAAATAAGGTCAGCATCTTTGATCACTTCAAGGTTGGCTTCTACGATCATTGGATATTTTGATCCATCATCATAGAAGTCTGTAGAAATT
>JAYEND010000034.1:0-8856 GCA_034721895.1 Campylobacterota bacterium | reverse complement strand
ACGGTTGGCCTGAAAACTTTTTATCAGGACCAGGATATTGAAAACTGGGAAAATTCCGCACCTTGGCCCGGCTTTACTTCCAAACCCGAATGGAATACAGAAGGGCTGAGATTCTTCCTTTTGCATGACAACACCGATTATGACCTCAATCCTTCGAGAGGATATAATTTCCAGCTTCAATACTCCAGAGATTTTGGAGAAGGAGACAACCTCCAAAGTTGGGACTTTCTGGAATTTAAATATAATAAATATTTCAATCTAGATACCTTTTCATTCACACAACAAAATGTACTGGCTCTGAGTTTCTGGACCGGATACTCTTTCAGTTGGGATACGGAAAATGAAGTCTATCCTGGGATCGACTCGCACCGTTCACCGATGTGGGAAGGTGGAAGGCTCGGAGGGTTTATCCGCATGAGAGGTTACGACAACAACAGATTTTCAGACAAAGCTGTCATCTATGGTACGGCAGAATATCGGGCAATGCTCGACTGGAATCCATTTAAAACAACAAAATTCTTACAGAAGTATTCCCCCGTTGCTATTGATTGGTTTCAGATCGTTCCTTTTGTAGAGGCAGGTAGAGTCAATGACAAATACAATGCCGATCTCTTGAAAGACTTAAAGTATGATGTGGGTATCAGCTTCCGTGCCTTTGCCGCAGAACTTCCTGTACGTTTCGATGTGGCTTATGGAGATGAAGGTACCAATATGTGGGTGATGTTCCAGCATCCGTTTGATTTTTAATCCATTCGTCATCCTGAACCAAGTTCAGGATGACATTGTTACCAAAATTTCTAATTTCTAATTTCTAATTTCTAATTCTCCATGCTTTTTCAGCAAAAAACCCTATAATACAAAAATATAAATCAACCACTATCGGAGTTCAAAAAAGATGCTTAGATTTGCCTCCTCACCTACAGGTGATATGCATATAGGAAACCTTCGTGTTGCCATCTTTAACTATATGGTTGCCAAGCAAAGAGATGTCAATTTCATCGTACGTATAGAAGATACAGATAAAGAACGCAACATAGAGGGAAAAGATACTGAGATTTTACAGATCCTGGAGAAATTTGCACTGCCTCATGACAGCGTGAGCCACCAAAGTGAAAACCTCCATATGCACCAAACACTGGCCATCAGGCTTCTTGAAGAGAAGAAGGCGTTTGTCTGCACCTGTACACCTGAAGAGTTGGAAGCAGACAGGGAAGCGGCAAAAAGAAATAGGGTTGCCTACCGATATAGCGGACGCTGCCAAGAGGTGGGAGCTGAAGATCTCAGAAAGATCAAGGAGAACAAAACACCTTTTGTCATACGTCTCAAAAAGCCGGATGCACCTATCATGAACCATGATGTCATCAAGGGTGATATTCAAACTGCACCCGATGACGTAGACAGTTTTGTTGTCCTGAGAGCGGATATGACACCCACTTATAATTTTGCCTGTGCCTGTGATGATATGATCTCCGGGATCAATCTCATCATCAGAGAGGAAGACCACCTGAGCAATACGCCAAAGCAGAAACATATTAAACAGCTTTTGGGCTATGATATGGAGACAGACTATGCTCATCTGCCCATCGTCCTCAATATAGAGGGCAAAAAGATGAGTAAACAGGATGATACCAGTTCAGTCAAATGGCTTTTTGAGCAGGGATTCATCCCGGACGCTATCGCAAACTACCTGCTGCTGCTTGGCAACAAGGCACCGACTGAGATCTTCACGATGCCTGAAGCCCTGGAGTGGTTCAAGCTGGAAAACATCTCAAGATCTCCAGCAAAATTTGATATCGATAAACTTCGATTTATCAATCGTAAACATCTTGGCATGATGGACGACAAGAGACTCTCTTCTCTCTTCGGCTTTGCAGATGCCGACATCGGAAAACTCGCCAAACTCTATCTGGAGGAAGCCAGCACGATCAACGAGTTGGAGAATAAGATAAGACCTGTCTTTGCTCCCAAAAATTTTGATGGTGAGTGGAGTGAGCAGATGAAGATCATGCAAAAGATCATTGCGGACGCTCCGATGATAGAGACTTTCGATGAATTCAAAAGCTATATGATGAAAGAGAGCGGACTAAAAGGGGGGAACTTCTTTAAACCGCTCAGACTTCTGCTCGCCGGAGCAGAGCACGGCCCTGAGTTGAGTGATATCTATCCTCTTATCAAACCTTATCTTCTGGAGATCGCCTCATGAATGCGTTTATCTATTCTATTGCACAGCTGCTGCATACTGTTATCAATGTCTATATTTGGATCATCATCATATCAGCCCTTATGAGTTTTATCAGACCTGATCCCAACAATCAGATCGTACAGGCTATCTATCGCCTTACAGAGCCGGTCTATGATTTTGTACGAAAAAAAATTCCCTTTGTTGTGATCTCCGGAATTGACCTTTCACCGATCGTCATTATCCTGGCATTACAATTCCTGGATACCTTGATGATGAGAGCACTTTTGGGATAATGATGCACTATCTTGCGCACATTCTCCTTACTCTTTTTTTACTCTCATTGAGTATAGAGGCAAAAACCTTCACATTCAACCAGATACACAGGATGCCGCAAAGTGTGGAGAAAGACTACTATATCTGGCGTTTTCTCAGTCAGGGCAGTACAACTTCCGCCCAGGCAAAGGCGATCATCAAGGATGTCAATCATCTCAATAAGAAACTGAGAACCTCTTACAGAAGAAAAACCGGAACAGCTCCCAAAGTTTACCGAAAAGCCAAAGCCAGGAAACCTGCAACCCAGGCACAGAAACAGGCCTGGCGATATAAATCAGCCAAACTGAAATCTGTCATCAAGAGCAAAACACCATTCAATGAGTGGAGTGCCGAGGAGCCCTACGTTCAGTGCTATGTTTTCAACAATTGCGGAAAGATCAAGAGAAAAAGCCTAAACAGGCCGATTTCCAAGCTCCAATACCGCAAAATGACAACAGACAAATCCTTCAATAAAAGTGTGCATCTTATCATGTCGGAAGGATTGGGAAATCTCAAACAGGCCCTCTATTACAAACCTGCTGCCGGCAATGAGATGACTTTCAACACACATTTTAAAATCGCGATGGATGCACTCCGGCACGGGAACAAAAAGGTAGCTGTCCTCTATTTTGACCAGGCAAGAAAAAAGGCTCAAAAACGTGAGGAAGCTGACAAGGCTACCTTCTGGCTCTATCTGACCACTGGCAAAAAAGGATACCTGAGAAATCTTCTCAAGAGCTGGGATGTCAATCTCTATACACTGATCGCAAGGGATATGATGCACATCAAGTATCCCAAGACTATGACACCAAAGCTTCCCAGGAAAAATTTGAGTTACTACAATGAACAAGACCCTATCCAATGGGCTCATATCAAGAAAAAACTCTTCAAGCCGGGAGCCAATCTCAATTCCCTTGCCAAAGGATATAAAGCCGAAGAATCTGTCGGTGTTTATACCTATATCAAAGCCAAAGAATCACACCAAAAGAATATCTATTATCCTATACCTTACCGTAATATCATGTCACAGCTTCCCAGGGAACGGCAGGCACTCATCTATGCCATTGCCAGGCAGGAGAGCCGCTTCGTACCGGCATCCGTATCGCGTTCTTTCGCGCTGGGGATGATGCAGATCATGCCATTTCTTGTCAGGCATATCGCCAAACAACGCGGAGAAAGTATCGATCTCGATGAGATGTTCAATCCGCGAAAAGCCATCGTCTATGCCAACCACCACCTGAACTATCTCACAACCTATCTCTACAATCCGCTCTTTATCGCTTATGCCTACAATGGCGGGATCGGATTTACCAAGCGTCTGATCCAGAGACCGGACTACTTCAGAAAAGGTCTCTACGAACCTTACCTGAGTATGGAGAAGATGACCAATATCGAAGCCAGGGAGTATGGAAAACGGGTTTTGGTCAACTATATCATTTATCTTAATAAGTTGGGTGTGTCAGCAAGAATTTTGCCTTATCTTCAGGCTTTGAGCAACCCATCAAAAACTGATAGCTTTAGAAAATGATCACTCTATAGGCTGACACTGCAGAACTTGCTTTAAGGGGGGGAATATCTTATTCCTTTCCACTACCTTTTTTAGTACCTTTTTCTGCACCATCAACAGCATTTTCTGCTGCTGCGCTTTCTACACTGCCAACAGCTTCACCTGTTTGTTTGGCGGCAGGCTTCTTTTTCTCTTTTGGGGCAATATCAGCAGTAAAGATTGAACCTGTATTTTTGGCAGCAGACTGCTCTTTTGCTTTTGGTGCAACATCATCCGTAAATACTGAACCTGACAAGGCAACAAGCGCTGCTGCAAAAATAAGTGAGCCGGCAATGATCTTTTTCATCTGTAATCCTCCTATTTAATATAATCTACTATCCAATTCTAACACAAAGTTTTGAAAATTTTAGAAATATATAAATATTTGTACCGGTAGGATGAGGAAGCCGGGTTTAGGCCAACTATGTCATTTATCTTAAAAAGTCGGGCGTATCAACAGGAATTTTGCCCTTTTTGCAAACTTTAACTCTCCTTTCCCATACAGATCATTTTCAAAGGTAAGATTGAAGATCTTCTTGCCTGTATGGGGGAAACTGACATGATAATAGCTGCTCCAGGCATTAGCCATCGGAATATTTTTCAGCAGAGGATCACTTTGTGAAAGCTTCCGGACTTTGGCAGGAAGCTTTCCATCCAGCGTAAGATTCTGCTCCCGACTCTTCAGGCCCAGTTGATCGGCATCGCTCTGATAAAGTCCGACAATAAACTCTTCATTGATCTTCTGATTATCATTTTCAGCATCAAGGGATTGTTCACCATTGAGATAGGTTGCCGTGAACAGGATCTTGACTTCGCCCTCATCATAGAGCCTTAGTTTTTCGCTCTTTTGCAATTTACTGTTGAATGATATCTCTTCCTTGAAAGACTTTCGCATTTTGCTCTCATTTTTGGAGCTGCAACCCGAATAAAGTAAGACCATTATCAGTACAACTACCTCTCTGATCATCTTCATCCTTTAAGCTTTAGATAGATTTTAACATAGCTTCAATAAAGTTTAATGTATAATTACTTACATACTCAAACGAAGGGAATATGTGAAAAAGAGATTTGCTATAGCATTTACAGGGCCTTCCAACAGCGGCAAAACAACAATAGTAGAAAAAGTGGCCAGAGAATTGATCAAAAGCCACAAAGTGGCGATCATCAAAAATGACCCCAAAGACAAGGCACATTTCGATGTCGAGGGAAAAGACAGCTATAATTTTTTCCAGACTGGTGCAGAAGTGGTTGTCACCTCCCCTACCCGTACTACCTATTTTTCCCAACGGGAAAAGTCACTCGATGAGATCATTGCGATGATACAAGATTTCGATTATCTTCTTGTAGAGGGTCTCAAGACCCTTCCGCTTCCAAGAATCGCTATTTTCCGCGGTAGGTTGGAAGAGAGTTATTTTGAATGCAGCGAAGCAATGGCCATCGATGAAACGATTAACCTGGAACAATATACTGTCCCCGAGCAGATCGATCTGCTTAACTTAAACAATACCGGAGAGATCATCTCCTGGATCAAAAATAACGCAAAGGAGATATAATGCGCACACTTGAACCTGTATTTGAAGCTATCAAAAAATCAGCGTTTCGTATTCACGAAGCCATCACCAATGAGGATACAGACTACTCCAGTCAGTCCAACCAGTCTGGAGAAATTCAGCTTAAACTCGACATTATCAGTGACCTGATCATCGCCGAAGAGTTCTCTTACCTCCCCATTATCAAAGCCATTGCAAGCGAAGAGAAGGAAGAGGAAGATATTCTGAACCCGGATGGTGAACTCTGTATCGCTTACGATCCGCTTGACGGCTCCAGCCTGATCGATGTGGATCTCAGCGTCGGTTCGATCTTCGGTATTTATGACGGAGAGTGGGATGCGAAGAAGATGATCGCCGCAGTCTATATCGTCTATGGGCCGCGTATGGAGATGGTCACCGCATATAAAGGCGGTGTACGCCACTATATCTACCGCCATGGACGATTCAAGGAACTTGAGCAGATAAAAGTCGGTACTAAAGGCAAACTCAATGGACCTGGCGGAACCCAGCAGCATTGGTCTGCACACCACAAGGCATTGATCGATGGACTCTTTGCAGAGGGATATCGCCTACGCTATTCCGGCGGCATGGTTCCCGACCTGCATCAGATCCTGCTCAAAGGCGGCGGGCTGTTCAGTTATCCCGGTACAGCTGACAAACCAGATGGCAAACTGCGCAAACTCTTTGAAGTCTTCCCTTTCGCGTACATATATGAGCTTGCCGGCGGTGAAGCCATCGATGAAAATGGCGGACGACTGCTCGATCTTCCCTGCAGTGATCCGCATGAGACTTCACCCTGTTTTTTCGGAACTGAATATGAGATCAACCGCGTGAAAGAAGCCTATGGTGTCAAAGCCTAATGTAAAAATGGATCAATGGGAGATCATTCTTGAAGAGAAAACCAAAGATCTTAAAGCCTGCCAGCAGGAAAAGGGGCTCAAAAGCTGCCTCGGCTGCGAAAAGGTAAATAACTGCGAACTGAGAGATGCTTATGTCAAAGCTGTCTATGACAGTATGAGCAAAGGAGCTGGCGGAGGGTTTGAATTTTAGAGGTGCCCTTTAATCAAAATGGACTAAAGGGTTGCATAGGAATCATTGGCATCGGATATTCCTGATAAATTCTTTCTCTGCTGCATTCACGCTCCCCTGTTTTCCATCCTTTTCTGTAGCTTGTTTCATGATCATATTTGTAACGATCCCTCTTGTAGTATCGTGTTGCTGTATCACAGCCGTCACGATAACCCTGTTTGAAATAGTCACGGTGCGGTTGGGGTGATCTCAGAGCTTTTTTCTTCAGCTGACACTTTTCGCGTCCCTCGGTCCAGCCGCTTCTGTATTCTCTGTTGTGCAAATAGACATTTTCTATCCTGTGATGCATACCATGTGCCGAATTGCAACCATGAAGATATCCCCTCTGATAGTCAGGGCTTTTTCTGTTCACTTCCCTTTTTGGACTCTTTTTTTCTTTGGATACTTCTTTCTTCCCACAACTCTTTTTCCCCACATCCCAGCCCTTTCGATAGGAACCGGATGAGTCATAAAACTTTTTGTCTTTTGTCAGAGTTTTTACAGCACTGCTGCATCCATCTTTATATCCTTTCTCATACAGGGCTTTTTTTCGCTTGAGTTCTGCTCGGCATATTTCCTCTCCTTTTTCCAGCCCAAGATGATAGGCACGATCATCGGTCTGAACGGATGGAACAGACATACTCTTTTTGGAAATATTTTGATCGATAGTTCGCTTATTAACAGTCTTTTTATCGATAGCTTTTTTGCACCCCTCTTTATAGCCTTTTTGATATGATTCGACTGTATCAAGTATTTTTTTGTCCTCTTCTTCTTTGACAAGAGAAGCATTTGCTTCCAGACTCTTTATGATAGCTTTTTTACTATTCTGCACATCAGAGATCTGTCCTTTATGATAATAGATCTCAAATCCTATAATGGCAAACAGTATCAGCAAAATAACAAGGCTAAGCTTTGAAAGTTTCATTATCTCTCTCCAAATAAATTATGGCATAGATTATAGACAAAAAAAGTGATATGATTGTGTATTTGATCTTTTCTACATCATTACCGCACCGGCAATATATTGTGTAGAATATAATACACGATCATCACACATTTCTAGGTCATGATAAGTTTTACAAAGGTCGGTACTAAAATAATGTTGTAAAAGGTAAAATAATGAAACGAACCCAAAAACTACTGATATTGATCATAGGGAGTATACTGCTATGTGGCAGCACAATTTCCCTTCTGGCAAAAGATACAGCAACAGTCTATGCAGAGAATGAGGATATCAGCAGAAACCTTGATCTCAATGCTGTCGCCTCGATCTTCGGCGAATCAAGGGATTTGGAAGATTTTGAAAGACGTTTGAATGACCCTGATATTCGGACATCAAATCTTGATCTCAATGGTGATGGTCGAGTCGATTATCTGCGTGTCGTAGAGACAATGGAAGGGGCAATGCACCTTATTGCCATACAGGCTGTCATTGGATATGACAGCTATCAGGATGTAGCAACCATCGAGGTTGAAAAAGATTATCGGGACAATGCCATTGTTCAGGTTGTCGGTGATCCCTATCTCTATGGCCCGAGCTATATCATTGAACCGATTTACCTATATACTCCCATCATCTATGGTATCTTTTGGGGAGCGGTACGCTATCGTCCCTACTATTCTCATTACAGATGGGGTTATTATCCCCGTTATTACCGGCCATGGCGACCACGTCCTGTACCCTATTATCACAATTATCTCCGCAGACATGTCAATGACAGAAATTACTATAGACGTGCAGACACAAGAAAAAATCACAATGCGAGACAAATGCACAATAGAATTCGAAAAAATGACTATGCCATCAAGCATCCCAACCGTTCATATACCAAAAGACAAAAACGTATGCATACTGCCAAACAAAGAGATCAGGTGCGACAGCAGAAAGCGACTGGAAACATTCATCATAAATCCACAACAGGTAAATCTGTTCAAAGGAAGAACGTCAAATCAAGACAAAGGAATTATGATCGAACAAGAGTTCAACCACACACAACCTCAGGAAAGCAGAACCTCAATCATCAGAGACGAACGCAGACCCGCTCTGTCAACAGACGAATACAAAGCACCAGAACAACACAGAGACATACCAATCGCAGAAATATCCAGTCAAAGAGTTTGTCGGGAAACCACACTGTAACCCGGCAAAGACGCACACCAACTCGTACTGTCAACAGAAGAGCCGCACCCCATAGAGC
>JAYEND010000033.1:0-9177 GCA_034721895.1 Campylobacterota bacterium | reverse complement strand
ATTACATATCAGGAAAGATCAAAGAAGGGAATATACTGATCTTTATCTGATGCTTTTTAGATTGTGGTAGAATTGGTGATATAGAATAGTTGGCTTGTTTGGGAAGTGGGTTTTTCAGGGTTGACTATATAGTATTATTCTCATTAGTGCTAAAACTATAGACTTATTTTGTTAAAATAGCGTTAAAACTATATAGGGAAAAATAGGGGATGATAAAAAAATTCAGACGAAAACTTCTCAAAATGTTTCGGGAATTTCTTGTCTATCATAATAGTTCATTGGAGTTTCGTGCCAAGATTCTGACATTGATGATTGCCTCGGATGAAGAGATCAATGAATGCGAAGAGAAAAAATTGCGTGAGATTGCGTACAAAATTTATGCAGATGATGACGATAGGGCAGAATTGCTTATTGACACAGTCAAAGAATATTTTGATAAGATCAGAACAAACAACGGGCTTAATTTTGAGCATTTGATTGTTCAGGTTGAGCGTGAGATGAAGGAGGTTAAGCGATTTGCCGGAAAGATTGATACGGAGATATTGGAAGCGTTGACGGAATGTATGAAAAATGAAGATGATAAGATTTTTCATCAGCGAATTATCGAATTTCTGGAAGGATTAAAAAAAGAGTATGGAACTGTATAAATTTATCATATTTGGTCGGGTACAAGGGGTTTTTTACCGTAAGTTTACATCACAGCTTGCAATGAAGAAGCAGGTGAGGGGCACTATCAGAAATCTTTCAGATGGTACTGTGGAGGTGATTGCAGAATTGATCGATGATGATCTGGAGGATTTTCTGGAACTCTTGAGAGAAGGATCGCCGCTTTCTCATGTTGATGACATCACTTACGAATTAATCGATGAATCAGATCTGGTGTATGATGGTTTTGAGATTCGATAGTAGGAGAAAAGATGAGTAGTGGATGGGGATGCCAGCATTTGACAAAACATGGAGAAGAAAAAGAGTGGTGTAGATTACTGAACCACAAATGCGATCCTGGATGCAAAGGATGTGTGCTCTTTGGAGTTGGATATTTTTCACAGGAAAACACCCCTTCTAACAAAGCTTTTGAAAAAAGACAGGCAAAGAAACGCAATGATGATCCGTTGGGTGGCAGATAAATGAATGCAATATAGGGAGTGTTAACCCTTCTCATTCAATCGTTTGGCTATCAACTCCAGCAGCTCATTGGTATGCTTTATCTCTGACCGAATTTCCCAGAGTTTGTCCAGCTCTTTTTGATATTGTTTGTCCACTGTATCCCATCTGTCCAACCTCTTGTTGTTTTCATCGGTTCTGCGCTTTGCATCCGTCCAGGTTCTCCAGTATAGTTCAATCAGTATCAGGGTCACTACTACAGCTATAAAGATAATCATTTCTCATCCTTTACAGAATTTTAATACATTTGTACTGTTTATTGTCTTTGGTTTTTGTAAGTTTTGTCTCATCCGGACTATAACAGTAAAATTTTAGTAGAATAAACTTTAAGGCATCGCTAAATAGAAAAAAGGAGACAAGATGAGCGAAGACTTTTTGGAAGCTACTCAATGCAAAGCAGTTATGAACTATATCAAAAATGAAATTGAGGAAAATGGTGGGTTTGAGTTAAAGGGTGTTGTCAAGGTGTTTAAAAATTCTGATGGTGAAATACAGGGTGCTGAATTGTTGGGCACAGACAATGACTCACCTTATGAAATAAAAGTTAATACTAAAGATAGTTCTATTGAGGGAGAATTGGAGGGAAGATCTTTCTCTATTCCTTATGATAATGCTGAATACAATAACGAGGTAATAGAAATAATGTCCAAGGCTTTTTCAGATAGACAGAAATCAGATGGTGAAGAAAAGTAAAACAAACTGTCTAAGAGATAGATTTTTCAGTCAATTGAGCATGTTTTCTATCATTGGGTGGAGCCGATATGATAGATCACGTCTTGGTGCAGTCATATTTATTACTCCCTGGACCATTAAAAAGCCATGAAAGATTTAGATAATAAAATATATGGGATTTATCAAGCGCTCTACAAAGTTTATGGCCCACAAGGCTGGTGGCCTTTGTTAAACTATGATGGTGTACATAAGTCTAAAAAAGGTAACTCTGATGGCTATCATGTGCTTGATTACTCTTTTCCCAGAAATGAGTTAGAAGTTTTTGAAGTTTGCATGGGTTCAATTTTAACGCAAAATACTACTTTTTCTTCCGTGGTAAAATCTCTACACAACCTAAAAGATAAAAATGCACTCGCACCCAACGCTATAAAAGAGATGGATATAGATGAATTGAAGCTAGCCATAAAGCCATCAGGCTATCATAATCAAAAGGCTAGATATATTTTAGAATTTATCTCTTTTTTTGACTCATTAAATGGACGTACTCCAACCAGAGATGAACTTTTAGCGGTTCTGGGCATAGGAGAAGAGACAGCGGACTCTATGCTATTATATGCATATAATCAGCCAGAGTTTAAAGTAGATGCTTATACCAAAAGGATTTTATTGGAGTTGGGACTTATTGATGAGAAGGCAAAATACAAAGATATGAAATATCTTATACAAAAGTCTTTAAAGGAGTGCATAACACAAAAAAAAGAGCTTGTAAAAGTCTATCAGGAGTACCATGCTCTTATAGTCAATCATGCAAAGAAGTTTTACTCTAAAAAATCTTATGGGGTCGGATGCTTTTTAAAGGAAATTATTTAGGGCGAAAGTAATTAAAAAGATGTAAAATGATGAAGATGCTACTGGCCATCATGGCCATTTTTTTATTGCTGGAGCACTGGCTGGTAATTTTGCCAGAGATGTACTTGATGACCAAAAGGGGAAGAAATGATTAAAAAAATGAAAGATGCCGCACTCTCAAAGGGTGCGAAGATTGCCATTAACAATCAAATAAGGGAGTTTGGAAAAATGTTGAAACTCAATCTGGACTCACAACAAAAAAGTATAGAAATGGAAGTGATGCTTGATGGGGAACATGAACCCCTTTCTGTGCATGTGCGAAACTATGAGATGACGGAGGAGAATGGCAGACATTTTTTAAAGGTACATGGTGTGACCACTTCAAGAGCCTGGATCAATACTGTGGCATCTTCTTACTTGGAAGGCAAGTCCTTTGAAATTCCGGAAGAGTATGCCCAAATGCTCAAGGTGATCATATGAGACAATATTATCCTATGCAGGTCATTGAGTGTTTTCTGTTTTCCCTTGAAGGGCAGATCTTCATTTTGAAATAAAATTGTAGTACAAAAAGTAGTTATTCATTCGTTAATGATCGATTTTCCAATCATTTACCCTAAGGGAATCTCTGAAAGTGTGGTAATTAGGGGGTTTTCAATGGTCGGAGTGACAGGACTTGAACCTGCGACCTCTTCCACCCCAAGGAAGTGCGCTAGCCAGACTGCGCTACACCCCGACATTTGGGAGAAGGGAATTATAGTGCAAAATGGCTTAAGAGTTTTTGTTATTTTTCGATTGGCAGACCGGCTTTTTTCCAGCCCCTTACAAAGCCCTGCTGGATGTTGGTCAAATCTTCATATCCCTCATCAGCAAGAGCAACGGCTGCTTTGACGGAGCGGATACCGATACGGCAGATGATGATGAGAGGTTTTTCATAATCATCATCTGTGAGCCTATTCACCTCTTCGATAAAATGGGCGTTAAGGACACGTTCACCATCTCTGTCGAAGAAGTATGGGATATTGATAGCACCTTTAGGGTGTCCGAGTGTGAATTCTTTTTTGGTTCTTACGTCGATGATGATAGCATCTTTGGCAACAGTTTTTGACTCGACTACACAGTCATCTTTGTATTCTTTGGCCTGCAGTGATGTAAAAGTTGAAAATGTTAATAGAGCAACAAGAAATAATTTTTTCATAGAAATCCTTCAATAATATTTCAGCATTATAATAAAGATAATATAAACCTAAAGTAAAATAGTAAAACTATTTGAATAGTGGCTTAATATCTAAGATTTGACCTTCTCGCCAAACTTCTCCCTTAACTTAAGTACTTTGGGACTAATAACTGCCATGCAGTAGCCCTGCATCATATTTTGTCTGTAGTAATCCTGGTGGTAAGATTCAGCGAGGTAGAATTTATTAAGCGGTTCGATGATGGTCATGATGGGAGCATCGTATTTCATTTGTGCCTCATCTCTGGCCTTGAAAGCCTTCTCTTTGACATCCTCGCTCTCATAGAGGATGACGGAACGGTATTGTGTCCCGACATCCGCTCCCTGTCTGTTAAGTGTCGTCGGATCATGGATATCAAAGAAAATTTCCAGAAGATCATCCGTGGTGATCACTTTGTCATTGTAGGTTATTTTGATCACTTCGGCATGACCGGTTTCACCGCTGCAGACCGAACGATAGTCCGGATTTTCAGTTTGCCCGTTTGCATAGCCGCTGACCACATCTTCCACACCATCCAATAGTTCATACACTGCTTCGAGACACCAGAAGCATCCGCCGCCGAGTATTATTTCCTGTTTTGCCATATTGAATCCTTGCATGATTTTTTATATCATAGTGTATTTTGCGAAAGATTGGCTTATCGATGTGATATAATAAAAAAGAAAAGAGTAGGAGAATATAAATGAAAAAGGTAGCCTATATCAATGATCCAATCTATTTAAAGCATGATACCGGTCCTTCTCATCCGGAATCGGCTGCACGCTTGAAGGCAATTGAATCGGCAATAGTGCCATTGGAGGAAGTCCTTGTCCGAATATCTCCAATTGCTGTTTCAGAATCAATACTGAGACTGGTACATCCTCAGGAACATATTGACAATGTCCAAGAAGCAAGCGAGGCTGAAATAGCATTAGATCCGGACACTATTTGCAGCAGAGACTCCTATCAGGCAGCTCTTGTAGCCGTAGGTGCAGGGATTGTAGCGGTTGATGGGATCAAGGCAGGAGAGTTTGAGCGTGCCTTCTGTGCTGTTAGGCCTCCGGGTCATCATGCGACACCGACCGATGCTATGGGATTCTGCCTCTTCAATAACATTGCGATTACAGCACGTTATGCACAGTCCCAGGGATACGAACGGGTAATGATCGTGGACTTTGATGTCCATCACGGTAATGGCACGCAGGATACTTTCTGGGAGGATGACAGTGTCTTTTACTTCAGTTCGCATCAGGCTTTTGCCTATCCAGGCACTGGAGCGGAAAAAGATATCGGCGCAGGGAAAGGTGAGGGGTATACTTCCAACCATTTGATGATGCCCAACAGCAGCGACAGGGAACTGTTAGAGATCTATGAAGAGGAGCTTCCCAAAGCTTTTGCCTTTTTCAAACCCGATATCCTGCTGATCTCTGCCGGTTATGATCTGCATGAGAGTGATCCCCTTGCCATGCTGGATGTGACGACAGAGGGGATACGCAAAATAGTTCGGATCATTTTGGATCAGGCTGATATTCCTGCTGTGTTTCTGCTGGAGGGCGGCTATGATGTGGCTGCCTTGGGAGAGAATGTCAAGGTGACGCTGCAAGAGATGCTGCAATAATCAATTTTTTGCTATAATCACTACCAAAAAAGGAGTTCTTTAATGAGTATTAATGTCGTTTGTCCACACTGTTTAAAAGTCAATCGTATCCCAAAGAAAGAGAGTTATACGAAGGCAGATTGCGGCGCCTGCAAAAAATCTCTTTTGGATAGCAAGCCGGTATCAGTTGATAGCAATAGTTTTCAACAGTTTTTAGCCAATAGTGATCTGCCGGTTGTTGTTGACTTTTGGGCGCCTTGGTGCGGGCCATGCCGCATGATGGCTCCGGCTTTTGAGGAAGCAGCTCTGTCGATGCCGTTGAAAGCACAATTCATCAAGGTCAATTCAGAAGAGAATCAGCAGCTTGGAGGTCAGTATGGTATTCAGAGTATTCCGACGATGGTTATCTTCAAAAACGGAAAGGAAGTTGATCGTGTCAGCGGGGCGCTCAGTGTACAGAGAATCCAAAACTGGGTCAGCCAGTACAGTAATTAATAAGTGATAAGGGTGTAAATGCCAAAAGCAAAAATTCTGCTGCTTGAAGATGATGCCAACCTCAATGAGACAGTGACGGAATTCCTGGAAGAAGAGGGGTACGAAGTAGAGAGTACCTATGATGGTTATGAAGCGGAGGAGAGGATATACGAAAGTAAGTTCGATCTTTTGCTTCTGGATGTCAATACCCCTGGAATTGACGGTTTTGAAGTCCTGCAAGGCGCAAGAGAGAACGGGGTTGTCGCACCGGCGATATATATCACTTCACTCAACAGTGTCGAAGACCTTGAAAAGGGATTTGAGAGCGGATGCGATGACTATATACGCAAGCCCTTTATTCTCAAGGAACTTATGATCAGGATAGAAACGCTCTTGAAACGCAGTTTTTATCATGAACAGAAGGAGTATGTCAGGATTGATAATATTATAAAATATGATATCCAAGCCAATACCTTGGTGATTAACGACAAGCCCGTTATTCTTGGGAACAAGGAGTCAAAATTGATGAAACTCTTTATAAAATCTCCTCATGAAATTTTATCTCATGAACGTATTTATGCTCATCTCTGGGATTTTGACGAGGAACCAAGTGACACGGCGCTGCGTACCTATATCAAGAATCTTCGTAAAATCATAGGCAAGGATAAAATTGTTAGTATCAAGAAACAGGGATACAAATTCATTACTGAAGAGTGAAAGAAAGACACTTTTACGATTTTTGGCCCTCTTCCTCCTTCTGGTTGTTCTGGTATTGTCACTTCTTTCGGTATTTTACTATCAGAGCCAGGAAAAGCTGATGTTTTCCAACCAGCGTACGGCCCTTTCCAACTACTCCTATGAGCAGATAAAACGTCTCAAAATACTGCATCACTATTTTGATGACAGACGCACCTATCCTCGGGACCATCGTTTCAAAAGTGCCATTTATGACCTTGAAGAGGTTCAGATCTTCTCCCTTCTGGATGATGAGAGGGTCAGGTTTGATAAAGAGATCTATCGAACGGAAGAGAAGATTCATTTCGTCAAAATCCTGGATGATCATTATCTTGGGACGAAATATTTGATTATCGAGGTGGATGATGATCAGGTCTGGTACCATGAGACACTTAGGAAAATTGCAATGTTCGGAGTATCTGCTTTCCTGCTCCTAACGCTTTTTAGTTTAATCTTGGCCAAACTCTTTGTGAAGCCTATGCGTGACTCGATCATGCTGCTTGACCGATTTATCAAAGATACAACCCATGAGCTCAATACACCGCTCAGTGCCATCCTTGCCAATATCGAAATGATGGACAAGGAGGTGATGGTGGAGAAGAACAGGAAAAAACTTGAGCGGATCACTATCGCTGCCAAGACGGTTTCAACACTCTATGAGGATTTAACCTATCTGACACTTGAGCATGAAAGAAGCAATTATGATGAGGTTCTGGATCTTAAGCAAATTATTGAGGAGCGTACTGAATACTTTAGGATTTTGTCAAAATCAAAGCAAATAACTTTTTGGTTCGATTTGGAAGATGAGTACTTTCTGATGGACAGGAAGAAATTCATTCGTATCGTAGACAATCTCATTTCCAATGCGATCAAATATAATAAGAGAGGCGGAAAAATAAGGATTATACTAAAAAAAGGGGTGCTGATGATCGAAGACAGCGGAATAGGGATCGAAGAGGAAAAAATTCCGTTTATCTTTGACCGGTATATGCGATTCAACAGCAGTGAAGGGGGATTTGGTGTGGGGTTGAGTATCGTGAAAAAGATTGTAGATGAATATAATATGAAGATTGAAGTCATTTCTCAGATAGGGAAAGGGACGAAGATGGTGCTGACATGGTAAGAAAGCTGGCAGTGATAGTCGGATTGACCTTGATGCTCTTTGGGGAAAATGCCTTTGAGCGTCATTGTGTTCAGTGCCACGAGACTCTCCCTACGACTTTGCAGAGGATGTTTATGAACTATCTTCAGGTTTACAGCGGAGAGAAGAATACCAAGGCGGCTTTGGTGCATTTTATGCGATTTCCCCGTAAAGATACTTCGGTGATGTCAGATCTTTTTCTGCAAAACTTTGAGGTTAAAGAGCCATTGAGGATCAGTGATAAAGAGTTAGAGGAAGCAATCGATATTTATTGGGAACAATACAGGGTTATAGGTAAGCTAAAGTAGATTGTATTATAATGTTTAAACAATAATAATAAATTATTAACAGTGATAACTGTTCAGGAGAAAGGAGAAGAGATGAAAAAAATAATTCTAATTACAGCTTTGGCAGCATTTGGCATGGTAGGTGCGACTGTCCCAGTCAGCGCAGATATTGCTACAGGACAGAAAATATTCAAAAAGAAATTTAGAAAATCATGCAGGTTTTCGGGTGTGCGTTTTGCCCGATATCATACACAGGCTGAGTGGGAAGAGATCTATAGTGATGGGAAATTTCCTGAAGAAGCGAAAAAGATCTGCCCCAGATTAAAATTGGACAAGATCAAAAGTTCATGGTGGCCTCATGTCTATGATTTTGTCCACGAATATGGCAAAGGAAGTTCTCACGTTCCAAGCTGCTGATAGGCATCCCTAAACAGTTATGATTGCAGGAAGCAGAGTTGCTTTGCTTCATTTTTGCAATCACTTCACAATCACTTCACAATTCTTCACTATTCTTCACTTGTAATTGGGGTATCCCTAAATTTATTACAAAGGATTAATATGACTAAATTTACAAAATTGGCTGTAGCTGCTCTCTTTGCGGTTGCAATGTTGGGTACGACTGCATCTGCGGATGTTGCGAAAGGCCAGAAGCTTTATTCCAAGAAACTGAAGGGTGCCTGTGGTGTTACAGGTGCAAAGTTTGCTGCAAAACATACACAAGATCAGTGGGAAGAGATCAAAGAAGCCGGTAAATTCGGTGATGAAGTAAAGAAGATCTGTCCTAAAATGGGAAAAGGCTACAAAGACAAGTGGTCAAATGACCTTTATGACTTCGCTTATGAGTATGCGAGTGATTCAGGGAATGTTCCAAGCTGCTAAGTATCCCAGATACGTTAATTTGATTTAAATTTAAAGGAGAAACAATGAAAAAAATCGCAATCGCAATGTTATTTGCAGGTTCTACACTTTTGATGGCTGACGGTGCTGCTGCATATGCTAAATGTGCTGGATGCCACGGACAAAATGGTGAAAAAGCTGCATTAGGAA
>JAYEND010000032.1:0-54806 GCA_034721895.1 Campylobacterota bacterium | reverse complement strand
AAACCAGTCATAGGAGAGCAATTTCTCCTTCGTTACATTAAAGAGCCAGAAGGTAAATGCTGCTATCGGTATCTTTGCCAGGTAGAGTCCTGCTCCCAAAAGAACTTTACCCTGGAGAAAGAGGATCCCTGCCAGTATTCCTGTACCCTCCACTACGGAAAAAATCAAGAGGAAAAAAAATAAGATTATATTTCGGGGTGTTGTCTCAAGCATCGTTTCCGCTCTCTGAAGTATTTTCAAAGAACGTACTTTTGCATAGATCGGCTCAGCTATACCTTCCCAGATCAACTCTTCAAAGAGAATAAAGATAAGAACCAGAAGCAATTGGACAAATGTAACAGTTTTATGCAAAAAATAGCGGATTAGGCGCATTAAGCTTCCTCTGGAAAATATTGAAAATTATAGCTGAAGTTATTTGGTTTGAATATTTAGAAAGATTACTCTCAAAATAGATTATTTCACTTTTGTTTGAGTATTAGAAAGTGAAGATTTCTTTTTGATTTGCTGTAGATTTGAAGGTTGTTGCGAAGGAGCTTACACTCAGTAAGTGACTGAGCATACTCCTTCAAAGATGCAGTAAAGCAGAAAGAAAGATTACTTTCTACGGAGCTCTTTGATACGTGCAGCTTTACCCTTGAGCTCTCTAAGATAAAAGAGTTTTGCTCTTCTGACCCTACCTCTTCTCAGAACTTCAATACTTTCGATACTGTCTGAGTAGAGTGGGAAGATTCTCTCAACACCAACATTGTTGGCACCCATTTTTCTTACCATAAAAGTTTTACCTGTACCCTCGCCTCTGAGTGCGATACAAACACCTTCATAGTTTTGAACTCTCTCTTTGCTTCCCTCTTTGATTCTAACAGCTACTTTGACAGTATCTCCAGCTCTAAATTCAGGAATATTCTTAGCTTCAGTCTGAGCTTTTTCATAGCTCTCAATAAATTTATTTCTCATGTTTTGCCTTTTGTTTTGACCTTTTGATAGAGATCAGGTCTGAAATACTTTGTCTTACTCAAAGACAATTCTCTTTTTAAGGCTGTGATTTTACTATGATTACCCTTTAGTAACTCTGAAATCACTTCTCTGTTTTCATAATTTATCGGTTTTGTAAAGGATGGGGCTTCCAAAAGTGTATCTTCGAAACTCTCAACTTCTAAAGATTCACTGTTTCCAAGGACACCTTTCACATTTCTGCTTATTGCATCACACATTACCATGCTTGCCAGTTCACCGCCTGTCAGGATAAAATCTCCGATAGAAAAAAGCTCATTGGCTTCAGACTCGATCACCCGCTCATCGATCCCCTCATAGCGTCCTGAAACAAAAACGATATGTTCTTTTCCCACCAGCCGTTTTGCATCATTTTGTTGAAACTTTTTACCTACCGGTGTCAGAAAGATCACATGCATACCGGGAGATGTTTCTCTGATACTGGACAGGGTATCAAAAAGCGGTTGAGGAGACATCAACATCCCCGCACCGCCACCGATCATAGGGGCATCGACTTTTTTATGTTTATTGGTACTAAAATCACGAGGATCATAAAAATCTATTTTTATGATCCCTGAAGTGATCGCTCTGCCTATGATGGAGTCGGAGAAATACCCCTCAACGATAGAAGGGAAAAGTGTCACAAAGGTAAATCGCATCAACTGGCTTCTAAAATATCTTTTGCATCTTTGGTCAGGATACGCTTTGTCTCTGTATCTGTTTTGATAATATATCGGGGAATATAGGGGATCAGAAAGGAGGATACCAAGCCGGAATCAACCAGATCGGCATCTGTTTTGACTAACAGATAATCCACATCCAGCATGCGCTGGATCTCGGTCACCGTACCCAATACTTCTTCATTCTGCACTACACTGGAACCGATCACTTCAAACCAGAAATGTTCCCCTTCAGCCAATTCACAATTTCTCTGGGTCTCTTCTTCTGTTGCAAAGAGTTTGGCATTGGTAAGTTTTTTGGCACTTTCCAAAGTCTCATAGCCGCGAAATTTGATGAGTCCGCGTGCCTGATTGATATCGATGATCTCCAATGGGCCGCGATCACTCTGGTAAGTTTGGCCGATCTTAAACTGTTCCGGGAAGTCTGTATGGAGATGGAATTTGAGATCCCCCCAAAGTCCGACCGTTTTGCCTATCTGCGCGATAAAAAAACGATCCATTGCTACTCTGAGGATTTTACATTGACACGGTAATTTTTACCGCCTTTGGCTTTACAGCCGGAGATTACTGTCTTGACAGCATTGATCATTCGTCCCTCTTTGCCGATAAGCTTGCCGACATCTTCACTCTGGGCATAGATAATGATCTCATCAAACCCCTCGTCTTGAGGAACGATCTCCACCTGAATAGTGTCAGGATGCTTGACTAAAAGTCTGGCATAAGAAGAAATGAAATCTTTAACCATAAAAGGTTATTTACCAGCCAATCTTTTGATTGTCGGGCTCATTTGTGCACCTACACTCAACCAGTAGTTCAATCTCTCTTCATCAAGTGTAAGCTCTTTGTTGGCACTGATAGGGTTGTAATGCCCGATTGATTCGATCCAGCCACTATCTCTTCTTTTTCTGCTGTCTGTTACGACGATTCTGTAAAATGGTTTTTTCTTTCTTCCCATTCTTGTCATTCTGATCATTGTCATATTGTTTCCTTAATATTTGTATTCTTAATTTTATTGTAGCTATATAAGCACTGACAACTACTTTTTAATGACTAAAACACTCATCAACGCTTTTAGGAACGGAATAATATCACAAGGTTTATAAAAATAGTATTAAAGGGAAGCTTATCTTGGCATTCCAGGGAAACTGCCACCGCCTCCGCCCTGCATCTGGGCCATCATATCCTGCATCTGCTTCATACCCCCCTTGCCTGAGAGCTTCTTGGCCATCTTGGCGGCATTTTTGAACTGTTTGAGGATACGGTTGACCTGCTGCTGATCGAGTCCGGCACCGGCGGAGATCCTGCGTTTTCTGCTGTTGGTCAGGAGATCGGGGTTTTCTCTCTCTTTGGGAGTCATCGATGAGATCAGTGCCTTGATACGATTCACTTCATCGGAATTGTCAAAATCCATATCTCCGATCTGCTTGGCCATTCCACCCATACCCGGGATCATGCCCAGGAGCGACTTCATCGACCCCAGCTTTTTCATCTGCTCCATCTGCTCAACAAAATCATTGAAATTGAATTGGCCCTTTTTTATCTTTTGTGTCAGGCGCTTTGCCTGTTTCTCATCGATCACGGCTGCCGTTTTTTCAGCAAGCGACTCGATATCCCCTGCTCCCATCAGACGACTGACGATCCTGTCCGGGATGAACTGTTCAATATCCGGCATTTTTTCACCCGCACCTATGAAGCGAAGCGGTACGCCTACCTGCTGTGCCAGTCCCAATGCCACACCACCCTTGCTGTCACCATCAAACTTGGTCAGGATCACACCGGAAATACCGATCTTCTCTTTGAAAGTCTGCGCCGTTCTCACAGCATCCTGTCCTGTCATCGCATCAGCGACATAGAAGAGTTCATCAGGATTGGCAGCCTTTTGGACCTCTGCGAGTTCACCCATCAACTCCTCATCGATCGCCAGACGACCAGCAGTATCGATCAGGACGACATCATAAAGCTCTTTTTCTGCTTTTGCCAGAGCCGTCTTGACGATATCGACCGGTGTGGCATTCTCATCAGCAACCAGCTCTACTTCGATTTGACCAGTGATCTGCCTGAGCTGTTCTACTGCCGCAAGTCTCTGCAGGTCCGCTGCAACAACAAGAACTTTCTTCTTTTTCTGCTCTTTGAGAAAGTAGGCCAGTTTACCTGTGGTTGTTGTCTTGCCCGATCCCTGCAAACCGATCATCAGTACAACCGTCGGCGGTTTTGAAGCAAAGACAAAGCCCTGATTGCCCTCGACTGTCAAAATCCTGGTCAGCTCATCCTGAAGTGCACGCAGGAAGTTATCTTTACCTATGCCATTCTTCTTGGTTTCCCGCTCTACAACGCTGATCAGTTCTTTGACAACCTTATGGTGCACATCAGCTTTGAGAAGTGACTTTTTCAGTTCTAAAGTTGCTTTTTTCAGTGCCTTTTCATCATCATGGAAACGAATCTTTCCAATAGCATTTTTAAAACTATCGGTTAAAGTATCAAACATATTTTTGCCTTAATTTTTTCTAAAGGGTTATTAGAGGTGCCCTATAATACCATTAAGCTAAGCTTTTTTCTTCGGAAATGGAGAGAGAGTTTACTCCCACCAAAAATATCCCATTTCATGGGACTACGGGACTGAAGTCTCCGCTTCCGAATGTAATGAATAATTTCTTAGCTTAATGACAATAGAGATACCCTAACATAATTACGCGATTTTACCCTATGAGGGCTTAAGGCTATCTCTAATGATTATGGCCGGATGTTTCAGACTGCATATATTCTCTGAGTAAATTATTAATATAGTGTTTGGTAAGCTATCTTTTTTCACTTGCCTGTTTTTTTAAAAAAAGCAATATATCATTGTCCAGTCTCATCGTAGTCGGTATCTTTTTAGGTTTATAAAATCTCCCTCTGATGCCATCACTAAAATCATAGTTATCCTGCATCTCAAACTCATCATATTTTGCTCTCTCTTCAGTATTTTTCATAACTACTCTTTTCATTTGCTTTTCTGGCACTGATTATTCTGATAATCTCTTTACTATCATCGGTAAAAAAGAGATTTGCAACAACCAAAATCTTATGTTGCTGTATTGAACCAATGGTTATCCATCTCTCTTCAAAATAACTAAACTTATAATCCAGTTTAGCTATCTGTGGAAGGGATCAACTCCATTATTTATATCTTGCGATATCCTTGGGCTCAGGTGCTTCAAACGCGTAGCTGAAGATACTCATTCTGGCAGAATGCAATAAGATACGTTTGCTCTGTGTACGGCTGCCATACTGTTCATCGCCGACAACAGGATGACCGATGCTTGCCAGGTGTACTCTGATCTGATGGGTTCTTCCTGTGGTGATCTCGATGGCAACTTTGCTCTTCTTCCCCTGAATCTCCAGCGGTTTGACTTTGGTATAGGCAGATTTCCCTCTGAGCTCATCGATACGCGAAAATGCCTTACCTTTTTTGATCGTCAATATCGGTGCTTCGATCTCGATCTCCTCAAAGATCACACCCTCTACCCAGGCGACATACTCTTTTTTCACACGACGGTTCTTGAACTCATTAATAGCATCATCGATAAATTCTCTATTTCGGCCCAACAGGAGCACCCCGCTGGTATCACGATCTAAACGATGCAAAAGCTCTGCACCCTCGATCGCATCCTGAATATCATAGCTATCTACCTGTGCCGGTTTATTGATCGCGATGATATTTTCATCCTCATAGAGTATCTTTACATCTGCCACATCCTCAACGCGAAAACGCGTATCATCAGGCAATTCTGCCCTGGCGATCTTTACTTTTCTATCTCCAACATAGACCAATCCTCTATCGATGAGTTCTTTGGCCTTATTGTTTGAAATCTCTTGCTGCTTCGCTAATAATTTATAAGCTTTTTCCATTCTGTTTTCCTTATTTGCATTTCATATCGATGACAAATGCTTTAAACTTCTCACTGAGTGGAAATTCAATTGTCTTGATTTTACTGTTTTGCCCTGTTTTGAACTTAATTTCACTCTTGGCAACTTTGAAACTCTTTGATAGAAATCTGATCAGCTCTTTGTTGGCTGCCCCTTCTACCGCCGGGGCTTTGATCCGTATCTTAACCGCTTCGCCGTCATAAAGGCCGGCAAACTCACTTCGGCTTGCATTGGGCTGGGCTTTGATCTTCAGCCGAACTGTCCCCTTTTCGACATTATAGTACATTGTTGATGCTCTCCACAATGGGTGAAATATCACTTTTTACTTTCATTGAACACTTCGGCAAAGAACGATAATCCAGCAATACATCGGAAAGCTCTTTCTCTTCCACCACCCTGATCCCCTCTACTGCAGCAAAGATATCCCTTTGATTAAAAGAGTGCTCACCGGAGATGATCCGACAGCCAAACTGCGCCGCTTCGGCAGCATTGTGACCACCAATAGGGGCAAAAGCCCCACCCAACACTACCACATCACTGATAGCATAAAGGTTGACCAGCTCACCTAATCTGTCGATCAGAAGAATATCTTTAGTAAAATTCTCATCCTCTGAATACCTACCGTAATCAAAACCATTCTCTGCTGCAAACGACTCTGCCATCCTGCTGACCTTCTCAAAACGCTCCGGGTGACGGGGAACCAGCAAAAGTTTTGCCTCCTGCTCTTTGGCCTTCAAAGCAGCAAAAGCCTTCAGTATCAGCACCTCCTCCCCCTCATGGGTACTCGCTGCACACACGATCAAGCCATCAGGCTTGGGAAGAGTCCTGCTTACTGCCGGCAGAGAAGCGAGTTTGATATTCCCTGTTACCCTGACCTGCTTCGCACCCAAATGCTCCAGCCTTTCTTTATCCTGCTCCGTCTGGGCATACACCTCATCGATATGAGAAAAGATCTTCCGGTAGAGCCATCTGAGTTTCAGATATTTCGGGTAGGAGCGTTCACTCATCCGTGCATTGATCAGGAGTGTTTTGGCACCCCTTTTTTGTGCCAGAGCAAAAAGAAGATACCAAAACTCCGCCTCCATCACCACCAATACCTTTTGGGGATTCATCCAGAAAAAGAGCAGTGATTCATAGGGAAGATAGCGGCTCTCTGCACTATACTTCCGGCTCTCCTCGTAACCAGTCTGAGTGGTAGCGGTAAAGCGCAACTTCTCTCCGGAAAAAATTTCCCTAAAAGGAGCCAATGCCCTTATTTCCCCAAAACTACAGGCATGAAACCAGATACCGTCTGCTTTTAGCGGCGGGTTCTTCCATAAAAAAAATCGTGCCGGTATAGACTTTGAATATTTGGATTTCAATGCATAGAGCAGCAAAAAAGGAATTGCTGCGAGGTACAACAGTGTCGCCACTATTGTATAGAGGAGAAAAAAGAGGGAATTCAATTATGCCTCGGCTGTTTCTCTCTCGATATAGAGGATTCTTCCGCAGTGAGGGCAGGTTGTGATCTCTCCACCTTTGATCACGTCGGCATAGGTCTTGTCATTGATCTTCATATAACATCCGTAACATGCCTGTTTCTTCACCTGTACAACCGCTGTATTGCCTGCCCATATCCTGATCTTTTCATAAAAGGCCAATACTTTCTGGTCGATCTCCCTGATCGTTTTCTCTCTTCCGGTAAAGAGTGCTACTTTGCTCTTCTCGATCTCTGCCTTCTCCTGCTCCGCTTCAGAGGTAGTGCTCTCAACCTCTTTACTGAGTTCTTTGAGTGCAGCTTCTGCTTCTTCGATCTCCTCTGTTTTTTTAGCATTGACTTCCTGAAGCCTTTCGATCTCTTCATTGGCGAAAGTCATCTTCTCTTTGGCGATATCTTCTTCAACAGCAAGCGCTTTCATCTCTTTTTCTGTTGAAATATCTTTGGATTTTTTAACATTGTCTGCCAGTTGGTCATTCAGAATCTTCAGCTGTTCGTCATAAGAGGCAACCTTTTGTTCATTTTCTGCAATGAGAGCATTGATCGCATCAAGATTCTCCTGTGCTCCGGCCAGTTTCTTCTGCGCTTTGGCAATTTTTTTGTCTGCAGCATCGATCTGCGGCTGATAACTGTCAATCTCTTTATCGATTTTGGAAAGTTCCACCAGCTCTTGTATATGTTTGTTCAATCTTGATCCTTTGGGAATTTACACTCTGTTAGAGGTACCCTTCTGTAATAAATGGGTTTTTAGAATTTGAAATTATAGCCAAAAGAGGTAAATTTTTCAACTCATTCAGTAAAACCTCTGCAAAAAACTGTTCACTTTCATAGTGTCCGATATCTATCATCATCAGGTTTTGGGTTCCGGCTTTCATCGCATCATGATACTTGATATCCCCTGTCAGAAAACAGTCTGCCTCAACACTATCCATCAAAGATGCGCCTGCACCTGTAGTCAGGGCGATACTTCGTATCTCATCTTTGGGAGCGACCACTTTCAGCACGGGAAGACTCAATTTCTCTTTGATATGGGCCAAAAGTGACTCTTTTTTCCAACTCCCCTCTGCCCTGCAGACAAATGCTTCCTGATTTTCTGTCTCAAACCCCAGAATCTTCTCAAAAACATAACGATTGAGATGGGTCTGGTCAAAATTGGTATGCATAGCGATCAGCGACTGATTTTTTTCAATCATTTTTTTGATCAGTTTTGCAGGATACCTGGAGAAATCCAAAGTTGTAAGCCCCCCGAAGATCAAAGGATGATGCACGATAAAAAGAACACCTTCATCACTCTGCTCCAGTAACTCCTCATCAATATCCAGACTCACAACAATTTTATTGATATCCTGAGACATTTCCCCTACCAGCATACCACTGTTATCCCACTTCTCCTGCAGTTCAAAAGGGCTCAACTCGTCGAGAAAGTCGTATATTTCCTGTAGTTTCATCTAAAAATGTCTCCTTTTAAGGAACAAGTCCCTTTCAAATTCCTCTCACTAAAGCTTTGTCCAGGAGCCTGTCGGACCCATGCTTAATTGGCTGCTCACTTTACTCTATTGTTCCGCTCATGCTCCTGAGCCTTATACAGCTCTGCGCACCCTTTCGAGAGATCTCTGATCTTCAGGATATAATTTTGCCTCTGTGCCTGAGAAATCGCTTTTCTGGCATCCAGAACATTGAAAGCATGAGAAGCAATCATGCATTGATCATAGGCTGGCAGTGGCAGACCGGCTTCCAGACAGCTGCGACACTCTTCACTCGCATCATCGAAATGGGCAAAAAGTTTCTCCACACTGGCGACTTCAAAATAGTATTTGGAAAATTCATACTCACTCTCCATATGGACATCAGCATAAGTCGTCACTTCTTCCCCGTTTCGACTCCAGACAATATCAAAGACCGACTCAACCCCCTGAAGATACATCGCCAGTCTTTCAGTTCCATACGTGATCTCCACGGCAACCGGATCACAGGCGATACCCCCAACCTGTTGGAAATAGGTGAACTGTGTCACTTCCATCCCATCAAGCCAGACTTCCCAGCCAAGACCCCAGGCACCCAGTGTCGGAGATTCCCAGTTGTCTTCGACAAATCGGATATCATGCTCCTGAAGATTGAGTCCCAGATACTCCAGCGATTTCAGGTAAAGCTCCTGGATATCATCTGGACTTGGCTTGATCAATACCTGAAACTGATAGTAGGCGCCCAGTCTGTTGGGATTCTCCCCGTAGCGTCCGTCAGTCGGTCTTCTGCTTGGTGCCACATAGGCTGCACTCCATGGCCTGCTGTCAAGACTCCGCAGCAGTGTCGCCGGGTGAAAAGTCCCCGCACCCGCAGGGATATCATAAGGCTGCACGATATTGCATCCCTGCTCTGCCCAGAACTGCTGTAGCTTGAGAAGTAGTTCGCTGAAAGTAATTACGTCTTTATTCATCTATTTTATCCCTAATGCTTTTTCTACTTTAGGCTGATCAAACCCGCAAATCCACTGTGATCCTCCGACCAATACTACCGGCACACCCCGACAGCCGTGCTGCTCACAATCCTTGGCAGCCCGACTGTCTTTGCTGATATCGATCGTTTTGAATTTAATGCTGTTCTGGCGAAAATAATTCTTCGCCCTGGTGCACCAGACACACGAAGGGGATGTAAATAGAACAACAGACTTCTGCTTCTTTTTTGCTTCCATCAATTTACCTCGATATTTTAAATAATAAGCTTTTCCCGGAAAAGCCAACAAAAATTATTCATTTAAAGGATTACTTCGATCTCACTCGAGTCAAGCTCCACTTTTTTCGCTTTGGAGATACGGTCTTCCTGAAGTTTGATCTTCAACTCATCATCACCCAATGCCATGATCTGTATCGCCAGGTAAGCTGAATTGATCGCGCCTGCCTTGCCGATCGCTACGGTTGCTACCGGCATCCCTGCAGGCATCATCACGGTACTCAATAGCGCATCTTCCCCTCTGAGTTCCCCACTTGCCATCGGCACTCCGATGACCGGTTTGGTCGTCGTTCCTGCCAAAGCACCTGCCAGATGGGCTGCCATACCGGCTGCTGCGATAAAAAGCTGTGCACCCTTCTCTTCTGCTGCTGCAATATATTTTTTGGTTCTCTCCGGGCTTCTATGCGCCGAAGAGATGATCAACTCATACGGTACTCCGAACTTTTCCAGTGTGGTTGCACACTCTTTCATCACCTCATAGTCACTTTTACTTCCAATTACGATCGATACAAATTTCATTTACACTCCTTGTTTTTAATTTTATATTTTTTCTTAGTCGGAACAGCCGCTGCCTTCTGCTTCAACCAACCCTTTTTTGATCAATGCTTCATCTATACCACGCCTGAGGATCGTATATCCCGGCAGAGTGGTAGGCAAAATGATATCATTGAGATCACCACTATGGATACAGTCAAACTCTTTTCCTGTGAGTGAAACTATCTTTTTAAACGTCAGCCAATACCGTCCTGCCACTTCATCTATTGTTCCATATTCATTATCTACCAAATCCACCTTAGCACCTACCGGGAGCACGACCTCTACGCTATCGCCCAGGCAGGTCTTGTCTTTGCATTTCCAGGTTTTTCCATCTTCACTGACGAGAGCGGCGACTTGATGTGTACCGTTCTGGATGGTAAATCCCTGTGATTGGGTATCATTTTTTTCAAAAGGACGCGAGATCAGATAGGCATCGGTAAATCCTCTATTTTGCGTCGTGTTGAGTTCTGCCTGGTAACGCTTTTCATCAAAGTCTCCGGCATAATAATCATCTATCGCATGACGGTATGCCTTGGTCACGACTCCTGCATAGTAGGGTGATTTGGTACGCCCCTCGATTTTGAGTGAATCGATCACCCCTGAAGCCAGTATCTCATCGATATGGGATGCCATATTCATATCTTTGGCATTCATGATATAAGTACCCACTTCACTCTCTTCTTCGAGTCTAAAGGTTGTATTGGTCTCCGGGTTATGGGCATAGATCTCGTAAGGAAAACGGCAGTCATTGGCACAGGATCCACGATTGGGTACTCTTCCTTTTTGCAAAGCAGAGATCAGGCAGCGTCCGCTGTAGGCAAAACACATGGACCCATGTACAAAAATTTCGAGTTCTAACGCTGGGATGACCTGTTTAATCGCTTCACAGTCTTTCAGGCTTATCTCACGGGCCGCGATAATACGCTGTACACCCAGGTCATAATAAACCTGTGCATCCAGTGCATTCATCACATTGGCTTGTGTAGAGAGATGCAGTGGTATATCCGGTGCTATCCTGGAAGCCATTTTCACTATCCCGGGACTGGAGATGATGAGTGCGTCAGGCTTCAACTCTGCCATCTTTGCAATATGGTTCTTGTAAAGCCTGAGTTGAGAATTAAAGGGGAAACTATTGATCGTGACATAAACCTTTTTGCCCCGATCATGGGCATAGTCGATCCCCTCTTTAAAAGAGTCCATATCAAACTCTTTTCCCGAACGAATACGCAATGAAAATGTACTGGTACCGCCATAAACGGCATCTGCCCCGTAGTTGAGTGCGATCTTCAGTTTTTCAAGATTGCCTGCGGGAGCAAGTAGTTCTACCTTATGCATAAAAGCCTTTGCCTTGATTTTAGGTGATATTTTACTATAATAGTAGTAAAAAAGAGCTAGAGAACCATGAGAATAGATTTGCACAACCACACAATACGTTGCAATCATGCCGAAGGAACTGTCGATGAATATGTCCAAAAGGCAATAGAGCTGGGTATCAATATTTACGGGTTCAGTGAACATGCACCAATGGATTTCGATCCTGAGTATCGGCTCTGTTTTGAAGAGATGGATGCGTATACTTCTGATGTGCTCAGCGCTGGAGAGCGCTATAAAGAGCAGATCAAAATCCTGCTGGGTTATGAAGTCGACTATCTTCCGGGATATATGGATGAGCGCGTCCTCAATGCCAGCGTTGATTACCTGATCGGCTCGGTTCACTTTATTGACAAGTGGAGTTTTGACAATCCCGAATTTATCGGCGGATACAAAGATCGTGATATCGATGAAATTTGGCAGGCCTACTTTGATACCACTGAAGCGATGGCAAAAACAGGGCTCTTTGATATCGTAGGGCATCTAGATCTGATCAAAGTCTTTAAATTCATGCCTGCCAAAGATGTGAGACTTATAGCCAAGGATGCACTTATGGCGATCAAAAAATCCAATATGGTACTGGAACTCAATACCGCTGGACTCCGCAAGCCAGTTGCCGAAATTTATCCCTCCAAAATGCTTCTTGAAGAGGCTTATGCCCTGGATATATCCATCACCTTCTCCTCTGATGCCCACGCCGTTGATCAGATCGGATTTGGCTATGAGAAGGCGGTAGCACTTGCCAAAGAGGTTGGATATACAAAAGCTGTTACTTTTGAACAGCGCGATAGAGAATTGATTATTTTTTAGGCACAAAGTTTAAAGTAACTAATTTATTAGTGGCTATAATATAAAGATAAAAATTTTTAACTAGGAGAATACATGGGCAAATTTGTCAATAATGTAGATGAGTTTTATAAATACTGCGAAGCAAACGAGGTAGAGTTTGTAGATTTTAGATTTACGGATATCAAAGGTATATGGCACCATATCTCTTACCGCATGAGTGCTGTACCTGCTGAAATGCTTGAAGCCGGTCTTCCGTTTGATGGTTCTTCTATTGAAAACTGGCAACCGATCAACAAATCTGATATGCTGCTAAAGCCTGATGTTCCCACTGCATTTCTTGATCCATTTACGGCAGACAGTACCATTATAGTGTTCTGCGATGTTTTTGATATTTACAAAGGTGACCTTTATGAGAGATGTCCAAGATCTATCGCCAAAAAAACACTTGCCTATATGGAAGCGGAAGGCATAGGTGACGAAGCATTTTTCGGTCCGGAAAATGAATTTTTCATCTTTGACAATGTCCAAATCTGGTCAGGAATTAACGAAACAGGTTATAGGGTTGATTCAGAAGAGGGAGAGTGGAACGCCTCTACTTCATATGGAGAGATGGGCAACATGGGTCACAGGCCAGGAACAAAAGGTGGTTATTTCCCAACTATGCCAACAGATTCAATGGTAGATCTTCGTGCGGAAATGATGCAAATCATGGAAGAGGTAGGACTTACAGTAATGCTGGGTCACCACGAAGTGGCACAGGCCCAGGGTGAAATCGGTATCAAGTTCGGTGATATGATCGAAGCAGCAGACAATGTACAGAAGTACAAATATGTTGTCAAGATGGTGGCGCACCTCAATGGTAAAACCGCTACCTTTATGCCAAAACCGCTTTATGGTGATAATGGTAACGGTATGCATGTGCACCAATCAATCTGGAGAGATGGCAAAAACCTCTTCTATAAAGAGGGTGAATATGCAAATCTTAGCCAAACAGCACTTCATTACCTGGGCGGTATCTTTAATCACTCTGCAGCAGTGTCTGCATTTACCAATCCGAGCACAAACTCCTACAAGAGACTTGTCCCTGGATTTGAAGCACCAAGTATCCTGACTTACTCTAGTCAAAACCGTTCTGCCGCCTGCCGTATCCCTTATGGTGCTGGTGAGATGGCTACTAGGATCGAGACTAGATTCCCAGACTCAACAGCCTGCCCCTACCTCTGTTTTGCCGTATTGATGCTGGCAGGAATTGATGGTATCAAACAGCAATCTGTACCAGTAGGACCTATGGATATCGACCTCTTTGAACTGACTCTTGATGAGATCAAAGAGAAAGACATTCCGCAAATGCCCAGAACACTCAGAGAGTCGCTAGAAGGCCTCAGGGGAGACTTTGGGTTCCTCAGACCTGTCATGAGTGATGAGTTTATCACAACATATAGACAATATATGTTTGCATCCCATGTACACCCAGACGAAGCCAGGCCAACAGGATATGAGTTTTACACCACCTACTCCTGCTAAACTTTTCGGGCATATGTCCGAAAACATTTACTTTTGGGCATTGTTTTCCTTTTTTGCCCAACCAGGCAACAATATCTCTTTCATCTCTTCAAAACTTCGATACCCTTTTAGGCATATCATATGTCCATCTTCATCAATAATGACAACAGAAGGAAATGAATTGGCACCCATCGATCGGGCTTTGGAAAAATCATGCTGCATCAGCAACTCTGCCCGTTCGCTCTTATAAAATTGTAAAAAAGCTTCTTCATCCTCCCCTATAACGGTAAGACAGCTACAGAGAACTGCTTTATCCGTAATATCCCTGCCATCACGATAGAAAGCTTCCTGAAGCGCATAAAGATAGATGAAACTCTTCTTGTCTCCATATAGCTCCCGGACTGTTATAACAGCTTTACATGCCGGATAAGTATCATACTCAAAATACTCTTTTTCAAAAAGCCGGTTCGAAAAAGGCTGTCGTGTCCGCAGTGCCACCTGCTCCCAATGTCCTTTGAGATAAGATTTTGATGTTTCATTCCAGGGCATTTCGCCCTTTGTTCGCAAACCACCCATGACAAGAGAAATATGATACTTTTCACCATAAACAGAACACAACTGTTCGATCACCGGGGCAAACCCCCAGCACCAGGAACACATGGGGTCAACAATAAAAATGATCTGGGGTTGGCTCATTGGCTAGAAGAGTGCTCCGCTCTCTTCGCTGACGGTGGGAACCGGCGGTTTTGCTCCGGGATGAAGCGGATCCTGCGGTGTTACTTCAATCTCAGGAGGAGTGCTCTCCATCTCTTCGGCAGGAGGTTTTACTTTGGGCTCGAACAGGTCATCCGATATCACTTCACTGTCGGGCGACACGCTCTCTTTTTCTTTAATTTGCGGTTTCTCTGTAAAAGGGGACAGGTCATCTGTGACGGTTTCGTCCTCCTCTTTTTCGCTCGGTATCTCCAGTACGATCCCATCATCTATCCAATCCGGCATTGTTTCATCTTCAGATGTTGTTTTGCTTTTTTCCGTTGTGCTGCCTGTCTCTCCAAATAGATCAAGAATACTATCCATACTCTGGTCCTGCCCCGAATCAATTGTGTCAACAAACTCTTCTTGCTGATAAAAGTCGTCCGTAACAGGCTCTTCAGGCTGAAAATCATCCATAGGCTCAACAGGATCGATATTCTCATCCTCCATGATATATTTCTCATCCTCAAGCATACGCTCATATTTCGATCGCTCTTCTTCTGCCAGAGTAGCTGCTGCTTTGGGCAGAGGGGAAATCGCTGTATAGAACTCAGTGATCCCATCAGTCTCCCCTTCGAAAACGCCATCAGGCTTTTCAAATATTCGTGGTGTTTCGGGATAGAGTTCAATCAGATTTTTATAATAGTAAGCAAAGGCAGGTGCAGCCAATACTCCGCCTGTAGCTTTCTTTCCAATACGACGATTATCATCGCGCCCAAACCAGACAATGGTTTCAATCGTCGGAGAGTAGCCGCAGAACCATGCATCAACATTGTCATTGGTCGTTCCGGTTTTCCCTGCCAATTCAATTCCTTCTACCTGTGCACGTTTTCCTGTACCGCGCTTTACTACATCTTTAAGGATATCTGTCATCAGATAAGCCTGCTCCGGCTTGGTAAAATCCACGATCTCCTTGGGACGCGTTGCATAAATTACGGCACCCTCTTTGGAGATGATCTTGTTCACCAATCGCGGTTCGATCATATGGCCGTAATTGGCAAAGACCGAAAAGATCTGTGCCATCTTCAGCGGACTCAGTCCAAGGTTTCCAAGGGAAATAGACATATCTCTGGGAATATGCGGCACATCCAGCAGTTCCAATCTTTTTCGAATCGTACTGACGCCGATATCATAGACCAGATTGACTGTCGCTAGATTGCGTGAATGGACCAGCGCTTCCCGCAATCGGATAAAGCCTTTAAAATCCCCTTCATAATTCTTCGGAGACCAGATCACTCGTTCACCATTTTTATAATACTGGAATGTTCTGGCAAGATCTGTCAGTTTACTTGCAGGGTTATACCCCATATCCAATGCAGTCTGATAGATAAAGGGCTTAAAGGCAGAACCGGGTTGCCGCTTCGTCTGTGTAATCCTGTTGAATGCACTCTTTTTATAATCCACCCCTCCAACCATCGCAAGAATATCTCCCGTCTTACTCTCTACGGCCACCATCGCAGCATTCAGGGTTGAATTGGCAGGCTTCTCTTTGTAGTGCTTCAGTGCCTTTTTGTAAGCGTGTGTAACCGCTTCTCTCGCTATCTTCTGCTGCTTCATATCTACCGTGGTATAAATCTGATAGCCGCCTGTGCGGATATCTCCCAGCTTCCCCTTAAAGCGTCTCTTGACCTCATCCACAATATAGGGGGCGATATTCTGTGTCAGGGTTGTTTTGTAGACTTTAGGGGTCTCTTTGATCGCCTTGATATACTCACTTTCAGTGACCCATCCGATACTTTTCATCCGAAACAGGACACTGTTTGCACGTGCGAGAGAACGCTTATAGTGCTTTACCGGGTTGAGATAACTTGGCGCATTGGGAAGCCCTACCAGAATGGCAGACTCCTTGAGTGTCAATTCACCCAGATCTTTATGAAAATAGCCTTTTGATGCAGTTTTGATCCCATAATAACCGTTACCGAAGAATATTTCATTGAGGTAGCGCTCGAGGATCTCCTCTTTGGTCAATTCATGTTCAATTTTAAGCGCCAGGATCGCCTCTTTGAGTTTTCTGGCAAGCTTTTTCTCATTACTGAGCAACTTATTCTTGATCAGCTGTTGTGTAAGAGTACTTCCCCCCTCCACAAACTTTCCGGCTTTCAGATCCGTGACTATAGCACGGACAATCGCATCAGGATTCACACCCGGATGTTCAAAAAATCGTGTATCTTCCACTGCCACCAACGCTTCGACCAGATAGCCGGGCAGTTCATCATAGCGGGCATAAAGCCGGTGTCTTTTTTTGAAAACATAGGCCAGCTGCTCACCGTTTCTATCCAGAATTACACTGGAAATCTCAGGTTTATAGTTGATCAGCTTATCAGCATCCAGCTTCACCTCTTCATAGGCGTAGATAAAGGCTGCGATCAGAGCGATCACAAAAATCATAAAAAGGATGATAGAACCCTTGATCAATCCATTTATCACTCTCTAAACTCCCTATTGGCAAAGCTTGCCTCAATTAATTGCTTCGTATAAGCCTCCTTCGGATGTGCCAGAATCTCCCGAGCACTTCCCTCCTCGACAACGACACCGTCTTTTAAGACCACAATATCTTGACAGAGTTTCTCTGCCACTTTGATATCATGGGTCACAAAGAGCATCAGAAAGCCGAACTTCTCCTGTAATTGTACCAAGATTTTGACCATTTCCTCCCGGAGTAGAGGATCAAGTGCAGTAGTCGGTTCATCCAGTAGTACCAGTTTGGGTCTGGAACCCAGTGCCATTGCCATAACGACACGCTGAAGCTGGCCGCCGCTGAGCTCACTGGGAAAACGATTGATCAGTGATCGTTCCAACCCAAGAAAATCAAATAGTTCACCAGCCTCCTCCATAGGATTGAGCCATTGGTCTCTTATTCTCGTCATAGGTGAGAGTGCTGTAAAGGCATTTTGAGGGACAAAAGCGAGTGTCTTTCCGGGGATAAGTTCAAAAGAACTCTCGACCTCCATACTCCCTTTCAGATTGGACGACAGCAGACCCAATAGCGCTTTAAGCGTCAATGACTTTCCACTGCCGCTCTGCCCTACCAGTGCCAGAGACTTCCTGATCTCAAAAGAGATATCTACCAGTCTCTTCTCTTCATATTCGATCACAAGATTACGGCAGATCATGGCGCTTCACTTACGATGGCTTTGAGTACTTTGCCCAAATGTTTGGAGGAGACACCCAATCGCGGGATCAGTCGGATGATCGGCTGACTCACTGTCGGCTGCCGGATAGCACCGACCAGAAACCCCTGCTTCATCAGTTTTTTCTGAAGCTGTATCACTTCAGCATTGCCGGACTGTTTCAAGGCGACGATCAAAGAAGGTGTCTTGATACCAAGATGCTCTTCAACCAGCTTTTGGTGCTCTAAAATCTTACTATAATATTTTTCAGCCTTTTTTGCCACATGCTTTACATTGACCAGTGCCAGTGCCGTATCAAAGACAGAAGGTGCCGTCGAATAGATCACCGGCTTGGCACGATTCACCAGGAAGGAGATGATCTCTTTACTTGCCAATATGTAGGCACCGTAGCTTCCATAGGCTTTTCCCAGTGTTCCCATCTTGATGTGATTGGGGGCGACAGTGATTCCATAGTGTTCGTAAATACCCAAAAGGTTCTTCCCGACAACTCCTGAACTGTGTGCTTCATCTACGATCAGAAGTGCCTCTTTCTGCCCTGCCACATCAAATATATCACGGTTGCAGAGTTCACCACTCATCGAGTAGACTCCCTCTACAGCGATGATATTCCGCCTGCCGCCATACTGCTGCAGTTTTGCCAAAAGATCATTTGCATCATTGTGGCGGAAAAACATCACTCTGTCACCTAAAAGCTGCGAAGCCATCACCCCACTGGCATGATATTCCGCGTCCATAAAGAGCCTGTCGCCTTTGCGTACCAGAGATTCGATCAGAGAGAGATTTGCCAAAAATCCACTCCCTACAACCAATCCCTCGTCAAACCCATTCAGCTCTGCCAGTGTCTCTTCAAAATGACGATGAATCTCATGATAACCATTGACCAGCATACTCGCTTTGGGTGCAAAGCTCTGATACTCTTCCATCAAAGTGACCGCTTTTTGAAACTGGGAATACTTCTCTGCCAATCCCAGATAATCATTGGAAGCGAGATCGATAAGATCCTCAGAAAAGAGTTTTCGTTCACGAAATCGTCCTGCCCTCTTCAGTGCCTCCAGCTCTTTTTCATAAAAATTCATTTATCTTTTTTTCCATACTTAAATTTTGGCTCTGCGGCCATCAGGCCAGGTTCATAATCATTATTTATACCATAGCCTTTTGAAAGGGTGCTAACATATTCTTCCTGACTCCACTCATCACTCAATACCTCCGCCTGTTTCATTACCATCTTGATAGCTTCTAGTTGTTGATCCGGTGGATACTTATATCGTCTTAGAATAATACGTATCATATTCCTCATCTTTGCCCGCACACTTTCTCTTTTCTGCCAGTCCACACTCACGCTGTTACGTAACTTCTTGGTAAGCTCAATGGCGATATTTTTAAGTATCTCATCACCCATCTCTCTCATGGCGGACTCATTCTCTGCCAGTGCATCATAAAATGCCAACTCATCAAAGTTAAGCCCCAGCTCTTCTCCATGTTTGCTAGCCTCTGCAAAGTCTTTAGCCATCTGTATAAGCTCTTCTATGACCTTGGCAGTCTCTATGGCTCTGTTATGGTACTGGGTCAGTGTTGCTTGCAGTCTGTCGCTGAACTTCTTCTCTTGTACGACATTGGTTCTGGTCTTGGCTTTGATCTCATCTTTTAGCAGGCGTTCAAGTAGTTTCACTGCCAAGTTCTTATGTTCCATATGGGCTACATCTTCCAAGAACTCATCAGAGAGTATCCCGATGTTCGGTTTGTCCAGTCCTACCAGAGAAAATATATCTTCCACACACTCTGACACCACCGCATTGTCTATGATCTGCTTGATAGCTTTATTTGGATCATCCTTTTTTCCCGTTTTTTTCTCTGACTTCTGGATAATGGCTTTGACTGCCTGAAAGAATGCTATCTCCTCTTTATGGACTTTAGCCCCGTCGAGTGTACCACAAAGAGAAAAGGCTTTTGTCAACGCCAACACTTCATCCATATAACGCTTCTTACCATCTTCAAGTCCCAAGATATGATTTGCAGCAGGGGCGAGTAACCTATGTGCTTCTGTCATAAACTTTGAATAATCAAAACCATGGTAGAGGTTCTGTACTATCTCCAAACGTTTTAGCATCTCAGCCAATGCTTCTGCCGTGTCTATAGTTCCCGTACCCTTACCACCTGCATGGGTATAAGTCTTGAGGGCATGTTTGAGTTCATTGGCGATACCGATATAGTCAACGACCAGTCCGCCTTTTTTGTCTTTGAATACACGGTTCACTCTGGCAATCGCTTGCATAAGATTATGTGACCGCATCGGTTTATCTACATACATGGTATGCACGCTTGGAGCATCAAAGCCAGTGAGCCACATATCTCTAACGATGACCAACTTCAACTCGTCTTCCGGATCTTTAAACCGCTTCTCTATCTCTTTTTTGACCTGCTTACTGTAGAGATGCTTTTGCATATTCGCATCATCAGAGGCAGAGCCTGTCATGATAATTTTGATATTACCCTGTTTAGGGTCTTCGCTGTCCCACTGCGGTCTTAATGCAGTGATGGCATCATAGAGTTCAACAGCTATTTGTCTACTCATAGCCACGATCATCCCTTTCCCTTCGATGACTGCTGTTCTCTCTTCAAAATGCTCTACCAAGTCTCTGGCTATCTGCTCTATTCTTGCTTTAGAGCCTACCAGTTTTTCCAAAGCACTCCACTTGCTCTTAAACTTCTCTCTATCTGACTGCTCCTCACCCTCTACCAAGTCACCTACATCATCATCTATCTCTTTGAGTACCTCTGCATCCAAGTCAAGTTTGGCAAGTCTGCTTTCATAGTAGATGGGTACCGTTGCACCGTCTGCAACAGCATCTTCTATGTCATACACGGAGATATAGTCACCAAATACTGCTCTGGTATCTTTGTCTTCACTCTCTATAGGTGTACCTGTAAATCCGATAAATGTAGCGTTAGGGATGGCATCTCTTAAATGCTGTGCATAGCCATACTTGAACTGACCGCTCTCTTTGTCCAGCATGGCATCAAATCCGTATTGTGAACGGTGTGCTTCGTCTGCTATCACGACAATGTTGTCTCTCTCACTTAGCACAGGAAACTTACTCTCTTCTTTTTTAAGTGAAAACTTCTGTATAGTGGTAAAGATGATACCGCCTGAGGGTTTATTCTCTAGTGTCTCTCGCAGGTCTGCCACAGAGTCTATCTGCACAGGTTCTTGCCCCAGTAGCATCTTGGCACTTGAAAAAGTAGCAAAAAGTTGACCGTCCAAGTCATTTCTATCTGTGACTATGAGCAGTGTCGGGTTCTTCATCTCAGGCTGTTTGGTCAGCTTCCCTGCGAAACATGCCATCGAGATAGACTTCCCAGACCCTTGTGTATGCCATACCACACCACCACATCTTGAACAACTAAGAGATGCTTCCATCACTGAGTCTATGGCTTCTCTCGCAGCGTGAAACTGATGGTACCCTGCTATCTTCTTAATGATCTTCTTACCGTCATCTTCAAAGAGTACAAAATTCTGTATGTAGTCCAGTAAATGTTCTTTGCTAAAAAAGCCTTTGATGAGCGTATCCAGCTCATATTCTAATAGTGGTCTGTCCGTCTCATCTTTTATGGTACGCCAATACATATATCGTTCATCGGTAGCCGTAAGTGAACCCACTCTTGCATTGATGCCATCAGAGATGACCAATGCTTCGTTGTAAACAAAGAGGTCTTCTACTTCATCTTTGTAAGTTTGTAGTTGATTGTATGCTTTGAAGATGTCGGCGTTCTCATCTGCTGGGTTCTTTAGCTCTATGACAGAGATGGGTGGTAGTCCGTTGATAAATACTATAAGATCAGGTCGTCGGTTCCCCTTTGACCCTTTGATGGTAAACTGATTAACCACCAAGAAGTCGTTATGCTCAGGGTTCTGAAAGTCTATGATCTTCACTACATCACCCTTGGTCACATTTTCACCTTTTACCTCTACGGAGATACCTTGTAACAGCATCTTGTGAAAGGCTCTGTTGTTTTGTGTGAGGGTGGTGTGTTGCGGCTTTTGTAGTAGATGTACTGCTTCGTCTATGGCAGTTAATGGTAGGGTAGGGTTTAGTTTAGTAAGTGCGGCATGGAGTCTGCTGGAGAGTAAAACTTCTTGGTAATTGTTACGCTCAGGTGTAGTGCTGTCGGGTGCGATGTCGTAGCCGTGTAGGTAGTCGTACCCTAGCTCTTTGAACCACTCTATGGCTAACTGTTCTACTTGGTCTTCGTTAATCATATACCTTCCCCTAACAGATAATGTGTACTTCTTGCTTTCCCTTGTTTGACTATAAGATTTTTTTGCACCATCTCACTCAATAACTCTCTAGTTCTTCTCTCTTTTAGTCCTAGCAACTCTTCTGCTACCTTAGATGTAATTGATACATGCTCCATGATGTATTCCAATACTCTTCGCTCTTGAGTTGTAGTATCCGGCGGTATCCGGCGGTTTTCCGGCGGTTTTACCATAGTATCCGCCGGAATAGTGATGGTCTCTGGCGTAACCGTAACACTGAGCGGTTTCACAGGCAATACAGTCAAAAAATAACTCCGAGCATCATCTGTCTCAAACACAGGCTCATCCGAACCATTGTTCTTCATGGCTCTTCTGATCTTAGGTATCCCTGTACCTTTCCCTTCTGTAAGATGCAACTCTTTGAGAAAATCCCCGATCCGACGGTTCAAATATTTCCTGCTTATAATCCGTTCTTTCTTGAAATCATCTGGGCTAATAGGTGGCATTGCCCCACCATGAGAGAGTATCTCTATCTTGTCAAGTCGAACATTGACTTCTATGGGTTCTCTCTCCTCATAGTTCTTATGATACACAGCATTGGCAAGTGCCTCTTCGACTGCCTGAAAAGGGTAGTTGTAAAAGCGGATCGCCTCTGCCTGTCCTTCTACTTTTTGGACATGCTCTACTATCACTTGGGCTTTAATGTAGGAGAGTGCTTTTTTTAGTTGTTGATGTATAGCCCCTTTAAAAACTTTCTCTGTAAAGCTATCGCCAATGTCATCATGGTAAATGTTTACTTCAATGCGTGTATAGGGGAAGAACTTCTCTACATCTTCACTAAAAAAGAGCAGTCCGACATTGACAGGTCTCAAATCTTCATTGGCTCCACGGGCTATTTGCATCACTCTAAGAAGATCTTCAAACTCCATGCTTAAGGCACTATGGAACAGATCACTCTTCACATCTTGCAAAAACATACGAATCTCAGCCAATGATAGATCGCCAATGCTTGCATGATGGTTGATACGGTCATCAAATGGTGTCTTTGCCGCCAATCGCATAAGTTGTTGTTCTTCCTGCTCGTTTGCTTTGGCAGTAGAGGACATGCGTCTTACATAGTAAAGCTTCTCTGCGCCCTTAGAGAGATTTCTTGCTGCTTTGTAGGGTCTGGTCTCTCCGCCTGGTACCCATACTACCAAGATATGTTTACCTTCTATCTCGTATGGGGCTACTACGGGTGTATAGGCAGGGACTATCTTGTGACAAAGTTGATGCAGGTCTTGTTGCATTTTGTCCAGATCGTCTATGTCTATGCCTTTAGGTGGAAGTACAGCACGACCGTTCTCTTCAGCTATCCCGATGATGAGATACCCACCGCCCCAGTTGTTCATATCATTGGCAAAGGCACAGATGGTGTGAAGGATGATCTCAGGGTTCCAGCCTTCTTTGAACTCTATGCGTTCCCACTCTACTGTGGAGCCGTGGATGAGTTCGTGGATGTTAATTGGGAGTGCCATCTAATTCTCCTTAATACACATAATATTCTCTCTTCGGAGATGCGACTTCAGTCGCATAAATCAGTATTCTCTGCCATTCAACAGCGACTAAAGTCGCTACTTGGGGATGCGACTTCAGTCGCATATACAACTGCTCTTTTGCATTTCTCAGCGACTGAAGTCGCTGCCCCTCTCGGGGACGAGACTTCAGTCGCGTACAAAACATACCTCACAGAACACATCATCCATATACTCCATAAAACCTATCCTCTGCATCTGCTAAGTTCGCCTTTACAGCATTATTTGCAATATAACTATACACTATATCAAAATGTGCTTGATCTCGTATTCCTTTATCGAAATATCCTTTTTCCCACAAGGAACCTTTCTTGTTGAGTATTTTATTTATCCCAAAAGCACTGGCTCCCTTGATGATTTTGATCGTCTTTGTAATCTCCTCTTTTTGTTTAAAAAGCAGATGCAGATGATTGGGCATAATACTAAATGCCACCAAATTATACAGTACCTCATCCTTTAAAAACAAAAAACTTTTAAGCCATTGTAATACCTCACCTTCCAAGTAGGCACCCTCGAATGATCTATCAAGATATTCATCTGCTTTATATTGCTTTAAAGAGCTAGATATATCCTCTTCCGATATGCGTTTCAAAAAATCATCAATACTATCATGTGTACGGAAAGTAACAAATTGATAGTAGCCAACTAGGTCAATATGTGGAAGATTACGCTTTTTATTCATAGCCACTCCGAAGTACATCTGGGGATGCGACTTCAGTCGCACAGATCAACACCCACTGCCATTTATCAGCGACTAAAGTCTCTGCCCCAAAGATGTTAGGGGATGCGACTTCAGTCGCATAAAACAACACCTGTTGCCATTCATCATCGACTGAAGTCGCTGCCCCATTCATATCTCTACCTCTGACACATCCAACTCACTCGATAGAAGTTTGGGGAGGAGTGTGTCTCTTGTCATCACCAGCTCATTATTCTCTAAGATATTTTGTTCTATTTTGAGAATCAATGGTTGCACCTGTTTAGCAAAAAAATTACATATATCTTCATCTGCTAAGACAGTATCTCTAACTGTCAACTCAGACCAATGTCTTCTATACTCTTGAAAAGCTTGTTGACCATATGTAGCATAATATGTCCAATATCCATTTCTAATAGAGCCCGACAAGGGGATTACATTTTCTGATATTGAAAAAGGCTTGGTGCTTAACTTCATAACGCAAGTATGATCACCAAATATAAACATTGGTTCTTCCGATGTAGCTTCAAATTCCCCAATATCATCATGGTATCCAAGAATAATATCTGCTCCCTGCTCCAATACAATTGTTTTACCATAGCTTTTAACCGCATCTTTTTTATATCTCTTAGGTGCACGATAGCGTTTTAATATATTTTCAATCTTAACAACTTCCCACCCCAACGGAATCATCCCCATCTCACTCTCCACAAACTCACTAGGAAACAGCTCCAGTATCTCTTTAGATATACCAAGCTCTTTGGCTCCTGCTTCTAGCTCCTCTTCACTCTTGTATCTAGCCTTCAGATGCACAGGGTCAAAATCCACAAACCAAGACTTGAAAAGTGCCTGAGCCATCTCTTCTAGTGTCTGGTTCATCTTGCGGTTGAGTTCTATTTTGTTGTCTAGGGTTGAGAGGATGTGGGCTATTTTCTTTTGGGTTGGAAGAGGTGGGATTGTAATTTCTAAATTTTGAATACCGCTAATTGTCAATGCCTTTTGTGCAGAACCTATCATTATTCCATTCAAAATGCTCTGACCTTTTCGAGACTTAATCCAATAGGATAAGTAATTGCTGTCTAAATTATCAAACTCCTTAAACCATATTAGGTTTCCATCCTTAAAATAAAACTCTCCATCATTCTCTTTTATAACATATGGGATACCTGATCTATTTCCAACTGAACTTAAAAGCATTTCACCAGCTTGAGGAACAGGAAATTTACTTTTAATTTCCTCATATCTTTCGTGACTGATATATAGTAAATCTTGACTTTTAAATGTACCGTGAGCTTTATCGATTATTTCTTTAGATCTAAAAAATGGTATCCCAAGATTGACATATTCCTTTTGAAAAATTCTTTTGCTCGAACTAATATCACATAACTCTAATAGTTTATATGTCCCAGATTTAGACTTCATACCCAAGCCCCAACAAGTTCTTCTTGATCTCGCTATGCATCATCACTCTCCAGTCTAGCTAAAATCCCATCAAGCTCATTCGCGATCACAGAAAAAGCAAACCACTTTTTGCCCAGATCTTTCAGGCTTGCTCCTATGTGGTATAGCTTCTTTTTGTCCACGATGATAAACCTGTCATGACTCTCTTTGAGTATTTTCACCGTCAAATTTCCATACTGACTGCTATACTTTTCTATATCCAGTTTGAGTTGTTTTGAGATGGAGCGTGTATAGATGAGATACTCGATTTTTTCATTTTTACTAAAAAGAGTCAATACGCTTTCATCTATGTAATTATCTATGAGTACAATGGAGTGCTTGGTATTTTTGATAAGGTCATTAACAAAAACATATGCATCAAAAATCTGCCCATCATAAAAAATGCCTTGAGTTGGCTTAATACTCTTGTCCTCAAGAGCAGAGAAGAGTTTTTCAAACTTTTCATCACTTTTTAGCTCATACCCTATCTGCCGTTTTTCGAAGATCTCTATTCTCTGAAGAAGTTCACTATTGGCTGCGATAAATTTTCTCATATTGACAAAACTATCCATGATCATTATACTTACAGAAACAGCTGTTTTACTCTTTAGTACAGCACTTAGCATTGAAGTACCCTGTTCTGTAAAAACATAAGGATTTACTGTTGAGAACTTGAGCGTCTGAAGGCGGTCGCAATTTGCGACCAGCTCATATTTCTCTTCTTTTGTCAACTGAAACATGAACCTGTCTGGAAATCTATCGATATTTCTTTTTACCTGCTCATTCAATCTCTTTGGCTCAACTCCATAAAGCTCAGCCAGATCCCTATCCAACATCACTTGTAAGCCACGGATCGTAAAGATTTTATCTTGAATTATTTGATTATCTATTGTGATTATTTCATTCATACTGCATACCCAAGCCCCAACAAATTCTTCTTTATCTCACTCTCCAACCTAGCCGACTCCTCAAACTGTTCACCCAATGTAGCTGTCAGTGCTGTCATCTTCTCACCAAACGGCACACCGTCATCTTCCTCTTCAGCCACACCCACATATCGTCCCGGAGTTAAGATGTAGTCTTGTTTACCTATCTCTTCAATAGCAGCAGCGTAAAACTCACCTGCCACATCTTTATACCCCTCAGCAGACCTGAACTTATGGAAAGTTTCGGCTACACCCTTGATATCCTCATCAGAAAATTCCTTCTGCTTTCGGTCGAGCATATGTCCCACTTCTCTGGCATCTATGAATAGGGTCTTGCCTTTTTGTGCCTTGTTCTTGTTGAGTACCCATATGCAGGCAGGTATCTGTGTATTGGCAAAGAGTTGTGAGGGCAATGCAACTATGGCTTCCACCAAGTCAGCCTTGATGATGGCTTCTCGTATCTCTTTCTCTCCACTGGTTGTGGTACTGAGCGAACCATTGGCAAGGACAAGACCTACCACACCCTTTGGTGAGGTATGATGTAGCATGTGGGACATCCAAGCGTAGTTACCGTTACCTTTTGGAGGTGTACCGTACTTCCATCTGGCATCACCCTCTAAGCTACCATCCCACCACTCATCTTGGTTGAACGGTGGGTTTGCCAGTACGAAGTCAGCTCTCAGGTCAGGATGCTGGTCTTTGGTGAAAGTATCACCCGGTTCTTTCCCGAAGTCGAAGTCTATCCCCCGGATCGCCATATTCATCGCCGCCAGTCGCCAAGTCGTAGGGTTGGACTCTTGCCCATAGACAGAGATGTCTTTGATCTTACCGCTATGCTCTTCTATGAACTTTTCGCTTGATATAAAAAACCCACCCGAACCCATAGCAGGGTCATAGACTCTACCCTTGTATGGCTCCACCAACTCCACAAGAAGATTTACGATAGACTTAGGCGTATAAAACTGCCCACCTTTCTTACCCTCTGCTGCTGCGAACTGACCAAGGAAATACTCATAGACATGACCGAGTATATCTTTAGCCTTGAGTGTATCGTGCGAGAAGGGGATAGTTGCTATAAGGTCAAGCAGGTCTGCCAGTTTGTTCTGCTCTATCTGTAGCTGTGCATAATTTTTGTTGAGGATACGTTTGAGCTTAGGATTTTCCTTTTCTATCAACTCCATCGTATCATCGAGCATCTTCCCTGCACCCTTGAACTCACCACCCAAAGGAAGTGCAGAACCAAGAGAAAGACGAATGTTATCCTGTATATACTTCCAACGAGCCGCCGGCGGTACCCAAAACACATTTTTCTCTGTGTAGTAGTCCCGATTCTCCAACTCTTCCTCTATGAAATCATCAGAGTCTTCACCCAAGTAGTAGTCATTGTCAGGATCCGTAAATGCCTTCATCAGTTCCTGTCTACGTGTCTCAAACGAGTCCGATACATACTTCACAAACACCATCCCCAACACCACATGTTTATACACTGCTGCATCTAGTGATGGTAATAGCTTATTGGCTGATGTCCACAGCTTCTTTTCGAGGTCTTGCAGAAATTTTTGATCGGTCATAATTTACCTTTAGTAATACCATTTCAAAATAATATATTTTTGCTACAGCCAGGGAAGCAGTTTCTCAACCTGCAGCCCCATCGCTGTACTCTCCAGGCCTTTGACGGTCCGGATATACTTTTTGCAAAAGCCCTCCACCATACAGCCGCCGGCCTTCCCTTTCCAGAGACCGCTTTCGAGATAGGCTTCGAGATCCTCAGATTCAAAAGGAGCAAAATCATAATAGGTAGCAGAAGTGTCAGAAAAGAGAAGTTGCTTCGATTGATAATGAAGTGAAGAGATTATTGCGATCTGTGAACCGCTCTGCATCTCAAGAATACGTCTCGCATCCTCTTTGTCTTTCGCTTTTCTCAGGATCACTCCATCCGCAGCTGTGATCACCGTATCGGCACAAAGCAATGGCATCTCCAAACCAAACGCCTTAATACTGGCTTCAAGCTTGCCTTTACTGGCAGTATAAACAAAATCTTTGGCACTATCAGTTATGATCAGTTCTTCGTCGTACTCAGGTGATTTTTGAATAAATTTTACACCGAATTGATCCAGGAGTAAAGCCCTGGATTCAGAGGAAGAGCATAGGCAAATCATTGTACTTCTTCACTGCTACTTGCTACCTGCTCACTGCTCACTGTCTAAAATCCTCTAAGTGTAACACCCAGCCAAAGTGCCGCCAACCCAAGAATAATGTTGACAGGGAGCAGCAGTTTCGGGATGATCGCTATCTTTTCTTTGGCTGCCGGCAGATCCCCTGCATCAAAAAGAGTCTGTGCTTTCCTGCGCTTGAGGTACATCCAGGTAAAGTTCATCGCCATTATCATCCATATTCCCTCTTTGACATGCACAAGCTGATAAGTAGCATAGGCTGCCTCAGAAATAATATTCCCCGATGCATCCACAGCCGCTGCACGAAAACCAAGTCCTACAGCCATGATCACAGCAGTAAAAATAAGTAAAACAATAAAAGGTATGACAATATTGAAAAATCTTCCGGTAATTGCCAGTACTCTTTCCAGTCTCACCTTGGGGTCTTCTATCAATAGCAAATTCGGGTGGACTGCCAAACGTATCGCGATCATGCCACCCACCCAGACAAAGGCACTCAGCACATGCAAAAAGACCAACTCATGAGCATAATTTCCAAAAAACTCTACCATCCACGCTTTCACCTTTAATTTCCACCTTCCAATACTTCACTCAGATAAACTTTCGACTCTTCAATCGCCTCGGTGATTTTACTCGGATCTTTTCCGCCGGCCTGTGCAAAGTCGGGACGTCCACCGCCTCCTCCGCCAAGGATCGGTGCGATGGTCTTGATCCAGTCACCCGCTTTCACCGCTGTCTCTTTCGATCCGGCTGCAATCATCACTTTGTTACCTTTTTTCATGAAGAGCATCACAGCCACTTTCTCATATTTGTTTTTGATTTCATCGATCATTACCTTGATATCGCCTGCTTCAACCTCTTCAACAATGACATTGATACCGTTGATCTCGGAAACTTTGAGCTCTTTTTGACTACTGCTGAGCGCAGATGCCAACTCACCTTTGAGGGTTTTGATCTGCTCTTTGAGTTTGATGATACCCGTGATTGGATTTTGGTTTTTTACCTCATCTTTGATATTGCCAAGCTCACCTCTAAGGCTACTGACAGCCTTGACAGCTTCAGCTCCACAGATGGCTTCTATACGACGAACACCTGCGCTGACACCACTCTCTTTAGTGATCATAAAGAGACCGATACGTGCAGCATTGTCAACATGTGTGCCGCCGCATAACTCTATGGAGTCTTCTGCAAAACTTACTACACGTACCTCATCACCATACTTTTCACCAAACAGTGCCATAGCCCCGGAGTTTTTTGCTTCATCTACACTCATCACTTTCGTCTCGGCAGCAATGCCTCTGGATATTTTATCATTGACCCACGCTTCCACTTTGGCTATCTCTTCAGCAGTCATTGCTTTAGGATGAGAAAAGTCAAAACGTAATCTTTTTGCATCATTGAGTGAACCCGCCTGCGATATATGATCACCAAGTAATTCCCTGAGTGCCGCATGAAGCAAATGTGTTGCTGAATGATGTTTTTCTATCTCTGCGCGGCTGTTATCTACCACAGCTTCCACTTTGTCACCTACGCTCAATTTGCCTTCAACCTCTGAAAGATTCATCCCCAAAAACTTTCTAGTATCCAACACTTCCACTGCTAACTGCTCACTGCTCACTGCTAGTTGCCCACTGTCTCCCGTCTGTCCGCCGGACTCTGCATAAAATGGTGTTCTCTCCAGCATTACCCATCCATGTCCATCGAGATTTCGCGTTTGCTTGAAGTTTTCATCCAGGAGAGCTAAAACTTTTGCTTTGCAATGCGTGCCTTCATAGCCCACAAATTCATTCTCTCCAAACTTCTCCTTAAGGGCTTTAAAGTCACCTGTCATTGCTGCGTCACCTGAGCCTTTCCATCCTGCCTTTGACTTCGCTTTCTGTTCAGCCATCAGTGTATCGAAGTGTTCACTGTCAAGGCGGATTGCCTTTTCTCTGAGCATATCTTCCGTCAAATCAAGCGGGAAACCATAAGTATCGTAAAGTTTGAACGCAACCTCCCCGGAGAAGGTATCGGCTGTATTTTCAAGTTCCTTGTTAAAGAGCTGGATCCCAGCCTCGATCGTCGAGAAAAATCGCTCCTCTTCCATCTTCATCGCAGTCTTGATCAACTCGGCTTTTTCAGGCAGGTAACTGTAATGTCCTCCCATTAGATCAACCAGACTGTCAACCAGTTTATACATAAAGGGTTCGCGCAAACCGAGCAGATATCCATGACGGATCGCTCTTCGCATGATACGGCGGAGAACATAACCCCGCCCCTCTTTATCAAAATTTACACCTTGAGCAAGTAAAAATGCCGTCGAGCGAAGATGATCCGCTATCACACGATAACTTGCAATATTATCATCAGTAGGTTCTTTCCCTACTATCTTGATAATCTCATCAATAAGTGGCTTAAAAGAAGAGGAGTCGAAGTTGTTGGTTACACCCTCTTTGATCGCGATGACACGCTCCAGCCCCATCCCGGTATCGATACTTGGATGTGGGAGCGGATGGAGCGTTCCCTCTGTATCTCTCTCATACTGCATAAAGACCAGATTCCATATCTCCAGAAAACGATCGCCCTCACCACCCATGACATCTTCATCAGAATTGAAATGCTCTTCTCCCTGGTCATAAAAGATCTCTGAGCAGGGGCCGCAGGGGCCGGTATCACCCATCTGCCAGAAGTTGTCTTTGTCCCCAAAACGTATAATGCGCTCTTCAGCAATAAACTTCTTCCAGATATTATAGGCTTCGTCATCACTGTCATGCACCGTTACCCAGATCTTTTCTACCGGAAGAGCCAGATAATCTTTACCAGTGATGAACTCCCAGGCATAGGCGATCGCATCCTCTTTGAAGTAATCTCCAAAAGAGAAATTACCCAGCATCTCAAAGAAGGTATGGTGTCGTGCCGTGTATCCGACATTATCCAGGTCGTTATGCTTTCCTCCTGCACGGATACAGGTCTGGGAGGAGGTGGCTCTTGGAGGGTTGGGGACTGGTGCTTCACCGGTAAAGATGTTCTTGAACTGAACCATCCCTGCATTGGCAAAGAGCAGCGTCGGATCATCCGGTACCAACGGTGAGCTTGGTACAAGCCGATGATCTTTACTCTGAAAAAAGTCTAAAAAGGATTGTCTGATATCCATAAAAAATACCCTCTATATAAAGTAAAGATATTTTAGCGAAAATGTGGTTAGGGGTGATTAAAAGAGGAAGAAATCTTATTGATTTGTATCATTCATATACATTTCCAACGAGGACGCCGGAAACGAGTTATTGCCTCACTTATCTATAAATAGAAAGTACATATATCATCCTCATCATAGTCAAAACTGCCATCTCCATATGTTGTACTTGCACCAAAGAATTCACAATCATATGGAATATCACCCTTTCCACGATCAATATCATCTACTATATAGATAATATCATCAATCTCATAATCATTCTCATAGTTTCCGTAATATCCGAGAAAATCAAACGTACAATTATCCGGAGGGAAAAATGTAAACTCTCCATTAGGTCTTGTCGCCGACCAATCAACCATGGAATCACAAATGTAAGGAACACCCCCAAGTGAATAGCCATCCTGATCAATCAAAAACAGAGTGGTCGCACCATCATCCACTGGTGGGACATCTTCAACATAGTAGGTGCTTCCTCCCCCACATCCTGTCAAAATAACTGCAGCCACTGCCAAACTTGCTAAAATAGATAGTTTTTTCATTATACTCTCCTTCACCTCTTTTAAAAATATTTTATATTTACGCAACTTAAAACCCTATGAAAGTGTACCAAGTGATTGTGGAAGAATTGTAACAATGCGGCAAAGAAGAACTGAACGCTTAACGCTTAACGCTGAACCCCTTCAACAGCTCTGCGATCTTTCGGCTCCCTCCGTCATCGATGGCATCTATTAGCCCCCGGCTTTTTGCTTCGAGGTCTTCATCAAGCAGTGAGAGTACCTTCGATTCGTCGATCTCATTTTCCCTCATCACCCAGGCCAGATCCTTTTCAACAAGAAATTGCGCATTATAATATTGGTGATCACTGGCAGCATAGGGATAAGGGATAAAGAGGGTTGGCAGACCGTTTGCGGAGAGTTCCCAGAGGGTGGATGCCCCTGCTCTGGCAACGGCAAAATCCGCTTCTTTCATATAGGCTGCAAGTTTCGTCGTAAATCCGAAGACCTCTGCATCGATCCCTAAATCCTGATACTGTTTCTCTACCTCATCAATATTTTTTTCTCCTGCCTGATGGATGATTTTGATCCCTTTCTCCTGGAGCTTCGGGGCCAGAGAAAGTGCCAAATTATTGATCGCTTTGGCGCCCTGGGAACCCCCCAGAAAAATGACCGTTTTGACCTTTTTGCGGATATGGGCATTGTCAAAAAAGATCTGCTTGATCGGATAGGCACGGATAGGACTCTCGTCGATATAAGAAGAAATGAATGCTGCAGCATACGGCTGCATTACTTTATTAAGTGAACCTAATGCAGCATTCTGTTCGTGTATGACAAGAGGGATCCCTTTGAGCTTGGCAGCAAAAGAGGTGGCAGCTGAAGAAAATCCGCCCACAGAAAAGACGACTTTTACATCATGTTCATCAAGTAGTTTCATCACTTTTCGCGTTGCCTTGGCAAGCATTAGAAGAGATTTGACCTTACCGACCACTCCCTGATTGACAACTCCCCTGGTTTCAAGAAAATACTTTTCAGAAAAATCCTCATCCTCGGCAAACCACTGCTGATCCTGTCCCTTTGTCGAACCGATATAGACCAGGTCCTGATCTTTTAACTCTTCCTTGACTGCCTTGATGATCACCAAATGACCACCTGTCCCACCGCCGGTCATCACGATACTCATTTTTTCTCCCCTATACGCATTGTCTGCTCTTCGTTGCCTGCTTCCTTGCCGGCAGGTATCTCCTCTTTGATCTCATTATTGATCTCCTTTTGCTTCATTTTTTCCCGTCTTATCATCGTCTTGGAGATCATCAACACCATTCCTATCGCTACAGAGTTAGCCACGATCTGTGACCCTCCGTAGCTCAGGAACGGAACTGCAATTCCTTTGATCGGCGTCATTCCGCTGATACCGTAACTGTTGATGACCAGAGCCAGAGAGATCAGCAGTGCCACTCCCACCGTAAAGAGGTAGTAGCTCGGTTCTTTGACATTGGCAGCGATCTTGTTGAGTCGGAAAACGATAAAAAGAAACATCAGCATCACCAGAGCCAAACCTAAAAAACCCAACTCCTCCGTCAATCCGGCAAGAACAAAATCTGTATGGACTTCTGATACATATCCCAGTTTGAACTGTCCATTGCCCAGACCCTGCCCCCAAAATCCGCCATTTTGGATCGCATTGAGGGCATTTGATATCTGATAGGGTTCTCTCCCTGCTTCAACATGCAGTGCCTGCACTGCTTCGAATGGGAAAAGGGAGAGAATCGAATCCTGTACGGTAGACCACCAACTCACTATTCTATTCATTCGGTGGGGTGCCATCAGGATCAATCCGACAAAAGCAACAAAACCAAGCATTATAAGTATTACAAAAAACTTCATGCTTCGCCCCGCAAGGACAAAGAGAATTGCCAATGTGCCCGCAAGCACGACAACCTGTCCAAGATCTTTTTGCAAAATTGCAATAAGTACTACGGCAATACTAAAGATCAAGAGATAGGGCAAAAACATCCCGAACTCTTCCATGAGACTCATTTTTCCCTTATGGATCAGTTTGCGGGAAAAACTCCACGAGAGGAAAAAGACAAACCCCACCTTGAAAAACTCAACCGGTGCGATCGAGGCAGGCCCTAATTGGATCCAGCGTTTAGCCCCGCCTACCGCTTTGACCATCGATTCCGGCATGAACTGCATCGAGATCATCAGGAAGAAAAAGAGAAAAAAGAGGGTAAATCCGATTTTGTTGAACCAAATATCAGGATCAAGCTTGCTCAACACAACAATGACAATGATTCCCACAGCGACAGATGCAGCCTGTCGGATAAGAAAATGAAGATCGCTAAAATGGAAGTGGAGTACTGTATACGTTGAAAGAGAATAACTCATCACCAGCGAGAGTGTCAACAGGGCAATGACTCCGGCTAATAACGGTTTATCGATCATCAAGGGCTTCTTTTTAAATTAGTAGGGGTATTTTATCCAATTAATAGTCAAATTGAAGATAGATTTTACTAAAATATGATTTATCATCACGGGGGAAGAATGCAGACGAACAAAACCATGCCAGCAGCCAATACACGAAGTAAAAAACTATTGGTTCTTTATATTCTTTTTATCATACTTATCCTCGCCTTTCTCATCTCAATTTTTCGTACCATAACATCCGACCGCCGCATTCCTGCCAAAACAGCAGTGATCCATGACAGATCCCTTCGTGGTGACATCATATCTGAAGATGGCTACACAGTCAGCAGCGGCTACAAACTCTACAAAGCGATTGTCCATGCTGACAGTATCAATCCGGACAAAAAAAAGCTCTTTTTAAAACTCTTCAGTATCTACAGTGGCATCGATGAAGAGAAGCTTAAAAAGAAATTTTACACAAAAAAAGGTAAAAAGAAAAATGGGAATATCACTCTCTCTTACAATATCGATGCAAGACGTGCCATACAACTGAAATCACTTGCTTACAAACTGCGCAAGCTCGATGTCTTCCGATCCGTTCAAAATAGGCAAGGGATCGATGTGGTTTATGGCCTGGATATCATCGAAAGCGGGGAAGCCCGCCGCTTTCCTCTCAATGATTGTCTGACACCGATCATTGGCTATGTCCGGAAAAGAAGCGATGAACGCTATACGCGTCCAAAGGGGATGAAAGGGCTGGAACGCTATGCCGAAAAACACCTTACCTCCAGAAAAAACGGCTACTTTGAAGGGCAGAGAGATGTAGTCGGTTCTGTGATCCATAATGGAAACAGTACCGAGATCATACGTGTCGACGGACTCGATCTCCACCTCAATATCCCACTCAGTCTCCAGCGAAGAGTTGAGATGGTACTTGACCAAATGAAAGAGGAGACCGGCGCAGAGGAGATCATTGCTGCTGTGATGGAGAGCAAGACTGGAAAAGTTCTTGCTATGGCCAGTTCCGAACGTTTCGACCCCACCCATATTACCCAGAAGGATGTGTCTGCACTCAATCCAAAATTTGCAGAATATCCTTATGAGCCCGGTTCTGTGATCAAACCCCTGACATTGGCCATTGCCCTTGACCATCATCGTGTCACTCCCGATAAGTGGTTTCAAACCTTCAATGGACGAATGAAAATCGGTAAGAATCGGACAATTACCGATGATGAGAAGTTTGAATCACTGACAGCTACCGATATCATTGTCCACTCCTCCAATGTCGGTATTTCACAAATCTCCTGGAGAGTAAATGGACAGGAGTTCCGGGAAGGTCTGCTCAAATTCGGACTCTCTCAGCCATCCGGGATCGATCTCTCCCGTGACCTCCCCGGAAAAGTCAAACCGCTGCGTAAGCTCAACCATCAAATGCATCGCGCAAACCAGGCTTATGGCTATGGGATGCACGCTACTTTTTCTCAGCTATTGAAAGCTTACTCTGCCTTCAACAATGATGGCAAAGCGATGACACCCCGCATTGTCAACTATTTCGAAGACGAAAAAAGCAAACACTACAGACTCGACCCGCCACAGCCTGATCGGCAGGCAATCAGCAAGAGTACAGCCAACCAGATCCAAAAAATCCTCATTGAAGTTGTCAAGCGGGGTACCGGTGTGGCCGGCCAATATAAAGGTCTGGAGGTGGGAGGGAAAACCGGGACAGCACATATCGCAACTTCCGCAGGATACAGCAAACTTTACCACAGCAGTTTCTTTGGTTTTGCCAATGACAAATCAGGTCGCAAATATTCCATAGGTGTCTTGGTCATCAAAGCCAGAAAACCCTATAAATATTTCGCATCGAAATCTGCCGTACCGACATTTAAAAAAGTTACCAATGCCCTGGTCGAACTCGACTATCTCAAACCGGTACTCACCCCGAAAGAATTGGCAGAGGAGCAGGAAAAAGAAGCGGCAAGAGAACGCAAAGAGGCTGCAAGAGAGGCACGTGAGGCAGCACGCTACGAATCTGAAACGATTGCGAAAGTTAAAAAACCGATTCAAAAACCAAAACCACGGATTTCAAAACCTAAGCCTGCTACAAAAAAAACCCAGGAACTCTTTAACGATTTGGATATGTTCTAATTACTAAATCCAGATGTTATCGATGAGTCTGGTCTTCCCGACCCATGCAGCCACGAGCATTATTGTATTGCCGATTTCAACTTTTTCAATCCTCTGAAAATTTCTGTTTACGATTGCCACATATTCGACATGATCCACTTCTTTCAGTACATTTCGCATTTCATGCATAATGGTCTGCGTATCCATCTCTCCGGACATTACCAATTTGCTTGCACGTTTCAAAGAACGGGAGAGCATCAGAGCACGGCTCTTCTCTTCTGCCGATAAATAGACATTTCGGCTGCTGAGAGCCAGCCCCTGATCATCCCGGATGATTTCACAGGAAACAATTTCACAGGAGAGAAAATAGTTTCGAGCCATTTGTGCGATCAGGGAGAGCTGCTGCGCATCCTTCTTCCCAAAATAAGCCCGTGACGCCGATGAGAGGTTCAGGAGCTTCATCACTACCTGCAGTACCCCGTCAAAATGGCCGGGACGACTCTCTCCCTCGAGTATATAGCCTCGTCTTGCCGGCGCACCCATACAGAGTTCATCCTCTTCATACATCTGTTCCGCAGTCGGCATAAAAAGTATATCCACCCCTGCCAATTCGCATATCCTGTTATCCGCCTCTTCCCGACGCGGATAACTCTCCAGATCCTCCCCTTCGAGAAACTGTGTAGGATTGACGAACACTGAGACAATCAAATGATCATTCTCCTCCCTGGCCCTGCGGATCAAAGAGAGATGCCCCTCATGCAGTGCCCCCATTGTCGGAATAAAACCGATCGTCCCCGTCAATACCTTCTTCGCATTTTGAAGTGCCTCTATGGATCGCGCAACAACCATTACTAACCTCTAATTTCGCAATATTTTGATAGAATAATAGCGAAAAAATTAAAAATTAAAAATTAGCAATTAATAATTGTGGTATGTATTACTGCGTAACACTTTTCATTGAATTTTTTATTAAGAAATCGATTACTGGCAGAGTCACTGCGCCGTTGTCCTCAATTTCTAATTTCTAATTTCTAATTTCTAATTTGAAAAGGAACTTTTTTTAATGGATGCATACGAATACGGTGAACTCTTAAAAACTCTCATTACCAAAATGGGGAATATTCGCAACATTGTCAAACCTGATGAAATTCAAGTGCGGCTTGATGAAATCGAGAAGATGCAGCAGGAACCGGACTTTTGGAGTGATGCTGATAATGCTGGAAAGATCGCTCAGGAGAAGACCCGTTTAGAGCGGATGCTGGAGAAGTATGGCAATGCCCAGGCTGCGGTTGATGATGCTGATGAATACTATGAACTGGCCAAATCAGAGGGAGATGAAGAGACCATGGAAATGCTCTATGAGGATGCAGAAAGTCTTAGAGAAAAGACGGAAGAGCTTGAGGTACAGATCATGCTCTCAGGAGAAAATGACGGAAGTAACGCCATCATATCCATCCATCCGGGTGCGGGGGGCACAGAGTCGCAGGACTGGGCAAATATGCTTTATCGTATGTATCTCAGATGGGCAGAGCGCCATAATTTCAAGGTGGAAGGGCTGGATTACCAGGCAGGAGATGAAGCGGGTATCAAAGATGCCTCTTTCATCATCAAAGGCGAGAATGCGTATGGCTATCTGAAAGTTGAAAACGGCATCCACCGTCTCGTACGTATCTCTCCTTTTGACAGCAATGCAAAACGCCATACAAGTTTCAGTTCAGTCATGGTTTCACCGGAGATCGATGATGATATTGACATCGATATTGAAGAGAAAGATATCCGTATCGATACTTACCGCGCATCCGGTGCCGGAGGACAGCATGTCAACAAAACCGAATCGGCTATCCGTATCACGCATGAGCCTACCGGTATTGTCGTACAGTGTCAAAATGACCGCAGTCAGCACAAAAACAAATCCGCCGCAATGAAAATGCTCAAGTCAAGACTCTATGAGTATGAGATGGCAAAAAAACAGGCTGAGATCGATGGTATTGAGAAGAGTGAAATTGGGTGGGGGCACCAGATACGTTCTTATGTTTTAGCGCCATATCAGCAAGTTAAAGACACCCGAAGCAGCCAGGCTTTCTCCAACGTTGACGGTATCCTGGATGGTGATATCGATAAACTGATCGAAGGGGTATTGATCGCACAGGCGAAGTAGGAAACAGTATCAAATGATTCGCTTCGGAAGCGGAGAACTTGGTCCCATCTGTAACATTAAGCGGGAGCAAGCTTTCCACTTCCGAAGAAACTGTATATTCTATTCCGACTCTTCCTCTTCACTTTTGGTGAGCTTCCCTACCAGCTTTGTCACGACAAGCGATACAACAAGCACCAGCAGTATCATCGAAACATTGTAAATGATCTCAGAAACTTCAATTTTCACGTGAGCAATTCCAGTTTTCGATCTTCAAGACGGTACATATCATCACAGCGACTGGCCATCTCTTCATCATGGGTCACCAGCAGAAGGCCGGCATCCTGTACCTGAACATACTGCATCAACACATCCATTACCAGTTTTGCTGTCTCTTTGTCCAGATTTCCTGTCGGCTCATCAGCAAAGATCACTTTGGGGCTTTTACTAAGAACTCTGGCGATAGAGACACGCTGCTGCTGCCCCCCCGAGAGTTCGGAGATCTTTTGGTTCATCAATTCTTTGATCTCCAATCGCTCCAGAAGTGCTTCATCGATCTTCTCTCCTGCCAAAAGTGTCGCCACTTCAATATTCTCCAGAGCACTCATACCTTTAAAAAGATAATGAAACTGGAAGATGATCCCCAGTTCATGCCGTCTGATCTGTTCTACTCTTTCATTTTTCAGAGTATAGAGATTATGTCCCAGGAGTGCTACTTCACCTTTGAGAGGCTTGAGAAAGGTAGAAAAAATATGCAATAAGGTTGATTTTCCGCAGCCGCTCCGTCCGAGTATCGCAGCACTTCGGGAAGACTCCAGCTTAAAATCAACATCGCTGAAGAGTTCATAATCAAAACTATGGGAAATATTGGTGGCATGCAGTAGGGTTTCTGACATAGATTAAAGCTCCTTGACGTGAATACTCACATCAAGGGATTTTAGCATAAAGGGGATTATTGGCCCATTTGTTTTGCAACTTCCGCTGCAAAATCTTCTTCGATCACTTCAATGCCTTCGCCCACTTCGAGCCTGACAAAATGTGTAATTTTAGCACTGCCGCCGGCAGCTTTGGCCTGCTCGTCAATGTATTGCGAAACAGTCTTGCTGTCATCCATCACAAAAACCTGATCCAGAAGGCACTGCTCTTGATCAAGTGTTGTATTGTCAGAGATAAATCTGGCAAGTTTACCCGGCAGTATTCTATCCCAGATCTTCTCCGGCTTACCTTCTGCTTTGAGCTCCTCTTTGAGCATCGTCTCCGCTTTTTCGAGCACCTCTTCGGTAAGCTGCTTCATCGAAACATAAAGAGGGATATTTTTGAGTGTCTTGCCCAGTCTGCTGAGCTCTTCATTCTCTTTTTCGATCGCTGCGATACGCCCTTCTATCTCTTTTTCGATAAAGTCTATATCAAAATCTTCAAAACTCAGTGTTGTTGGCTTCATCGCTGCTGCGTGCATCGCCACATTTCTAACCACTTCCTTCATCGCTTCTGCTGTTTTCGCAGAGTCACACTCTGCTTTGAGAATGACACCGACTCTTCCGTTGGCATGGACATAACCGTTAATCGCGGAGTTTTCATCTCCTTTGATCAGCGCCGCTCTTCTGACGACGAGGTTTTCACCGATAGTCGCGATCTGCAGCGAAAGATACTCCGAAAAAGGCTGCCCGTTGATCTCTGAGGCATTGATCGCATCTGCGTTTTCCAGGTCATTGGAGAAAGCATATTCGACGACTTCATTCAATACCGCTTTGAATTTATCATTCTGCGCAACAAAGTCAGTCTGCGAGTTGATCTCAACGATCACGGCCTTGCTGCCCTCGACTTTGACACCGATGGCACCTTCGGCAGCAACTTTACCTGCTTTTTTTGCGGCAGCACCAAGACCCTGGTTTCTAAGCCAATCAACGGCTTTATCCATATCACCGTCAGACTCAGTCAATGCTTTTTTACAGTCCATCATTCCTGCATCAGTCATCTCCCTGAGTTTTTTGATATCTTTTGGTCCGAAGTTTGCCATATTTATGCCTCCTCTTTCTTGGCTTCTTCTATCGCTGCTTCTTCCTCTGCCATATCTGCAAGCGCTTCATTTTCAGTGATATCCAGATCTTCAACCTCTCTAACTTCAACGGTTTTAGCTTCTTCTACAGCTTCTTCTTCCGCTACCATTTCTGCGATCTCTTCAGCTGCTACTGCAACTGCTGCCATTTCTTCAAGCTCTTCACCTTCAGCTTCAGCCAATACTTCTCTGCCTTCTATGATCGCTTCTGCTATTTCTTTACAGAAAAGGTTGATCGATCTGATTGCATCATCATTTCCAGGGATCGGGTAATCGATCACATCAGGATCACAGTTGGTGTCAAGCGGTGCGATAACTTTCATGCCGAGTCTTCTAGCCTCTTTTACTGCAATATGCTCTTTGACTGCATCAACAACAAACATCATATCAGGAAGTTTTTTCATATGTCTGTAACCCTCAAGGTAAGCGTTCAGCTTCTCTTTCTTTCTTCTGAGCATCAATGCTTCTTTTTTAGTCAAAAGATCGATTTGACCATTCTCTTCCATCTGCTCAATGATTTCGAGTTTTCTGATTGATTTTTTGATTGTCGGGTAGTTTGTCAACATACCACCGAGCCATCTTGTAGAAACATACGGCATACCACATCTTTCAGCATGCTCTTTGACTGCTGATCTGGCTTGTTTTTTAGTTCCGACAAAAAGAACTGTTTGACCTTCTGCAGCTGCATCTCTAACGACATTGTAAGTATATTTGAAGTATCTCAATGTCTTTTGGAGGTCGATAATATAGATATTTTTTCTCTCACCAAAGATGAATTTCTTCATTTTTGGATTCCACCTTCTTGTCTGATGCCCGAAGTGTACACCACATTCGAGTAAGTCTTTCATTGTTACCATTTTTTCTCCTTGGTAAAGTTAAGTAATTGTTTATAGAGCGATGCTCTTTAGGTTTAACCCTCTGCAGTCCTTAACGCAAATGCGCAACCTTTCAAGGAATAACTACATGAGTATTTCCAGATTCTGTTATCAGAATAAGGAACGCGATTATAGCGGATAAATATTTAAGGAAGGATAAAAATAAGGTGTGTTGAAAGTATTACACTCTCCTTTATCGTCAACGACATGCGATAGAAGAGAGTGGGCTGCTTGAACTATTCAGCTGCTCCGGCACCGAATGTAGTATAAATATACTCCGCCATCTTTTCGTCAGAAACTTTTCCGTCACGTTTCTCGATCTTTTTGAGGTTTTCTCTCATGACCGAGTGTGCGGAGTCGGCATCATAGTCCTCATTTCTAAGATTCTGCAGTTTGGCAAGAAGATCTTCCTGACTTAAATGGTTGAGAGGAGATCCATAAATATCCGTGTCCTTATCGGATATAACACCCGCTCCCGGCATCTTCTTGGCTTCCATCTGCTCATTTGGCTTAAGCTTGGAAACTCCATCAGCCTTGACACCGTGACAATTTGCACATCTGTTTTGATACTCATCTGCCACACTTGGTGAGGCTGGAGAAGCCCAAAGTGTAGAACCCAGCATTGACACAAAACATGCCATTACAAATTTATTTCTTTGCATAATTTATCCTTAATAATGTGATATTTTAAAGAATACCCCATTTCGGATAAGAAAATTCTTAGTCTTGTGAACTTCTTTGAAAATTCATTCGATTCAATCCAGATCTTATTTTTACTTGTTGTATTTTTGACGACCACATGCTCTTATATACCTGACAATAGTTGAAGTAGCAAGGAAATAAAGTACGACGAACCCGGTCAAAATAGTCAGAAGTGGAATGTTGAATGCATTGACCATAACCATAACTAAAACATAAAAGATAATCTCAAATATCAGAAACAGTGTTGGCTTTAATATCCCTTTGGCTGTTCTGCGGTCAGCCCATTTATTATTATACTTCAGCACGTCATCCCCTCTTCTGTTTCATCATTGTACACTATTTTCATCACGCTTGCAACTCTTCCAGTCTGCTTTTTACCTCATCTACATGCCCTTTGACCTTCACTTTTTCCCATTTGGCTGCAATGTTCCCGTCCGGATCAATGATGTAGGTACTTCTGACAACCCCCATATACTCTCTGCCATAGTTCTTTTTCAGCTGCCATACCCCAAAGGCTTTGCATAACTCCTTTTCTTCATCTGCCAGCAGAGTTATTTTGAGCTCTTTCTTCTCGATAAAGTTTCGGTGTTTTTTCGGACTGTCGGGGCTGACCCCCAGGATGATGGCATTGAGGCCTTCAAAGTCCGGAAGCGCTGTTGTAAAATCACAGGCCTCTGTTGTGCATCCGGGGGTATTGTCTTTCGGATAAAAGTAGAGGATAATCCATCTTCCTCTGACATCTCTGAAACAGATCTCCTCTTCATCCTGATTGGGCAGACAAAAATCCGGTACAGTCTCTCCAATTTCTAACATTATCTATCCTTTTATACTTTTTTGTTAGTATAGCAAAATGAATGAAAAAAACACGCAAACCCAAAAAACTCCTACAAAAGAAGAGCTGCTCGCTGATATTGAAAAACTGATAGCCTACGGTAAAAAAGAACCCACCATCAATCCTGATCTTTTGGCTTATTTGGATATCGATACCCTCATCTCGACAAAAAAATCCCTGCTTCAAAAAGTAGGAACATTAAGCAACGAAGATAAAGAGTGGCTGGAGCAGTTTAAAAAATATGAATAGTGCTATTCTCTCAGATCGATCGAACGGTCATATTCGATCGTATACTTTTTGAGGATCTCCTGCTGTTTTGCCAGTGCCTCTTTTCGATCAATAACGACTTTCACGCCATCTTTATCCTCCAGCACAAGATACTCACCGGTAAAATCCTGTACCCTCTTATAAAAAGTATCGAAAGTATCGAAAGTCTTTCCATTGAGTTTTTCGATGGGCCAGAGTGCCAAACTATAATTTCCCCGGTTGAGATCTGCTGCCAATACTTTGAGCAGAACCACCACCTCTTTTTTCTTTTCCGTCGGCCACTGGGTTGCATAATAGCGCAGTGAAAGCTTATTTTGGCTGGTTGACCTGAGCAGGTTGCGAGACAAAGGAGAAAAGACATAACCACCACAGATGAAATACCTGGGCATTTTGTCATACCTGGTGGTCTTTACAAGCAAAAGATCATCTGCAATATGATCCAGTGTCACCTCAACACTCATCTCCTTTCGATCCCTTACAATATCGAGTTTGACTTTCTCTCCCATCTGATGCTGATCCACGAAGTAATGATAGGAAGTATACTCATGCTTTCTAAAGGCCACCGTGCTGTCATCTTTGATTGAATGGCCATTGATCGCGGTAATGATATCCCCCTCTTTGATCTTTCCTCCCAGTGTAGTATTGTAAACCAGGTTATCTACCAGATTTCCTGTTGTCTTCTCATCCAGATGATAAAACTTTTTGATCGTAGGATTTTCCATCTTCTGTGTTGTCAGCCCCAGATCGGCAAAACCATCAAGCTTGCCGTCTTCAATATCCTTGAGAAAATGCTTGATCATATTGACAGGCACCAAATAGCCGATATTCTGGGATTTACTGAGGCTTTGCATCACAATGCCCACGATCTTTCCACCAGAGAGTGCCGGTCCTCCACTGTTGCCCGGATTGACCGCTGCATCAACCTGAACTGCCAGAAAAGCCTCTCCGCTATGTGCATAACGATGGTGCTCGATCCGTGAAACGACACCGCTGGTGACACTCAGAGTATGGCCGCCCATGGGAAAACCATAAACCACAACCTTCTGCTCGATCCTGGGCAATTTACCCAGCTCCAAAGGCTTGATCCCTTTAAAAAAGCTTTTGTCCCCAACTTCAAGCAATGCCATATCCGCCTGATGAGAGACATTCAGCACCTTTGCCAGATAACGTTTTCTCTCACCATACCGCTGCACCTCAATAAAGGTTTCGTTTGCCACGACATGAGCATTCGTCAAGATACGATTACCTGAGATGATAGCCCCTGAACCACTTGATCTGCGCACGGAACTGCTCCAGGGTTCCAGATAGTTTGGTATTTTGGACACCGTATAGATCTTGACAATCGCCTGCTTCGCCTGATATTCAGTCGTACCATTTCCCGCAACTAGCTGAAAACTCAACATTATCACTATCCATACCAATCGCATCTCATTCCTTCTCATAAAAATGGCTCTCAAGCCAATAAAAGTTTTTCAAAGAAAAGCCTACCATAATTATTGATTATTCACTATTAATTAACCCACATACCCTGATTTACGAGCAATATCTTCCAGATACTCTTCTGCATCCCAGCTCTCGATTCCCCGTTTCCTGGCTTCTGCTGACATCAACCCCACACCTGCGGAATTCAGCAAATGCTTCTCTCTATCATACAATCTCGCACTGCAAACACCACAGCTTGGACTGCGATCCTTCCCGATATAAAGATCAATATCAGGGTGATTATCAAAAAAAATCTTTGCATAGCGCTGCACTGGCGGAGACAGATCCGCACCGGTCAGGTTGGAGATCGCTTTAACACCCTGTTCTGTCTCTATCAGATCCATTGTCGGCCGGGGAGAACCAAAAGCATGATCTTCCGGACAGAAAGGTACCAGTTCATATCCTTCCAGCTTCCCCAGAAGCCTGACATCACGATTGTCCGTTGCATCATAACGGCACTTTTGCCCCATCAGACAAGCAGAGATAGCAACTTTTTTCACAGAACCTCCAACATAATAATCTATTAAAGTTTTTCAAAGAAAAACATACCTAAAATCTTAACACTTAACCCTTGGCACCTAACTCTAAAATAGGAACAGAAAAAGATAGATCCAAAGGCCTGTCAGAGAAGTCAAAAAAATTCCCCATGCACTTTGGATACCTAATTTGCGGTGATTGGCTGAAGCATTTCCGGGAAGCAATTTACTTCGATAGGCGATCATGCCTGTGATTATGGTCCTGCTCCACCATACCACTGTCACCACTGAAACAAGAATATGGAACATCAAAAACCAAAAGATGAAATTTTCTGAAAGAGAACTCTCCTTGACAAAAACCTTAAAGCCACCATCAACACGAACACCATACTCAAAATAGCTGACCACGATCACTGAAAACACAAAGAGAAAGAGTTGTGACACAATATGGAATTTAAACATCTTCTTTTTTGCCAAAAGTATTGCCAATGCTATCAAAAAAGGCAAGATCGTCACTATCAATGTCACAAAATCCATGAAAAAAGGTGCCCTGGTCCCAAGGAAACCAGGCTGAAACATATAATCCATATCTTACGCCTTTCCAGTGCCCTTAATTAACAAATGACTATCGACTTGATCTCTGTAAACTCTTCCAAAGCCCATTTTGGACCTTCTCGGCCGACTCCGGAGAGTTTGCTGCCGCCATAAGGCTGAACATCAAAACGCAGTGTCGGGATATCGTTGATCACTACACCGCCGCACTGTGCGTCATCTATAAAGCATTGTGTCAATTTCAAATCATTGGTAAAGATACTGAACTGCAAACCGTAAGGGGAGTCATTCATCTTACTAATCGCTTTATCGTAAGAAGCAACAGCTACCAGACTGACAATGGGTGCAAAGACCTCTTCGCAGATGATCTTCATATCATCCGTCACATCTGCCATCACAGTGGGTGGGAAAATCCCATCTACCTCTTCCCCTCCGGCAATGACCCTCGCCTCTTCATTTTTGGCTGAGGCGACCCAGCTTTTGGCACGATGCCTGGCGTCATCATCAATCAGTGGCCCCATAAACGTATCCTCTTCATAAGGACTCCCGACTTTCAACTTGTTTGTCTCTGTTGCCATTAGCTCGGCGAATTCTTCATAAACTTCTTCATGGACATAAATACGCTGCAGAGAGATACAAACCTGCCCACTGTTATAAAAGGCACCAAAAGCACAACGTGCAGCAGCTAATTTGAGGTCAGCACTCCGATCGATATACGTTGCTGCGTTACCACCCAGCTCAAGGCTCACTTTTTTGATCCCTGCCTGTGACGTGATGATCTTGCCTACCTGTACCGAACCAGTGAAGCTGATCACTCTTGGGATAGGACTCTTCACCAATGTCGATCCTACTTCTGCATCGCCATAAACGACACTCAATGCATCTTTGGTCGCATACTCGGAGTTGACAAATGCTTTGGCAAACATATAGGCAGTTCGGGGTGCTTCAGGCGTCGGCTTGAGTACCACACAATTGCCTGCTCCCAAGGCCGGGGCAATCTTGTGCGCTACGAGATTGAGGGGAAAGTTAAAAGGGGTGATACAGGCAACTACACCTGCGGGTTCTCTTCGATAATACGCCATAGTTCGTTTGCCGCTTGGCATGAGGTCAGTAGGGATAGTTTCACCATGAAGATTGGCCAGTTCAGAAATAGTGATCTTGATCGTTTCAATACAGCGATCAACCTCGATACGGGAAAAAGCGATCGGCTTGGCAACTTCATCAGCCAAAGTCAAGGCAAAGGCTTCACGCTCTTCCTGAAGTGTATGCACTACATCCTCAAGCCACTGAATCCTTTTGGAGAGAGGTGTTTTGGCAGCCTCGGAACTCGCGGCTTTGGCGATCTCAAGGGCACGCCTTGTATCGTCTGCATCACAGACTGGTACTACACTTACTACTTTATCATCATAAGGGCTTTTCCGTTCCTGTGTCTCTGTCTTGCTCTCTTCAGTGGAACCAAAAAAGACTTTGACACTTTTTTCTTCTTTATTGCTAAACAAACCGAACATTCATCATCCTTTTATATATGGGCATCTCTAAAAACCCTAGATGTTCACAGCCTACTTCTAGGCACAATATAGAACAATTGTATCAAAAGGGGGATTAAAGAGATGCCACGAAATGAAAAAAAATCATCTCTTTATTTTTTCGTTTTGTGGCTACAGGAGCCGTCATCACAATAACTTTTTTTTAGTACAAACTTAAAAATGATATCCTTGGTCATCAGGGCCAGACAAAAAACCCATAAAATATCCATAATGATATTAGGTTTATAATCCAGCCCATAAAGAAGCAGAGGCCACCCTATGAGAATGATATACTTCATGTAATAAAAAAAGAGTATCCCTACGCCATAGATCTCTTTAAGAAATTTCAAAATTACATTCCAGCCAGGGCTTTTTTGACATTGTCGTCGGCCATGGAGATATTCCATGCCGGTTCCCAGACAACTTCTACCTCAACCGCTCCGACACCGTCGAGTTTTTCTACCGCTTCACGTACCCACTGGGTAATCATCTGGTGCAATGGACATCCGCGTGTCGATAGTGTCATGACCACTTTGACATTGCAGGACTCTTCGATGATCGCATCATAGATCAATCCCATTTCGACAAGATTAAATCCCACTTCAGGATCGATAACCGTGCTGACCGCAGCAAAAACTTCTTCTTTTGTTATAACACACATAAAATATTCTCCATTTTAATTCATTAAAAGCGGAAACACTGCACCGCAAACCAGAATTTTTAATTTTCTTCTTTCCCATAATTCAGCATCCACTTCACACTTGCCAGCATAAAACCAGCTCCCGTGATCACCAGAGTCACACCGCCTTTGAAGAGGTCACCACTGCCGATCAAAAGACCGATACCGGCAATAGCCACACCCAGGGCAGAGAAGAAAAACTCATACGCTGCCATTCGATGCGGCAGCATCTCGTTGAGCATCGGAACCTTTTCCTTTCCTACCAATGGACTGTAACGCTCAAACCAGACCAGGAAAGGGATGATCTTATAAAGATGTCCATTGATCAGAAAGGAGAAAAACCCCATGATCAAAAACCAGGATGCCGAAAGCAGCAGATTCTCTCCGCCGAAGAGAGTATAGACTACTCCCATGATCAATGACGCAACCAGAGAACCATAACCGAAAAACATCGACTTGGCCCAGACATCATTCTCTTTTCTTGCCCGGGTCTTATAAATGATCACAACCTGATAAAGATAAAAACTCACTGAAGCGAACATGATGAACATCGCTGCAAACTGGCCAAAATCCCATCCGATCAGCGTAGCCAGGAAATGAAAGATCACCCCTGCCACCATCAAATAGAATGCCCGGTTGATCGGTGTTTCATCAAAACCGTGCGAAAGCCCGAACATGGGAAGCAGGATCAATGAAAGCCCCATGATCGTCAGCGTTACATATCCACCGAGCACCATCACAGCATGAGCACCGAGCCAGCTACCTATATCCACTTCCAATCCGCTTCCTACTGCCAGAGACATCACAAATCCTATGATGATGCCTGCCAACAGAAAAAGATTGGAGGCAACGACTGTTTTGACCGTCAATGTGATATTTGTCACTTTTCTCAAGGTCATTAGCGTATCAAACAGAAAGATAAGCATAGCGATCAGGACGATCAATCCTCCATAAGGAAGAATCAGCGGAGCAAACCAGAATCCCGCACACATTACGACCGTACCCAAAAGCAGCAGTGGCCAAATGATATAATAGAGATCGACAGAAAAGTGTCCTACTTCCACTACGACAGGTACCAGTTGTGCCATCGCCCCGAAGATGATCATCATCATAAAGCCCAGCAGAAACCAGTGAGCCCAGCCGACAATGGCCAGATCAAAATGACCTCCCTCCGGATTCAGGAAAAGGAGAAATATAGTTCCCAACAGATAAAAGATCGAACCGATCCAAAAGAAAGGTGAAACCATTCCAAAGGGAGGTGCGTAATCCTTGGATACACTAAACATTTATAAAATTAGCCGTCACATTTATCATCAGAGAGATTGGCTTGCTCACTCTCTCCCGATTTATAGGAAAAAAGCAGTTGCACGCCGCCTTCTGGCGTATCCACACTTTCTATATTATAATTCTCATCAATTTTACTGAGCAATCCTCCGGGACTCTTATGGTTGATCATCAAAAGTTTGGTATTTCCATCAACCATCTTCAAGCCGACCATTGCATTGACCATTGGCTCCGGCGGTCCGCACTTTGATGTATCAAATTCAATGATCTGATCCTCACCTATCGTATATTTAAAAAATGGAACCGTTGCACCTTCGGGTGCAAATTCTTCAGCAGTATCTGGTTTAGTTATAATAGTCATTATCATCTCCTATATTTTATCGCCCATTGTAGTGCGCTTTTGCTTAAAAAAACATTGATCCAAGTCAAGGACACCTCTAAGATTTGAAATTTTTTGCCATATACCCCCGTACCATCTCTTCAAACTTCTGCATCCGCTCTTTTCCTTTTGGCAATTCCGAACGAAGCTGCTTCATCTTTTGGAGAAATTCATCGACATTATCAGGGATCACCTCCTGAAAATAGTGCCGGATCTGCTTCGCAAAAGCCGGCGAGGCACCTGAGGTCGAAAAAGAAACTGTCAAATCACCCCGTTTGATATAGGAGGGAAAGATAAAATCACAATAGGCTGTATCATCCACACTGTTGACCAATACCCTTGTCCCCCTGGATTCCTCATAAATCGCTTTGTGGAGGTCAACGGTATCAGTCGCGACGATCACGATGTCAAACCCCTGAATATCTCCCTCTCTGTAGAGTCGCTGATAGAGTGTCAGGCAGTGATCTTTGATCAAACTCTGTGCCTCGGGACTCACCTCCTTGGTGATCACAGTGATCTCTTTGGTGAAATCAACCAGTTTCTCCAGTTTCTCTGTTGCGATCGCACCGCCGCCGATAAGCAGTACTTTCAAATTGCTCATATCCATATACATCGGGAAAAAAGACATCAAACTCCTTTGGATTTCTTTCAACTGTCACCTTTGGTGCCATCTAAGTTAGGCGCCACTCGTCATCCTGAACTTGATTCAGGATGGTGCAGTCTGTACAGGGTACCTTCATATGTCACCTTTTGTAATGTATCAAAAATTTAGTATATCTATGTTGATATATGTCAACATGCCCAATCCTGCAAATCATTATAATGCATAATATTTTATTATTTATGGAGCAACACCGATGCAGGATGAACTACTCTACCGGATGCAAAATTCTTTCCCAATGGCAGAAAAACCATTTCATGAGCTGGCAAAAGAGCTTGACACTACTCCTGAAGAAGTGATCGATCTGGTACAAAAACTTAAAGATGAGAAGATCATCCGGCAAACCTCTGCCATCTTTGACACCAAAAGACTGGGATACAAATCTTCCCTGGTCGCTTTCAAGGTAGCCGAAGAGAAGATCAATGAAGCAGCTGAGATCATCAACTCACACCCTGGTGTCAGTCACAACTACCTGCGCAACCATGACTATAACATCTGGTTTACGATGGCAGTAGCCCCTGATTCCAAACTGGGTTTAGAAAAAACCATAGAGATTTTGGCAGAAAAAACCGGTGCAGAGGATTTCATTATTCTACCGACACTCAAGATGTTTAAAATTTCAGTCAAGATGGATACGACAGGGAAAAGAGCCAAGAAAGAGAAGCTCAAAAAGCTTGCCTTCAAGGAGATTGATCTGACCCCTCGGCATATCGCTGTTATCAAAGAGCTGCAAAAGGATATTGAAGTCGTAAAGGAACCTTTCAAAAAAGCTGCTGAAAAATTGGGGCTTGGGTATGAAGAGTTTTTTGATATTGCCGAAGAACTCAAAGAGAGCGGTGTCATGCGTCGCTTCGCCACCATCCTCAACCATAGAAAAGCCGGTTTCGGTGCCAATGCTATGAGTGTCTGGGCTGTCCCCGAAGAGAAGGGTGAAGAGATTGGCCGCGAAATGGCCAATTTCTCAGCAGTCAGCCACTGTTATCTAAGGCCAAGCTATCCCAACTGGCCCTACAACCTCTTCGCTATGGTCCACGCCAAAACCCAGGAAGAGTGCGACACCCTCATCGAAGAGATGGCCAAAGAGAGCGGCCTGACCGAATACGGCAAACTCTACTCCACTGTCGAATTCAAAAAACAGCGTATTGTCTATTTTGATGAGGCATTTACAAGATGGGAGAAAGCAGTGAGCAGTGAGCAGCTTGGCATATATGAATGATTTTGTCAAGACCCGGAACACAAACTCACCCACACCAAATAAAAGCATTGCCATGCAATGCCTACCACAATTGTTAATTTTTAATTGCTAATTTTTAATTATTCCAGTCCCATATCCACCTTGAATTGGGCAATGCAATTGGTACACTCTTTTACTTTATTGCTCTCAATAACAATTTCAAGCGCATCATAATCAAGTATGTTGACACGATGGCCTGTCTCCATCTCGATGATCTTCTCTTTTTTAAATTTTTTGAAGATCCTGGAAAGCGTTTCGGGAGTGAGGTTCAGGATAGCAGCGATCTCATTGTATTTCAGCTTTGTGAAGATCTCGACATTTTCGATCAGCAATTTGGCCACTTTGGCTTCAGAAGAGAAGATCGTTTCTTTATGGATCAGCGCGGAGAGTACCATGATCTTGGCGGTCAGCGACTTGATCAACTCCAGTGAGAACTGTCTATTTTCAAGATTTTTGAGGATATAGGCAAAGGGTACCATTGCCATTTTCCCATCAGTCACAAATTCACAACTTGCAGGAAAGGGTTGACTTTCGAAACAGGCATATTCCCCTACCATTGCAGGCGCATTAAAGCGGTTGATCTGAATCTGAGTCCCTTTGGGTGTAGTCTTGTAGAGCTTTACCGTACCTTCAAGAATGGTATAGAGATGCTTGCCCTTATCCCCTTCATAAAAGACAATACTGTCTTTACTGTAAGTCCGTATGACTGTATTCTGCTTAATATCGGCAAGATGCTTTTCGGAGAGCTTTGAAAATAGCTGTATATCCGCTAAATCATACATAGGAACCTTTTAACTATTACTTTTTCTTATTGTACTTAACTAATTGATTATTGTAGCAAAAAGCATATAAATAAAGCTGAAAAATCTTATCTCTTCGGGGGGGGCAAGATTCTCTTTAGCAGATTGTAACCGACGCTATCAAAAAAGACATTTACCGATGGAACCTTTTTTACAGCGTTTGCCATTGGTCCATATGGCATTTTCAAAAAAAGCCTTTGTCAGTGTTACCTCTATCAGCATCACGCCCCTGAAGTCAATATAACTAAGATTGGCCTGCGTCAAGTCAGAAGAGGTAAAATTGGTCCCTTTCACCTTGGCACAGCAAAGATTGGCACCGGAAAGATTAGCACCGTACAGATCAGCACCGCGAAGGTCTGCAGCTCTCAGATTAGCACCGTGAAGATCTTTGTAGCGAAGATCTTTATTTCGCAAGTCTGCTTTTTCCAAGTTGGCATTGGGGAGAAAAACCGCCTCTCCTTCTATACGCTCTTCGGAATAAACGATTGTAAAAAAGAGAGGAAAAAGAAGGAAAAGATATTTCAATACACTATTGCTCTTCAAACCAATTGAGCTGTTCGCGGAGCCTGACCACTTCACCTACCACGAACAGTGCAGGTGTAGGCAAATCTTTTGCCAATTCCCAGACCGTCTCAAGTGTCCCGATCACTGTCTTCTCATCTTTGGTTGTTCCGCGACTGATTACTGCGACAGGACAATCCCTGGGTTTTCCTATATCTATCAGCTTATTGCAGATAGCCTTAAGACGATGAAGCCCCATCAAAAAGACAATGGTATCGTCGGTTTTATAGTTGTCCCATGGGATTTGTGAATGGTCTTTGTTTTTGGATTCATGCCCTGTTACGACCCTGAATGAGACGGTGATCCCGCGATGTGTCACTGGGATGCCGGCATATTCCGGAACGGCGATCGCAGAGGTAATACCCGGAATAAATTCAAACTTGATCCCTCTATCACGCAGATAAATTCCCTCTTCACCACCACGTCCAAAGACAAAGGGGTCTCCGCCTTTCAGGCGCACGACGGTCTCATACTTCAATGCATTCTGGTAAATCACTTCATTGATCTCTTCTTGAGGAAGAGTATGGTAGCTGTCCTCTTTGCCTACATAGACAAATCCACAGCCATCTTTTGCCTCTTTGAGGATATCAGGATTGGCAAGACGGTCATAAATAATCACATCTGCCTCTCTGACGAGACGCAGGGCTTTGACGGTCAACAGATCGATAGCACCCGGTCCTGCTCCGGTAAGATAGACTTTCCCCATTATTTATCGTCTTCCAACTCATAGATAAAGATACCGGAAGGATGTTTGACCTGGAATATCTCTCTCTCCAAAAACCACTCATTCGTATTGATCACATTTATCTGATTGCTATCATTGACTGAAACATAAAGACAATCATCTATATTGGACCAGCGCACATGAAGGACTTTACCGGTGAATGTGAAAGTCTTAATGATCTTCAGGGTTTTAACATCAACGATCTGGATCGTAGGAAAATCTTTCCCGGAAAAGGTCACTGCAAGATACTTTTTATCAGGACTCAAAGCGGTAAAGACAGGCAGGCCCTGCATTTCAATGTTTTTAATAAATTTGAATGCACTGTCATAAACCATCACTTTATTGTCTCCAACTGCGGGAATGAATGTCTTATCTTCACTCAAACTCCAGAAACCGAAATGCGGTACTTTGAGCACTTGCTTATTTCCATCGGCAGTTACCTTGATC
>JAYEND010000031.1:0-9413 GCA_034721895.1 Campylobacterota bacterium | reverse complement strand
ATCGTGTCATTGACGGTATTGACCAAACTGCGATGCTGCTTGAAGGTGATGGAAACTCTCGTAGAGATTACTACCATATCTACACAGGTCCATACCATGCAGCTACGATCAAACAACAATTCAAAAGAGTTTGGATGGGTAATTTACCTGGTTTGGTTGGACCATCATTTTATAACCTCTACCATGACCCAAGAGAAAAGCACCCTATGATGGCACAATTTCTTTGGGCTTGGGGGCCATTTGATATGATGAAGTCGCGTCATGACGCACTCAATGCAAAATATCCATTCCGTCCTGTGACACATGATATACCATTTGGAGGAATTGAGAATTTAAGACCGGAGACTGTGAAATATCTTGAAAACTACAAAGATGCTTTTAAAGCAAGAGCAAAACATTAAATACATTTACACTATAGCCCTTCAAAGGGCTATAGAATATTTTTATTTCAATATTATCAATAGATAGCATTGAAATAAATTTATAAATTGTAACACACAGATGATCTTTTTGATCCTTTAGGGCATAGCCTTAGAGAAGTAAAATAAAAATAAAAACTTGCCGGAAACAGATATTTAAATATTAGTTTCTGCACTATATCTATGATACAATATAAACAAGTCATAAATAAGGAAAAAACAATGAAAATGAAAAACCTACTCTTAGGCTCTGCACTATTGTCCTCAATACTTTTTGCCGGAGGAGACATCGTACCGGTTGAACCTGTAGTAGAAGAGATACCTGCTGTCAGTCCCTGGTCTTTTGAATTTGAACCCTATATGCTCATCGCTTCAATGTCAGGTGATTCAAAAATAGGCCGCTCTCCAACAGTAGAAATAGATATGGACTTTGGAGATATACTTGAAAAACTTGACATAGGAGCCATGGCTCACTTTGAAGCACTTCATCAAAGTGGTTGGGGTATCTGGCTTGATTATGGATTTATGGATCTTTCAAGTGACATTACAGGTCCGGTTGGTGGTGTGACAGATATGAGTATGCGACAAGGAACGCTTGAAGCTTTTGCTATGTACCGACAACCATTTACAAACGGAAACATAGATTATCTTGCCGGTATCAGATGGTGGGATAATGACTTAGATGTATCTCACAATCTACTCCCTATAGGTGTAGAGATAGAAGAAGACTGGGTTGATCCCGTAGTAGGAGCAAGATGGTCAACTGCTATCAATGATGACTGGAAGTTTATGGTGCTTGGAACTGTGGGTGGATTTGGAGTTGGCTCAGATCTTACTGCAAGTGGTGCTATCGGTGTTAAATACGTCATTTCTGACCTTTTAGATCTAGACCTTCAATATAAAGCACTTTGGGCTGATTATGAGAGTGGTACAAAAGGGCAAAAAGGATATTTTGCTTATGATGTAACGACCTATGGACCCATTATTGGTGTGAATTTTAAATTTTAGGCAGAGATGTTATGAGTATCTCCTATTATTAGAGGTGCCCTAAATGGTTTATCCGGGGAAAACCCGGAAAGCTCTTTATGTAAGATTATAGACCGCCCAGCATCTTCTTGACAGCATACTCTACACGTTTTTTTCTCTTGTCGGCAGACAGCCCTTTGTCTTCTCCCTGCGCAGACGACAACCAGATGATCTTGTGCGTATTTGCATCAATAAAGACCAGTACCATAGCTGCTGCAGGTATCGTTTTGACTGTTGCTATTCGAATTTACTACGGCTGTCAACCGACAGAATCAACAATAATACCCATCTCCAAAAACATAGGCAAAGGTTCAGCATCTTTGATGCCGACAAAACCTAAACTTTCATAAAAAGGAACTGCATCTTTTTCAGCCAGTAGATATATGCCTGCACAACCTGCAAGTTCAGCGACTTGCATCACTTTAAACAGAGCGTCACGCAAAAGCTTTTTTCCGATACCCTTGCCCTGAAGCTGCCTGCTGACACCTAGCATACCTAACTTTATTACGGGAATAACAGGCGGAAGCCCTGAAGGCTTTTGGTTTGTCTCAAATGAATCCCTGGCTATAGAAAAGGTATCCAAAGTATAAAATCCTACAAAATGCTCATCTCTCTCTGTATCCAACAGTACATAGGCTTGACTCAGATGCTTTTTGACACGCCTTTTTAGAGACTTTCTCACAAAAGTGTTGATCATCTCATTGCCGCAATCAAATGTTTTTATACCTTTGTATGAAGTGGCAATATCAAATTTGACAAGCCGAAAGCTAGGCATCAAAGTCTTCCAGGTTCATCAATTCTTTTAGTTCTTTTGTAGGCTTTCTAGGTGAAGAAATCAGGTTTTCAAAATGTTGCCACTCTTCTTTTGAGAGCGTTAGCAGATTATCTTCCTTGATGATATCTTTGGCTCTTTGAGTCGCAGTGGAGATAAGAAAACTACTCAAATCCATCCCAAGAGAACTTGCGGCATCTTGCAATAATGTCTTTATATCCCTGGATGTCTTAAATTCAATACGGGCATCTTTTGTGTCTATAGTTGTTGGCATTTATTATCCTTATACGGCTGTTGTACGGATATTATACATTTATATAGAGCAAATGTCAATCTATTGCTTTTTGTAAAACAAGATTGCTGCCAGGAGCCTGTCGGACTCATCTTATTGAAGTAAAAAATTAAAAAATATGCGTATCATAGCTTCCGCACTACTTTTTCTTATTATGTGTCTCGAGCAATGCTGTAATGATAGGCAGCATCCCCTTCAGGCCGAAAAAGTCCCTGTTCATCACGGAGTTGACCCCTTTGCCTACTCGATGTATGCCATCCCTGAACTCGCTGATATCCTGTTTGACCTCTTCGATATCGCCGGAGAGCTGCTCCCAGGCGAAATCACGGATCTCCTGCATCGACTCAGCCTCGGGCCCAACCTCCTGCCGTGAAGCGATCACAAAGAAGATCACGGCAGCGATCAGGTTCATCCCGGTGAGGATCATCGCCGAAGCCAGCTGTGTATAGGAACTTTCAAGATAGAGATAAACAGTGGCATTGAACATCACCAGCATCGCAAGTACGGCGATCAAGCCTATGGCGACATAGACAGCCTGCCTGCTTTTTTTTCGCATCTCCATCTTCATCAACGCTTTTTCACTGCGCAACAGCAGTTTGATCTTGGCATTCATATCTTCATTCATTATCTACTCCTTATTGTGTGATGCGAGCGAGCTTCCGAACATTGCGCCCAGAGCGAATATTAATACAGTTGCAACAGGCGAGAGATTGTCATAATCGGACTTAATCTTCTCCACAATCTCACTGATCTGCCCTTTGAGTTCAGATTCGATCTCCTGCGCTTCTTCTTCTATAGCTTCAAGCTCTGTTTCTTCCTCTTTAGCCTCGATCTTCTCTTTTTTTTCAGTTTCCGCTTCCTTTTTCTTGAGCTCTGCTACTTCTTTTCGCAGCATATCCAGCTCCTGGTGCATTGTCATTTTTGCCATCTATTTCTCCTTCTTGGGGGTTACCCCTTCATAATCACTTAACATAAATGCCACCCACTTTGTCTCCTGATACTGAGCAAAAAGAAACTGTATAACCATCGTCAGCGGCACAGAGAGTATCATACCTGCAGGACCAAATATCCATCCCCAGAATGTCATGGAGAGGAATATCGCAAGAGCTGAGAGCCCCAATCCTTTTCCCATGATGCGTGGTTCGAGTATATTGCCTACGACCGTATTGATGATCACATACCACAATGCTACCCAAAACGCTGTCATCCATGTCTGATCGATCACTGCCATGGCAACCGCAGGGATCGCTGCCAGGATGGATCCGATAACCGGGATGAAGTTGAGGAAAAAGGCCAGTGTAGCCCACAAATAATAATATCCTACATCATAATACCATAACACTGCCAATACCCAAAGTGCTGTCATCAGACTGGTCTTCACCTTGATGAGGAAATAGGACTTGATCTTTTCGATGATCTCCATCCCCCCTTCAGCATTGCGGCCGCTCTCCTCCATGATCTTCATCATCTTGCTGTAGAGGTAATCAGACTCCATGAGCATAAATGCTGCAGTAAAGAAGATCAGAAAAATATTGGAAAATTGACTGCCTGCCTGAGATGCCAGATTTTTTAACACTTCCCCGATATTGCTCTTTTCGAGCATCATATTGATATCGTCCCTGCTGACTTCGATACCCATACCGCCCAGAAACCCGGAAAGTTTATCTATGCTTGCATAAAACTGCTGCTGGATCATGTGAAAATTGGCGGCAAAAGCCTTTGCCTCTTCACCGACATATCCCCCAAGCGCAATAACAGGCAGCAGTGACAGGAGCACAATAAAAACCAGAGAGATCGCTTTGGGAATTCGCCTTGCCTGAAGATAATCTAAAAGAGGGGAAAGCACAATGGCAATGGCGATGGCGATGAGAAAAGGAACGAAAAGGCCTGAAGCATGCTTAAGAACAACAAAGACGATCGACAGGGTCGCCAACAATATAAACAACTGATTGATCGACCAGATTTGTTGATTGGATTGCTTCATCATTTTATCCCAAGATATCTAATTCTTTCAAATATTCTAGCCATTATAACAAACTTGAAGGATTTTAACTTAAACTTATTCACTTGTCTATCCATTTTTCGACATTTGTAAAAAAAGAATATTTAAATTGGGTTGATAGTTTTCGGCAAACCTCCTCGCCTAAGCTGGTTTCGCTCAAGCAGCTCTTCACGGAACTTCCCAAGCTGATCCATAAATCCTTGTCTGTCGAATGGTTGGTTCGGATCAGCCAATCCCCTCTCAAGCTCAAGCAGTGAATCCGAAAGTGACGGATAGGTATCACTGACACCTCTAAAACCTGATCTTGCAAGTTCAGGATCAGCTGCCTCCAACCATTTATAAAAGTCTTGGTAAAGTACAGGGAGATTGCTCCCTTGCGATGCATCGAGTACTCTTTTGTAAAGGCCCTCTTCACTCTGTTCATGCATACGTCTACGTTCTTCTCTATAGCTTCGTACTTTAGACCCAAATATTTTATAGAAAATCAAAAGTGATAACAGCGTTATGATGACGTAAAGCAAAAGTTGTTTTTGTCTAGCCTTTTTAGCATCTATGGCTATTTGCGGATCAGGTAGTATCTCAAAGGTCATTTCGGGACTCTTTTCAACATGTATCTTTTGGGTCACACTGTTGTACCAGAGTCTCTCGTGCACAGGCAGGGTTACATTCCCTTCTGCACTTGCTACAAAAGTAAAACTGTCTGTTCTGGAAACATCATACTCTCCCTTGAGTCCACTCTTTAACTCGGGTTCTTTGCTGTACACACGTAGATATGCATTAGAGTCATAACGTACAGGACTCAACAATATATCTGGGGCACCATTGGCCTTTTGTGTCACACTTAGCTCTACGGCATCTCCGACGATCAACTTTTTCTTCTGAGGTTTGAGCTCAGAGTGCAACATAAATTTATCTGTCACCAACACAAACTGATCCGGCTTTACACCTTTGGGTGCTTTCACATCAAAAGACAAAGTATCGCTTTGAAGTTCAAACTCCTTTTTAGGCTGTCCATATCCCATAGAGGCAGTAAAGGAGACTAATACTGAAGGTATCTCGATTCTCCCTGCTTGTAACGCATAGATCTCATAATCATAATGCACCATCTGCCACTCTTCACTATTCACTTCATCATGCCCTAAGTACGAAGCACTCTTGGGTACTTGAACGATATATTTTTTTGATGAAGGAAAGGTGATCTTTGCATCGGTGATACTGAAAGCATTGGAGAGTAACTCCACAGAGACTGTGGCCTTCTGTGAGGTATAAATACTCTCTTGTGATTTGATAAATACTTTTACTTTCCCCTCTATGGCAAAAACATTCAATGTCAACAAGATAAACAGAAAAAACAGTTTGATACTCAATTTACTTTGCATGCTCACGCTCCTGCATTCCATACTGATATCTGAATTTATTTTTCAAAAAATCTTTGGGTCCGGTTTGGAGTCTATCCAACCAATTTGGATTGCCTGATGCTGCTTCTTTTTGTGCACTTTGGTCATCATCGACACCTTTACCCTCTTTGTTATCAAAAACGATCTCATCTGCGCCCAATTTCCCAACACCCTGCTCTCCGTCATTTTCCGGCTCTTTAAGTACTTTTCTTGCTTTTGCGAGCTTGAGGTTTTGCCCAGCCTGTACAAAATGAGGATCGATCTTCAATGCCAGTTTGTAAGCTTTTATGGCATCGTCATATTTGCCCAACATGACAAAGCTGTTGCCCAGGTTATATTTTCCCTCTTTATCGCTAAGGTTTTGGTAAAAAGATTTTGCTTTTTTGAATTCTCCGGCTCTATAATATGAAGCCCCTTTGAAAGAGAGATCCGAAAAAGTTTCTGCTGCTTTGCTATAGTTTTTATTTTTATAATAGCGATAGGCAAGCTGATCAGAAGTGATAAAAAGCCTATTTAGACCACCCTCATAAAAAAATGCCAGCCAGACAAGAGAGAGCAGTGCGACACTATAAAACGGTATAAGAGATAGATGCTCTTTTAGATACTTTTTCATGATCGTCTCCACAATTCAGCAAAAAATCCCTGTCGGGCCCATAGTAATAAAAAAAGAAAGATGAAAGGAATGAGCAGGTATCCGCCATCTTCATATTTGCTCTTATCCTCTTGTGCTGCATTTTTAAAATTCTTGTCTATTAAAGATGAAACCATCGCTACATCACTTCCATCTCTGGCATACGGTACATAATGTCCATTCAAAAGAGATGATGCACTCTTGAAATCATTGACATTCGAGAGTTCACTGGAAGCGATCTGCCAAAAGATGACATTTGACGCTTCATCAAATCCATTTTTTATCGCAAGCTTTACAGAAGAAGGAGAAGCAGAATCGGTCAAGACAATGACAGTGGCACCTTTGCTGTTCAACTCTTTTTTTGCAAGCAAAAGAGCATCTTGTATATTATCGCCCTCCAATGGCATAATAGAGGGGTCCAATGCCTGCGCAAAGGTTTTGATGATACTGTGGTCTTTGGTAAGAGGAAGCGCCAAATGCGCTGTACCGCTGTATGCGATAAGTGCAGACTGTGTATCGGCTCTTTTTTCTAAAAGGTCTGTTAGCTTGATGGTAGCCCTTTGCAGGCGGTTTGGCAATATGTCAGTGGTGAGCATGCTCTTTTTCACTGAGATCAAAAATGCAATTTTTGTATCATCCTGCGCAAAAGGAGAAGGCTTCAATTTCCAGCTTGGACCTGACACTGCCATAACAAGAAGCGTCAGCACTATACCCAAATACCACGGAGCAGCAAGTTTGGAGTGATTTTGTTCACTCTTGACAAGAAGATGTTTGAGGAGTACGGGGTCAATGACCTTCTGCCATCTTTTTTCATCACTCTGCTGTTTCAACAACCACGCGACCAATGCCCAGGCAGGGATCAAAAGGAGCAGGTATTCGGGTCTTAGAAAATGAAAGGTGCTCATCCGTTCTTCCTTTTTTGCCCAATAAACAGAAACAGCCCATACCCAAGTAAGAGAAACATTGCCATAAGAAGAGGATAGATAAAGAGATCAAAGGTAGGTCTATGGGTGATCTCTTTAACCTCTTTGGGTTTAAGTTTATCTATCTGTGTATAGATGTCCGACAGCTCTTTCGTATTCCATGCATAGTAAAACTTCCCGCCAGTGGTTTTTGCTATCTCTTGAAGTGTCTTTGTATCTATAGGATGTTCTCCTGCATTTTTTGGGTCACCTATAGCAACAGGAAAGATACTTACACCATTTTTTGCTGCCAGCTTAGCTGCAGTGAGTGGTGGTACTTTTGAACCTGTATCATCTCCATCGGTCATGAGTATAAGCATACGGTCAGTTACATTGCTCTCTTGAAACATTTTAACCGCCAAGCCTATAGAATCTCCCATAGCGGTCTGAGGACCTGCCATTCCGATGCGCAACTCTGAAAGCAGATGCTCCAGTGCTTTCAAATCCTGTGTAAAAGGTGCCTGTACAAAAGCAGCGTTCCCGAAAAGAATCAATCCTATCTTCTCTCCTTTACGTGCTTTAAAAAAGTTTCCCAGTACCATCTTGACCGCTTCAAGTCTGTCGATGGAGGTGCCGTTACTATCTTTAAAGTCCTTAGTTGCCATCGATCCGGACAGGTCAATAGATATCAACACTTCTCTTTGAGATATCTCTTTACTCAAAGGTCCACCGATATATTGCGGTTTTGCCAATGCAGTGATCACCAATATAGTTACAATAAACAGCAGTATCTTCTGAAATGTGGAAGCGCGTGATATGCCGCTACTATCATTTTTGTTCTGATTGACAGCATCGATGTCCTCTTTGAAACTAATACGCAGTGCAGATCGGCCGGAAACATACAACCATGGCAGTCTATTGACAATAAAAGGTAATAGTATCAATGCAAAAATCCAGGGATAGTCAAACTCAAACATCTTTATCTTCCCTGTGTGTTTTTATCCAAAGTGAAACAGATTTTTTCACGTTATCATGCAATCTATTGTCCATCGTATATGTTGTGTCATATAGCAGTGCAGATATCTCTTGTCTCATCTCTCTATCTACTTTTGCTGTTGAATGCTCTTCCATGAAGTCCCACCAGCTATCGTCTGATAATTTTGCGATTTTTTGACGTCCGTAGGCGGCTATACCTACTCTTTTTGCAAGTGAGAGCAAGGCGATAGTCTGCTCTTTATCACTATTTTTATAGGTAGACAACTCTTTTAAGGCTTCTCGTCGGTACTGAGACTTTTTATAGTGTTTATATGCCCGAATACACCCATAAAAAAAGAGTGAAATGAGTAAAATCAATACCATGTACCATCCTGGAGCCAAAGGGAAAAACCCTATAGCATCAGGCACGATAATATCATGCAGGTTATCCAGTGATGCCTCTGCGATTGTCTTGTTCATATCTACTGGCATTAGTTTCTTCTACCCATATTTAACTGTTCATAAAGCTGATCAAGTACAGGATATTCTGTAGAAATGGAAAGTACAGGTAGGGCATTTTTACGCACGAGATGTCTGTAAGCCTCTTTTCTTCCACTAAGACGCTCTGCATATCTCTGTATGAACTGTTTGTCTGAACTGTCTACATCCACAGTCTCTACACCATCAGTAAAAAACAGAGAACTTGACTTGACTATCTCCTCTTCCATAGGGTCATAGACCAACACCCCTATGACATCATTATGCAGATTTATTCGTGTGATGTGTTTTGCCGTCTCTTCATCTAATGCTCTTCCATCACCTATAAGCACTACCAAGTCATCATGTTTTGCCAAGCTTGAAAGTGTTTTGAGTGACTTTGCAAGGTTACCTTTTTTATTATCTGAATTTTGGGCATTTAAAAGATGATTCTGTCTCTCTATCTCTGTCATGATCTGTACCACATTGTTCTTGCTTGAAGTGGCTTTAAAGAATTTCA
>JAYEND010000030.1:0-27241 GCA_034721895.1 Campylobacterota bacterium | reverse complement strand
GTATTACTATTGCAGTTATTGCAACAACCAACCACTTCATATGTTACTCCTTGTCCATAAATCAAGATATAAAATTCCAAAACACGATTCTATGACCATAATTTCGAAACTCACCGATACTTAAATGATTTCTGAGTAACCAGGCGATCTGCATGAGACCCGCGGCTTTCCGTCCTATCCTCTCAGACAGTTTGGCTTTTTTACAAAAAACAATTAACTAAACCGAAAATAAAAAACAGCCCAATGACCATCTCTTAGAAATTCCCGATAAAATAAATGATTTCTGAGTAGCTTTGCGATCTGCGTGAGATCCATAGCTTTCCGTCCTATCCTCTCAGATAGTTTGGCTTTTTGCAGAGTGTTTAACTTCGTAAAAAGTATAAACATTGTGAAAGTATAAATAAAAAACTTTGAAAGTACCCTTAATTTCAAATAAATATTTTAGATTGGTTGAAACTTACAACTTTATCACAATAAAAAAACAAAACAATCACATAATCCAAATTTGATTTGTAATCTATAGGGTATCATCATTGCAACCCTATTTCCCCAGGCAGAATTCCCCAAACATTTTATCCAAAATCTCTTCGCTGTCATAAGGCTTCGAAATAGAGGAGATCGCTTTGACGGCATCCTGAAGGTAGTAGGAGAAAAATTCCAATTCACCCTTTTGAAGGGGGGTTCTGGCATGATCGATGGCTTCTCTGGCTTGCTCGACAGCCTCGATCTGCCGTGCAGAGATCAACATCAGCTCTTCCCCCTCCCCTACACTGTCCAAAAGTTGGGTTAAACGTTCGGTAAGTCGTTCAAAACCCATCTTTGCGCTCACATCGATCGGATCAAAACGAGCAAGCTCTTCCCTGTTAAGTTTGACCGGAAGATCACTTTTGTTGACTGCCGTGATCAAGTGCTTATTCTGCATCTTCTCCAGAATGGTGACAATTGCCTGATCTTCTACATCCAAAGAGCAGCTTCCGTCAAAGAGAGCGATCACAATATCCGCATCCTCCAAAGAACTCATCGAACGTTCGATCCCTATCTCTTCAATCCTGTCACGGGCTTCACGAATCCCTGCCGTATCGACCAGCCTGATAATATGCGAACCGATCCGAACCTGCTCTTCGATCGTGTCTCTGGTCGTCCCGGCAATCTCACTGACGATCGCCCGCTCATAGCTTAACAGTGCATTGAGCAGGGAACTTTTCCCAACATTGGGCTTTCCGATGATCGCAACACGGAAACCCTCTATCAACCCTTTTCTTCTGTGGCTTGCCTCGACAATTTGACGCATCTGACTACTCAGTGATTCCAATTGCGTCATCATGTTTTCAACAATATCTTCAGGGATATCCTCTTCCGCATAATCGATCATCACCTCTGAGTAAGCCAAAGCCTTCAGCAGTGCTTCCCGACTCTCATCGACAAAGTTTTTCAATTCACCCTTCAGCTGTCTGGCCAGGATCTTTGCCGCATCGAGGCTTTTTGCTTCGATCAGTTTGGCAGTCGCTTCAGCCTCCGTCAGATCGATCTTCCCGTTGAGAAAAGCCCGTTTTGAAAACTCTCCGGGTTCTGCCAGCCTGGCACCCAAAGCGGTTACCGTTTCAAGAACCTCTTGCGCTACGATCACACCGCCGTGGCATTGGAACTCTACAATATCTTCACCGGTAAAACTCCTGGGAGCAGCAAAAAAGATCAGGATAGCCTGATCGATCAAATCATTTTGATGATTATAGAGAGAAGTTAAGAGAGCTTCTCTGGGAGGAATAGTTTTTTTACATGAAATTTTTTGGGCGATAGAGTGGGCATCTGTACCACTTACCCGTATGATAGAGATAGAAGAAACACCATGTGCCGTAGCAATAGCAGCGATCGTATCACGCATGACTTCTATTGTTGAACTCATTGATTATGACAAATTTACGTCCATCTCTGCCGGTTTTGGCTGCAACATATTTATTGGGGAATTCTTCTCTGAGCTGTTCAAGGGCAATTTGCACCAGGATTCCGTCCAGGGGTCTGGTTTTCCCTCTGCCATTAGCATTGACATGTTCGATGACCGGCTTGATATAATTGCTGATCATCTCCTGCTGGGAAGTCAGGAACTGTGCGATCTCAAGCTTGATATAGAGATTGTATTTGGTATGGAGCCAGTTGAAAAGCATATAGGAGAGCGCATTGTAGCGATATCCCTCTTTTCCTATCAAAAGTGCAGCATCATCACCATCGATGAAGATCAATGCGTTATTATCTACCACATCCACTTCTACAGTATCGATCTCGAAACAGCTATGAGACAGGAGTTCAGCCAATTCAGCTTCGATCTTCTCTGCCAGTTCAAGATTGTTATTGACAGGCCTCTGTACTTCATGAGCCTGTTTTTCATCAAAAAAACTTCCGAGAACAGCATCATCCTGCTGCTTCAACTCCTCATCCAGTATATGTTTGACTCTTTGCTGAGACTCATCCGGCAGAGGCTTTTCCACTATCTCTTTCTGCAAGAGGATATCATCCGATACAGTTTTTTCCGATAGGCTTTCTTCTTCCGATAGGCTTTCTTCTTCCGATAGGCTTTCTTGCTCTTCAAGCACCTCTTCGGCGATCTTTTCTGCAACAATAGTCTGAATAATCTCATTGACGGCATTCGTATCCGGAGTGGCACGTTTACAGTCTGCAACAATAATGGCACTCTTTTTGAAAAAGCCCAAAAGACCGCTGGATGGATGCTGAATCACCTCATAATGCAATTCGGTAATAGAGCACTCCAACTCAAGAGCCGCTTCCTCATAGGCATCTTCAAGTGTTGGTGCTTCTATCTTTTTCATCAGCTCTCTTTCTCTTTTGCATGTGCTGCAATTGCTTCCGCCTTATGTTTTGCATAGGCGATATTGATATAGTATTGCTGAGCAATAGAAAGAATGTTATTGGTCAACCAGTACAATACGAGCCCTGACGGGAAAGTTATAAAGAAGAATGTCATGATCACAGGGAAGAATTTAAATATCTTCTCCTGCAGCGGATCAGTAATATTGCTCGGTGTGATCTTTTGCTGGAAATACATCGAGGCTCCCATCAGTAGCGGAAGGACAAAATAGGGATCCATTTTTGACAGATCATGAATCCAGAGAATCCATGGTGCCCCCTGAAGCTCTGGGGCATTGAGAAGTACACGATAAAGCGCGAAAAAGACAGGGATCTGCAGGAGCAGCGGGAGACATCCACCCATGGGGTTGGCCCCGTGTTTTTTATACATCTCCATCATCTTCGCATTCATCTTCTGCGGATCTTTACCATACTTCTCTTTGATCTCTTTCATCTTTGGGGCAAGGTCTTTGAGTTTTGCCATCGACATCATCCCCTTATAAGAGAGAGGGAAAAGTATCAATTTGACCAAGACGGTAAAGAGGATGATCGCCCATCCCCAGTTTCCAACAAAACCAAAGATCCAGACGATGACCGCAAAGAAAGGCTTGGAGAGGAAAGTAAACCAGCCATACTCGATCACATCGGTCAATTCCGGACTGACCTCTTTGAGTATTTTGTATTCTTTTGGCCCGATATACCCATGCAGGTCAAAATCGCTATTCCCCTGAACAAAGATCAGGGGATCATCACCCTTATCTTTGGCGACAGTGACATTCAGTCCTTTTTCAAGATCATAAAGCACAGAGGCATAATATCGGTCAAAGGAAGAAGCGAACTTTGCACCCTTGAAGGTTTCATCTCCTATTGCATCACCATCTTCTATAGTAGTGATTACCCCATCTGCACCCTTGATCAGCGCACCCTTGGCAAGAATATACATGGATGTATCGGCAATCGGCCTGTGTCCTGCCGTCAGAAAATAGTCAGCCGGCTTGGATGTCTTGATGTGAAGATCATAGTGACCATTCGCATAGAAGGTGATCTCTTTGGTTACAGTCAAATCAGAAAGTGACTGGGTCAGTGTGATTTTAGCAGGTGCTTTCTCGACATCAAGCGCAGTTGCTGATGCCTGATAAGGAGTTTTGAATGCTTCATCATTCAGCTTTGCATCTGAAAATCTGATTTCAAGCGGCTTAACCGCTCCCGCGCCCAAAAGTTTCAGACTGTTGCCCTCATCATCAAGATACTTCTCTTCAAGCAGGACAACCTGCGAAATACGTCCAAATTCATCGATAGTGAACCTATATTTACTGCTCGATACCGTAGCCAATACTTTTCCCGGCTCCTGGACAGGAGCGCTGCTCGCTACATTGTCGATAGGGGCAGGAGCACTGGTCGTACTATTGGTTGGTGCCGTCGCTTTTGGGGCTTGGTTTTGAGCCGTCTGGTTGGTATCTGCAGATGTTTTGGCGGGCTGGATCTCGCCCATAAAGTAACTGGATCCGACAAAGACCAGAAAAGAGAGTGCCAATGCGATGATAAGCCGTTTTTGAAGATCTAATTGTTCCAATGTTGCCCCTTTGGTGTCATCACTATTCAGCCATGACCCTATAAATATTTAGATGGATATTTGTAATGCAGAACACTTTTTCAGTGCATGAAGGTAAGCTTTTCCGACTTCCTGAAAATCTTTTTCCAAAAGCATCGGCTTAGCGACAAACACATAGCTTCCGCTTTTTATACGTTCAATATTCTTGATAAAATGTGCTCTCAGTAGACGTTTTGCCCTGTTTCTCTGAACTGCATTCCCTATTTTTTTACTCGCGACAAAACCCACTCTCTCTTTCTTCTCAACTCTAAAGAAGAGTACAAAATAGGGGGTGTGCCACGTTTTTGTAGAGTAATTGTAAACCCTGTTAAACTCTTTACTGGTCTTTAACCTGGTAAAATGTTTTATACAGCTAATCTTTTTCTACCCTTGGCTCTTCTGGCAGTAATCACTTTTCTACCATTTTTTGTTTTCATTCTTGTTCTAAAACCATGTGTTCTTTTTCTCGGTGTATTATGCGGTTGAAATGTTCTTTTCATTACGATATGTCCTTAATTTAATTTATCTGCCTTAATCGTGGTCAGTTTTAGGACGCGATTATATCGTAAGCTCCCTTAAGGGCACCTCTAAAAACCTTAAATTGTGCGAAGAGTAATTTGAGCCTGGCGTGTCTTATCATTCCGTTGTGAAATATATATATCAAGCAAATGAAAGATAATCTGCCTGAAACTGTGCTTCAATGATGAAACAGTAAGAACTGCACAGTGGTGTTGATGTTTACTTTCTTCTTCTACTTCCAGTTTTCTAATGAGTCTTTCAGAAAATCTATAGCCACCCTCGATCTTTGTCTCCTGGCAGATAATTACATACAGATTCTGATCTACATCAATCGGCAACAACAAGTCTGTCTCCCGTTTTTCTTTACGTAGAATTGCTTTAAGATTCTTATCATCCGCACTCATGAGTATATAACTGAAGTACAAATTACGGTGCTCGAGAAGAAAGAGCATCATATCAGTGACCTTATCAAGACGCTCCATCATCTTTAGTCCCAAAAGTATCTCTTTTTCACTGTAAACAATCTGACCTCTTATATTTTTTAAATTACTTTTCTCCATCACTCTACACTTATCCTTTAACCTGTTATTTATACGATAAAATACTTAATTATATGTATTATAACGAAAATTGTGAAATTTTCTGCAAACATGAATTATTATCTCACCAATGACTATGCTATAATGCATTCTATGAAAAAACGATCAGACCTGGAAGGTATCCTGGACCTGCTGCCCTCTCCTTCATGGATACTTGAAGAAGCATTGCTGCAGAGAAATATCAATATCCTTAATGATATTCAGATCCAAAGCGGTGCAAAAGTCCTGTTGGCACTCAAAGGCTATGCACTCTGGGCTTCTTTTCCCTTGATTCGGGAAAAGCTCTATGGCTGCTGTGCCAGCGGATTGCACGAGGCAAAACTGGCGGCGGAAGAGTTTGGCAAAGAAGTCCATACCTACTCTCCAGCTTTTAAAGAGGAGGAGATCGAAGAAATTGCGATCCTCTCCCATCATTTGGTCTTCAACTCTTCCTCGCAGTTTCAGCATTTTGCAAAGATGGCAAAAGCTGCCAACCCCAGACTCTCCCTGGGACTTCGTATCAATCCTGAATATTCAGAATCCCCTGTAGAGCTGTACAACCCCTGCGGCCTCTATTCCAGACTGGGTACCACCGTAGAAAATTTCGATCCCTCCATCCTTGATCTCTGCGACGGTTTTCATTTTCATGCACTCTGCGAACAGAGTGCAGAGGCGCTGGAAAATGTACTGAATGTTTTTGAAGAAAAATTCGGAACCTATCTTCCCCGGTTGAAATGGATCAATTTTGGCGGAGGACACCATATTACCCGGAAAGGTTACAATAGGGAACTCTTGATAAAGCTTATCAAAAAATTCAAAGAGAAGTACCAGGTTGAAATCTATCTTGAACCTGGGGAAGCGGCAGGCTGGGAAACCGGTCCTCTGGTGGCTACTGTTCTGGATATCGTCCACAATGGGATCGATATCGCCATTCTCGACACTTCAGCTGAGGCCCATATGCCTGACACGATCATCATGCCCTATCGTGCAGAAGTACGCCATGCAGCAGAAGCCGGAGAAAAGTCCCATACCTACAGACTTGCCGGCAATACCTGTCTCGCCGGGGATGTGATGGGAGACTACAGTTTCGATCATCCGCTCACTATCGGAGAGAAGATCATCTTTGAAGACCAGATGCACTACACGATAGTCAAAGCCACTACTTTCAACGGGATCAAACTCCCTTCGATCTGTATTCTGAAAAGCGATGGGACTTTGGAGACAGTGAGAACATTTGGATATGAGGATTTCAGGGACAGGCTCTCATAAATTATGATAAAGAGCGGGACTAAAGTCCCTGCTCCCTGAATTACTTTTTCTTTGAACGGAAGAAAGGCAACTCTGACTTTTTAAATTCCCGTTTATAGACAATATCTGCGCCACTGGAATCTGTATCTGTTGAAAGATAGCCTTTGATATTTTTACTATAGTCATACTGGAGTCTGGCTCCCTGTACTTCTTCATTGACATAGATGATGGTAACCTTATCAGCAATCTTTTTTCCCACCTCCATACTGCCATCAGACCCGAGGGAGAGATGATCGATCTTGATTCCGGCATTGGCGAGTACAGATTTTGCCATTGCGCCGCCCATCATTTTCATCATATCATCACCGCTGTTGCTTCCGGCACCCTCTTCGGAGTCAAAGAGGATCACTGAAAGTATCTCTTCCCTGCTCAAACTCGGTATCGAGGAGAAGATAATATTGGGTGTTTCCGGGCTTCCTGTCACTTGTATCGTAATCTCATAATTGAGTGAGTTATAGATCGCAGCTATATCCAGGATCGGTTGATTCGGATCTCCGGTAAAGGCAATAATACTCTTTTTGAGGACAAATTTCTTACCTTCAAAGGTATAAGAGGAACCCTTGAGGATTTCCGCTGTACCGAGAACATATATCGGCCCCTTAGGTGCTTTTTGTACCAAAAGATCAGCTTTGGCTTTGATATCAGCATCGGCTGTTTTGTAAAGAAGCGGTTTCTCTGTATTGACTTTGATCGAAGCGGTAAGATTATCCATAAAAGGGCTGGGCTCTTCTTTTTTCATATCCTGCACGATGATGATATCACTATCTGATGCAAAGCTCTTTTTATCCATATCGATATATACATTTCCACCCATGATAGTGACGGTACCATTGATGGCTGTTTTCACACCGTCAAGCTTTGTTTTGATATCGACACGGCTTGCCAGATCAATCATTTCATGTGAGACATTGAAAGGGTCGGCATAAGCAAGAATTTCACCTTTTTTCTTTTCGATATTGTATTTCCCTGTCACCTTCAACTCATCATTGATCCAGAGCGGTGCAATCTCCACATTCCCCTCTTTGAGGCTGATCACGGAAGGTTTTGTGGCAAATATTTTCTGTTCCTGGAAAGTGGTGTGATACTTGTTGAGTGTCAGAACAGAATTGACAAAGCCTAATGAAATCATAGTATTATTGATCAAATATTCTGTTTTTCTGTCAGCTTTATAAATGAGTTGGTTCGAGTTGAGGTTAAGTTCCAAATCTTTCATGTCCGTCAAGACAATAGAAACTTTAAGATCCCCATCCAATGGCGGTGGCTCAAAGGCATAGATCGTATTGATCTTTTTCAACAGACTCTGCAGTGAAGCGACACTGTTGTTGAGTGTCACTTTTTTCTCAATATTTCCATCGAATACAAATTTGGCACCACCCAGGATCAGGTCACCATCGAGATTTTTATTCTCCGGATTGAATGTCACTTTGGATGTCAAGCCTTTGGATTTTACATCGACATGCATTGCCTTCTCTGCCAATGTGACATCAGCATGCAATGGACTGAGAACATCGAGGTTCAACTCTTTGCTGAATCCTCTCAGGAGTGAATCTTTGGGGAAAATGGTTTTTGTTAAAACTTTTACCTCTTTGTCATAGAGCAGATCCGCATCAATATTGGCGATATTGGAAGTGATCTTGGCTGTCGCCTTAAGCGGTGTGATTTTGGCAAAATCCAAAGGGATATGGATATTCAATGCTGCTTTGGCTTCCTGGAGAGGTTCAGGCAATGAAACCATGTTCTTTAGAACAAGCGGCTGTTTCGTTGAAAGAGTGAAATCTCCCTTCTTAAAATCAGGAGAGATGAATTTTCCTTTCAGCCCCTCCGAGTCTATCAATGCTTCAATACTTTTGGCATCACCGTGGTAAGTGATCTTGAGATCATTCAAGGGCTTGGTATAGTTGCCGTCAATCTCCTCCAACTTACCCGGATCAACCTCTCCTTTATAGTTTAGAGCTCCATCCTCCAAAGTCAAAAGGTTTTCAAGGCGAATATCTTTGGCATAGGGTGTAGAAATATTCCCCTCGTTTTCAACCGTCAACTTGGCTTCTGGGATCGAATAGGTAATACGATTTGCCAAATGAAGATGATTGACATTGAATTCACCCTCTTTTGCCTGGAGGATCTCTTTCCCTTCTACAATAATATCAATCTGGGCCCTCTCTTTATCGGCGTTGATATCCAGGGTAATATTACCAAAGGCATCCTCTTTCAGGGGAATATTGTAAGTCTCATAGAGCATTTTGAGCGGTGTGACATGTCCCTCACTCTTAATCTGATTATGATCAATCACTCCATGCTGTATAAGCGTCGCAAAACTGGTCACTGCATTGATATCGATCTCTCCGCTCTCCGCAACCAGTTTTACAATATCGAACTTCACATTTGTCGCATTTACCTCGGCACTGTTGACCAATACAGGCTCGTAGGTTGCGCTTTTGATCGAAGTATCCAGATGCTCAACGTAAAGGAATTTAGGGATCAGGGGATTGGGTGCAGCATTTGTATCAGCTGCTACCGGCTCTTCAGGAGCTTCAGGTTCAGCAGTTGCTGTTTTATTGGCATCGACGGGAACGAAGATCTTGGTCAAAGCCAGTGTATCAATATCACGAACTGAGAGCGACTTGACCATGACTGTCTCATGTTCCAAACTTCCATCGAGCACGAGTCTGGTCAGATTGGTTTCAACATCCAATGTGACTTCACCTACCTGTATGGCATCGGGCTTTACCTCCATGATTTTATGGATGTCGATATGGGCAGATGAGATATTCAACTCTCCTTTCTCCAGTGAAAGCTGAGGGATTTTGGCTGGTTTCACCACAATGTTCACCCTCTCAACCTGCACTTCCGACGGCACCAGGTGATTATCCCCTTTTTTATGACGCTTTTGGGAACCTTTCGACTCCTCCTTGATCTCCTTACCCACTTCTTTTGCCATATGTCCCTGTACGATATTCAGCAAAGCCAGGGCATCGATATCAAGTACCGAGAGCTCTATGATTTTGATTTTATGATCCTCTGATCCCGCGTTTAATTCAATCTGTGTCAGATTCGTATCGACAGCAAGCTGCAGACTCTCTATGTCAATACGGTCACCGCTGACATAGGTGATATCCTCTCCATCCACGGCGACACTTCTGATCTTCACACCACTCTCTTCAAAGGGATTGACCGTCACATGCAACTCTCCAAGACCAACAGAGACCGGCAATACAAATGTCGTGTTACTTTCCTCTTTGGGCTCGTCGCTTGTAAAGGCAGCTGCCACCTTTTTGATATTCTCTACATCCAAACCTGTCGCTTCCAGATGGGTAATTGAGACTTTTTTATGGAGGAGTGGTGCAGGGTTCCACCCTACTTTGAAACGATCCAGCAGCTTATCATCCTGAAATGTCAACTCTTCCACTTCCAACCCACTGAGCAGGCCGCCGGAAATCTGTTTGTAGCCAAATCCATACTGCGGCGCATACTTCTCCGCTGCCCACTGTATCGTCTGGGTTGAGTTCAACAAGAAGAGTACTGTTGCAACCACCAGTACGATGAGGGTCAGGAGCAAATATCCGATCCATTTGAATATTTTTTTCAAAATGACTGTCCTATAGCAAACTGTATCCCATACTGTGATGCATCTTGCACATTCGCAGCCACATCAACCTTGATCGGCCCGATCGGTGTCATGTAGCGTACCCCTACTCCGGCCGAAGTCAATATCTCTCCGGTAAAATCATAACTGTTGACCGTCAGCATGGTATTGTCTGTAAAGACAGCCCCATAGATATCTCCCCAGATCGGATAATCTGCCTCCAGTGAAAGGTTCGCCCACGTCAATGCACCCTCTATCCCGTAACGGGTCGGAGAGAAAATAACCCCTACCCGTTTATACCCATAGGCACGGTTGCTATAAGTACCACCGGCAAAGAAACGCTTGGATTCAGGTACTTCATTTTGCATCTCATCAAGAATACCCACTTTTCCAACTGCTGCAAATGTGAGGTCACTAAAAGTATAGATCGCCCTTCCCTCCAGTTCATATTTGAGATATTCACTTGCCTCTTCATCATAAGGAAGTCCATACTCCACCATTCCAGCAATATAATAACCATACTTGGGATTGAGTTTGGAATCCCTGCCGTCATAAGCAAAACGAAGGAAAGGATAAGCCAACAGGAATGTCCCCGGTTCGACAGCCTGAGTCAGCTTCTCTTCTTCATAGTCATCCAAAAGTGATATATCGATATTTTCAATCGAAAAACCGGCATTGAGGCTCAATTTTTCATTGGTATAGGCGAGAAAAGCCTGGGCATAGAGCTTCTCTTCCATAAACCCTGTGTATTCCAGGTTACTGTAACCAATTTTGGTTGCCAAATCAAAATAGTAATCAGAGATACTGAAAAGAGCCGGTGTAAACAGGGAGATTTCCGCCAATTGTTCGATCTCGGAGTACCCAAGACGAAGTCTCAGTTTTTTAGCATTGCCCATAAAATTCTTTCGAATAATTTCAGCATTTACCCCTGCTCCGACATTGGTATCATATCCTACGCCGCCCAGGAAATAATACGGCTTGCTCATCTCAGATCCTAAGAAATCTATCGGCACCACATTGTAAAATTTCCGGTCATACTTCACCGCAACAGAGTCAAAAGCATCCAGTGCATAGAGTGCATCATAACTCTCCTGTATCCGCTCCGTACTGAAGCGCTCTCCTTCACGGGCTCTGATCCTCGATATGACCACCCCGTCATCAATGGTCTCCAGTCCACTGACGCTCACTTTCCCAAAGGTACAGACACCGCCTCTCTCAAGAACAATTTTTATATCTGCCTCATGTTTATCCAGATCCACATAAGCTTTGGTATCAAGATCATAGCTGCAATAGCCCTCTTTCAGCAACTGCTGCACTATATCACTTTTCATTTTGATAAAATCCGTAGCCCTGAAAATTTCACCCTTTTCAAGCTTGATATGCTGTGTCACATTACAGTCACAAATAATATCGATCTCTTTGATCTTTACCGGTTCACCTTCGTTGATGGTAACATTGACAGTCGTTTTGGTTGTTTTGATCGAGAATGTGGCATCATAATAGCCTTCTGAATCATAAAATGCCCGAAGCGAATCCTCCAGTGTCGGGATCAGCTTGTCTTTGATCGTCGGCTTATCCTCTTTCCAGAACTGAAACATACTTTTGGCATCAACACTCATCGCATCCTGAAGATCACCCTCGTCAAAGTTTTCCTGTCCGGTAAAATGGATCTCATGGGTAGGGAGTTCTACCTTCTCTCCACTCTCACCGGTCAAAAAGGAAAAAGGTGATTTTTTTGTTTCATTCGATTCTCCTGCCAGAAGAGGCAGTGCGAGTGGCAATAAAAACAGTAATACCAGCAAGATCTTATGGCGCATCGGTTACCTTGGGCTACGAATCAATGTTTATAATTCTGTCACTGGACCAACGGGCCAGATCCATATCATGTGTAATGAGAAGAATACCTATTCTATCGAGATATATTATCAAAATCTTCATCACATCCAGCTGTATAACATTGTCCAATGCACTGGTCGGTTCATCGCAGAGCAGAAGGTCGGGTTTCATCAGCAATGCACGAAGAATACTGCAGCGCTGCAGTTCACCGCCGGAGAGCTCATGGGGGAGCTTTTCCAAGAGTTCCATGGCGATCTCCATCTCTTCTGCCAATGCTTCTATTCCCTCCAGTGAGGCGACATCGGCGATCTGCTCAATAATGATATAACTGGGATGAAAGGAGCTATAAGGATCCTGAAAAACCCATCCGATCCTCCCTTTCTCTATGCTGCCTGTGAGCGGTTTCAGATTGCCGGTAATGAGTTCAAACAGTGTCGATTTCCCACTGCCGCTCTTTCCGACAATAGAGATAATCTCACCCCGTTTCAACTCCAGGTCAAATGACTGATAAAGCATCTTCTCTCTGGTATATCCAAAGTCAAGGTTTTTTATTTTAAGGACAATATCTCTCTCCATAGGTCAGATTCTGACGTTCCCAAGCGAATAACGGCTATAGACATCCATCGCTTCTTCATTGCTGCCTTTGAGAAGCACCTCTTTGATCATTTTGGCCGCCTCCTGAATAGAACCGTCTTCATATCCCTTGGCATAGATCTCTGCCAATGTCACTTTCGCCGCATCATCGCCCATCTCAACCGCCTGCCTCAGATAGTGAACCGCTTTGTCAAAATCTTCCGCCACACCGATCGCATTGGCATAGGCAAAACCGGCACTCACCAGTGCCGGCAATATTCCCGCATCAGCAGCTTGCGTATAATAACGGGTTGACTCGGCATAATCCCTCACTACCCCCTGTCCATTATAATACATGACTGCCAACGCATAATCACAACGAGGATCCTCCGCTTCACTCCCCTGAAGCAAATGCCCCAAAGCCTCTACATGCTTCCCACTCTCATAAAAATTCATTCCCGCATTATAATGATCTACAGCCATCCAAATTCTCCATTTACATCATCAAAAAAGAAAGCGGAGCCGCCGCACCGCAACCCAAAATTTTTAATTTCCAACTTTTACTTTCTCACCTGTCCGTGTCCATAAATCTTGAACTTATAGGTGGTCAGTTCATTGATCCCCATTGGACCGCGCGCATGCAGTTTATTTGTTGAGATACCGACCTCCGCACCGAAACCGAAGGCGCCGCCATCCGTAAAACGTGTACTGGCATTGACATAGACACAGGCTGCATCGACACGGTCGAGAAAGGCTTCTGCAGCGGTATAGTTTTCTGTCAGGATCGCTTCGGAGTGACCAGAACCATAGGTTGCAATGTGCGCAATGGCTTCGTCCAGATCCTCGACCACTTTGATACTGAGGATATTGGCGAGATATTCGGTATCATAATCCTCCGTCGTAGCCAGCTCCACCTCGATGATCTCCTGCACTTCAGGATCTCCTCTCATCTCTGTATCCTCTTCATTGAAGGCGGCATAAAGTTCAGGAAGTGCCTCCGGTGCGATAGCTTTATCTACCAAAAGTGTCTCCATCGCATTACAAACTCCGGGACGCTGACACTTGGCATTGACAGCGATGGCAACAGCCTGTTCAATATCTGCATCTTTATGAATGTACGTATGACAGAGTCCTTTATCATGCTTTACAACAGGTACAGAGGCATTTTGGGAAATATAACGGATCAGTCCTTCTCCGCCTCGCGGAACGATCAGATCCACATACTTATCCATTTTGATCAGTTGAGCAACCCCTTCCCTCGAACTGTCGGGCAAAAGCGAAATGATCTCTTTGGGAAGATCGTTCTTCTCCAAAACATCCTGCAGTACCCTGGCTATGATCTGATTGGAGTATTCTGCCTCTTTTCCCCCTTTGAGAATTGCAACATTACCGCTTTTAAAACAGAGTGCACCGACATCAGAAGTCACATTCGGACGGGATTCGTAGATCACTCCGACGACACCGATCGGCACTGAAACCTTCTCGATACGCAAATTGTCATCATTGAGCCATCCCTCAAGCACCCGCCCTACAGGTTCTTTAAGTTGAGAAATCTCCCGAAGAGACTGCGACATAGCGGCGATTCTCTCTTCATCGAGCAGCAGACGGTCAAGCAGTGCACTGTCAAGTCCACTCTCCTGACCGGCGATCATATCTTTGGTATTCTCTTCGATAATAATCCTGCTCTCCGCTATCAAGGCATCTGCCATCTCGTTAAGAATTTTGTTTTTCCTGGCACCATCAAGTGTCGCTAAGACCTGAGCACTCGCTTTAGCTTTGGCTAGAAATGTTTTCATGCTGTTTTCCTCTTTTAATTTTCTTCTTTATCAATGAGTCTACATTATCATCAATATCACAAGGCTTATGGGTACCTGAATTAAGGATACTCCTACCTGGCCTGCTCAAAAAAGGTATCTTGAGCCTCTTCTATTGCCTCTCTACCTTTTTCACTAGCGATCTCATAGTCATGCAAAAGCTGCGCCAGACGTTTGATATCTCCCGCGATCTTTTGATCGATCTTCTCCAAGTCATAATTACAACGTTTGCCGAGACTTGCCTGATCAAGTTCAAATATCTCTTTAAGGCCCAGATTGATCGAAACGATCTCTTCCATCAGCTTCATGCTCTCATTGCGGGCCTTGATAAAGAGCGGTGATTTTTCGATAAACTCCCGCATATCATCCGGGCTTACCGAAGCCATCTGATCAAAAATCTTTGTATATTCTTCGAAACGATCGTAAAATTTCGTATGGTTGACAAACCCATCTATCTTCTGTTTAAACTTTGGATAATCTTCTGCAAATACTGTTTTCATCATTCTCTTTTCTAAGGGTATTTCTAATAATATGTAATGCTTACCTATTATTAGAGGTGCCCTTTAAGTATTATACCAAAATAGGGTTATTACCCCAATAGGTCCCGGACACTCTCCCGGGGATCTTTTCCCTCTTCGATCATCCTGTAAACCTCATCGGCGATCGGAAGGTAGAGTTTCTCCTTCTCTGCAATACGATGCAGTGCTCTGGCTGTCGGTACACCTTCGGCCACTTCTCCAAGTTCTTCCAGGATAGTCTCCAGGCTTTTCCCTTCTGCCAATCCCAACCCAACCCTGTAATTACGCGAAAGTTTTGAACTTGCCGTGAGGAAGAGATCTCCTGCGCCCCCAAGCGAAAGAAACGTTTCAGCCCTGGCACCGAAATTCTCACCAAATCTTACCATTTCAACCAGTCCCCTCGAGATCAGGGCTGCACGTGCATTGTTTCCCAGTCCCAGGCCATCAGATACTCCACTGGCGATAGCGATGACATTTTTATAAGCGCCGGAAACTTCCGCACCCACCACATCATCATCAACATACCCTTTGATATAGTGTGGCAGCGCATCGACAAAAGATTGTGCCAGCTCATGGTTGATTGAAGAGATCATCAGAGCCGTAGGCAGAGATTTTTTCACCTCGGCAGCAAAAGAAGGGCCTGAGATATATGCCAACCTCTCTCCGGGAAGAAATTCTTCGAAGATTTCATTGAGCAAGGCACCTGTGTCTGTTTCGATCCCTTTGGCTGCGACGACTACTTTCTGTCCCCTGTCTTCAAAGTTCTCAGACAGCCATTCACGTACATACTGTGCAGGTATTGCCATCACCAGATACTCCCGCCCAAGTGCTTCATCCAATGAGACGAAATTCTCGATCTCCCTTGGTGTGCGTGAGTGGATCACCACATCGTTATTTTTACAAAAAGCATGATAGAGAGCCTGTCCCCACTTACCTGCACCGATTATTGCCATCTTCATTTTAGAGTCTCCTTTTGTCCGATTCTATTTTCAAATCTCTCCAGATCATCATCTTTTCCCATGCAGACAATAGTATCGCCTTTGTCGAGTTTATGCTCGATCCTGTCTGTAGTAAAGACAAAATTATCTCCCAGCTCTTTATCAATCATGCCTACCAGGAGAACACGATAGGCTCTAAAATTGACATCATCAACCATTATGCCATCAAGAAATGAACCTTCAGGAATAATCATCCCTTTGAAACTGATCTCATTGGTATCAGAGACAAAACCGTCAAGCAATTTTGTCGCAACAGGCTTTTTTAAAATATTATGAATACGGTTTGCACTTGCCTCATAGAGGTCGATGACCCTGTCTGCACCGGCCATCTTCAACTTTTGACTGGTATGAATTGAATCTGATATTGAAAGTATAAAACTATTAGGGTAGAGCGATCGCAACGAAAGTGTCAAAAATACATTCAGGTGCTCATCATCCATTACGCAGATCAGCTGATCATTCTCTTCAACCAGAAGTTCTTCCAGGTGGGCATCTCTGGTCACATCAATCAGAAGCGTATCGAGACAGCCGTCCTCTTTGGAGAGTTGATGATTTTTTTCATTTGACTCAACAACTGTCACTCTGAATCCGCTTTTGTGCAAGCCTGCCGTGATCGGCCTTCCGTGATTCCCGTATCCGAAAATAAATGCCCGCTTGATCATCACCTGCCTCCCCGATAAATCTTTTTAAAGTGATTTAGACTCAATTGGATCCCCATCAACAAAAGAATATCCCCTTTTTTCAACACCATCTCCGGTGCAGGATTAAAGATAAATGCATTCTCTCTTCCTCTTTGTATGCCAATAAAGAGAAGCCTCTTCTCTCTGAAGTCAACCTCTTTGATCATCTTGCCTGCCAGCTTATCATTTTCATAGACTGTCACTTCATCGATCATCCTTCCCGTCAGTATCGAATGGATTGCTTTGTACATGACCGGGTTGCTGATCGCAGTCAGAAGCATCGCATTGGCTACACTGTTGGGCAGGAGAATATGGTCTGCTCCCGCACGTTCAAATTTGCTGACCATCGAGCTGTCACTGGCTCTCGCAATCACGTTGATCTTCCTTGAAAGGCTCTTTGCATTAAGTGTGATATAGATATTTTCAATATCACTGTTGGCTAGACAGAGTACTGTAATATTTGAATACTCCACATTGAATTTTACAAGCGTGTCATGTTTGCTGGCATCATCCTCAATCGCATTATATCCATCTTTGATAGCCTGACTGACTCTCTCAGGATCTTTCTCAAGGATGATATAATTATAGAATGCTTTATCTGCCTGTCTCAAAAACATTTTGCTTAACTGTCCATAGCCGCAAATTATCAGAAACTCTTCACTTTTGTTGATCTGCTCAATGACACGATTCTCTTTGAGCTCACCCAGCTTTTCCGAAAAGGCAGAGACGATGACAGAAGTGGCAAAAGAGATCATGGCAATCCCACTGATGATGATCATCATAGATATCACCCGCCCTTCATGTGTCACCGGAGAGATATCGCCATATCCCACGGTAGAGATTGTCACCAGTGCCCAATAGAGTGAATCAAAGAGTGAATTAATATTAGGGTTGATCTGCTCCTCAAGCACATACAGCGCAATTCCTGCCGTCATCACCACAAACATAAGCAGGAAGAGAAGCGTTAAAAGCTCAAAACGCTTATTGGCTAAAACCTCCATAAACTGCTTGATGCTTTTAGTATAGCGCAAGAGTTTGAATACACGAAAAAGAACAAAAATACGCAATATCCGTATCGGCCTATAGGCCGGGAAGATTGCCAAAAGATCGATAATTGCTGTAGGCGTCAACATATATCCCAGCTTTTCCGACAGACCCTTTTTCAAAGGAGTCCACGGCGTAAACTCCTGATTAAGAAATTCAGCCTCATTATACTCTTGGAGAATCTCCTTGCTAATATCGTTAAACACCCATATGCGTAGCAGGTATTCAACCAAAAAAACCAATGAAACGAAATAAATATCATAATAATCCGCCCATCGCGGTATAGGGTTTTTCACTTCATAGATGAGAATCGCGACTGAACTGATAATCAAAAAAATAATCGACATATCGACATATTTTTTATAGGGATTATTGGAATTGTTGAGTATGTCGTTGACAAATGCTTTTGTTTTTTGATATCTCTTTGAGTGCTCAAGTTTGTATGCAGTACTAACAAGTATCTGTTTCATCTTTACACTCCACGCCCAGGCTTAACCTAAACGCTCTTTAAGCAGAGCATTCACCTTTCCGGGATTGGCACTTCCTTTGCTTGCTTTCATTGTCTGGCCGACAAAAAAGCCGAAGAGCTTCTCTTTACCGCCTTTATATTCGGCTACTTTCTCTTCATTATTGGCAAGAATCTCATCGATGATCGCCAATATAGCACTATCATCACTCACTTGCGCCAAACCCAGTTTTTCGATGATCGCATCAATATCACGATCCTCGTTCTCCATCATATAATCCAATACCTCTTTGGCACCTTTGCCCGAAACCGTATCATCTTCGATTTTTGAGATCAAAACCCCCAGTGTTTTTGCTGCAACAGGAGAGTTATCGATATCCATACCCGCTTTATTCAATCTTCCCAGGAGCTCAGAGGTCAGCCAGGTCACGGCACTCTTTGCATTGGCACCATTTTCCAGCATTGCTTCAAAATAATACGCCATCTCCTTGACAGCACAGATCACCAGTGCATCATCCCGCTTGATACCCAGTTCATCCACATAACGCTTCACTTTGGCATCGGGAAGTTCAGGGATCCTTTTCGCCTCTTCCATCATTTCATCAGTGACGATCGTCGGCCTGAGGTCAGGATCCGGAAAGTAACGGTAGTCGGCACTATCCTCTTTTCCGCGCATAGACTTCGTCACACCATTTGCAACATCCCAAAGCCGTGTCTCCTGATAAACCTCATCATCATAAACACCATCTTCATAGGCTTCGGTCTGCCGCTGTACTTCATACTCTATCGCTGCTTTGACAAAACGGAATGAGTTGATATTTTTGATCTCTACTCTGGTTCCATACTCCTCCTGTCCTTTTGGCCGAATAGAGACATTGACATCACAACGGAATGACCCCTCCTGCATGTTGGCATCAGAGATATCGAGATAACGGACGATCGAGTGCAGTTTCTTCAGATAGAGTACCGCCTCTTCCGAATTTCGCATATCCGGATCCGAAACGATCTCAAGCAGCGGCGTACCGGCACGGTTGAGATCAACCTTTGAAACATTTCCTTCATGTATATTCTTCCCCGCATCTGCTTCAAGGTGTGCACGGGTAATCCCTATATTTTTTGTCGTTCCGTCTTCAAAATCAATATGAAGTTCACCTTCTCCTACGATAGGTATATCAAATTGGGAAATCTGATACGCCATCGGGCTATCAGGATAAAAGTAGCTTTTACGGTTGAAGATCGATCTTTTATTGACTACCGCATTGACTGCATACCCGAACGACATCGCTTTCTTTACTGCTTCGAGATTCAGTACCGGTAATGCTCCAGGCAGCGCCAGACAGGTAGGACAGGTGTTTTTATTCTGATGCTCTGCAAAACTTGTGGGGCAGGAACAGAAGATTTTTGTTTTTGTATTGAGCTGGGCATGAACCTCTAAACCGATAACCGTTTCGAACATCAAATAAACCTTTTCGGGTAACAAAATGACCCATTTATTGAAAATATCTGATAGAGGCAAATCCTGATGCACCATGCGCTTCGCAGGCATCGATCTGTTCATCTGTCAGTATGCCTCCAAGGGCAATAATTGGTAGGGATATTATACCCTGTAACTCGTTTAGCGCACTTAAACCAAGGGGTTTACCCTTGTTGGGTGTCGAAAAAACAGGACTGAAAGTGACCATGTCTGCGCCCATGTTCTCAGCACGTTCTGCCTCACCCAACGTATGACAACTGATCACAACAAAAAGCCCCAGTGACTTCGCCTTCCTGATCTCATCAGTTTGGCTGCCGGTCAGGTGAATTCCATCCGCACCCAGTCTCGACGCCAGACCAATATCACCATGAAGCAGGATCTTTTTGAAAGTATAGTTTCCTGCCTGTTTTAAAAATCTCTCGGCATTGATCGCATAATTGCTGTTCTCTTTATCCCGATAGACGATCATATCCGCCTTTTTCGCGAATCGTATCAAATCTTTATCCAGAGACTCGAAAGAGAGGGTTGAAGGATCGGTGATAGCATAGGAGATCATTGACGAATACTCCGGACAGCTATTCTGGACTGCTCTTGTGCAGCGAATCCGCAGTGGTATGCTTCTGCGAAACGAGTTCTTCGAGCAGTCTTGTCTGTTTTTTTATTTCTCCCAATCGTTCCAGCCCTACAAGCAGATACTCAAGGACAACAACAAAAAAGAGTCCGGGAAGTGCGCCCAGAAAGGTCATCATGACAGCATCTATAAAGCCAAATCGGTAAAAGGAAAAAAAGGTATAGAGGACACCGATCAGGACAAAAGCCCAAGCAGCGCCCAGAAGAAAATTAACCAGTACACCCAACAGAGAACGTCTAAGTTTCATCACTGGTCAGAGAGTGTTTTAGACAGCACCCATAGTTTCTACAGCCGGATTTGGTGAATTCTCATGATCATCATCGATCGCCACAGCACCTGCCAGGTAAACATAGGTCAGGATCATAAAGATAAATGTCTGAAGCACTCCAAAGAATGTCAGCAGAACAAAAGCAGGAAGCGGCGCAAACCATGGAACCAGCATCAGAAGTACCCAGAGGAAAAGATCGTCACCCTTGATATTACCAAACAATCGAAAAGAGAGTGAAATTATTCTGGAAATATGTGATACGATCTCGATAGGGAACATCAAAGGAGCCAAAATCTTTACGGGTCCCATAAAATGTGCAAAATAGTGTCCCACACCTTGCTCCTTGATACCTTCATAGTTATAGTAAAAAAAGACCATAAGTGCCAAAGGAAGCGTCACATTGATATTGGCTGTCGGCGATTCAAACCCCGGGATAATACCGATCATGTTTGAGACAAAAACAAACAGACCGATTGTTGCGATCAAAGGAAGGTACTTTCTTGCAAGCTCTTCACCGATCACATCATTACCCATGGAAAGCACACCTCCAAGATAGGATTCCATAACATTCTGAGTTCCGCCCGGAACCGCTTTCATGCTTTGAGTTGCTTTTTTTGCAATAAATAAAATAATGATTGCCACCAGAATCAGGTGAGCAACCACCAACATAACACCATGTCCCGTTATAACACCGAAATAGGTAAATATACTATTTGCTATTACTTCCATTACACATCCTCTTTCTGCTCGTATTTTGTATAATTATAGCTTTTTTTTGCTTAGAAAGGGAGGGGATTAGAAATTAGAAATTAGAAAGTTTTGTAAGTTTTTCTCACAAAAACTCCTATTCTATAAAATAATAGCATCTCAAAGAAGTGCCTTCCGAAATTATTAATTGCTAATTATTAATTGCTAATTTGCCTCTCTCCTGCCCCAACCGATAGAGTGCGAAATCATACTTTACCGGATCGTTCGGATCAAATCCTTTCAAAGTATCCGTCAGCTCCAAAGCTGCTTTCATATCATAACTCTTTCGCTCAAGAAGCCCGATCCTGCGTGAAACTTTAAAGGTATGGGTATCCAGAGGCATGATCAGATCACTTTGATCTATCTTTTTCCATAACCCCATATCGAGATGATCCCGCCGTACCATCCATCGAAGATACATCATGTATCGCTTATAGGTTCCTGCGCTGCTGATTATTTTCGGAACCGATCCGATCAGAAAACGATACCCATAAGTATCATAGGGGTAAACTTGCTGAAGCATTGCGATAAAATTCCACAGTCCATCCAGGATATTCCCCTCTTTTCGATACCCTTCATAAAAAATATTCTCGATACTCTCTGACGTTTTCAAACGTTTCAATGCAGTGAAAAGAGCGATCACATCTTCACTCTTCTGAAAACGGTAATAGTGTGCTTTCAGGAATTTTTCGATCTCTTCTTCATTCTGATCCAGAAGTCCAAAATCAAGCGTATCAAGAAATTTCACGATCTGATGCGCATTCCCATATCCAAAAAGTGCACAGATCAGGGCAATCGATTCATCTCTGTATCGAGAAGCTACCAGAAGAGGATCCGGCCTGTCGTAAGAGAGCTCAGTACTGTCATTACGCAGCAGTACCTCTCTGTCAAGAACGGCACGAAGTTCTTCAGATTTATTTTTTTCCATTTTCAATAGCTATTCTATTCTATAAAAAGCGGAGCCACAGCACCGCTCTCCAAAATTCTTAATTTCTAATTGTTAATTTAATTGGTATCCCCAAGAGGACTCGAACCTCTAGCTAGGCCTTAGGAGGGCCCTGCTTTATCCAGTTAAGCGATGGGGACAATAATAGTGCAAGGATTAAGGGCTGAGGAAATATACCAAAATTCTTCACTCTTCACTCTTAATTCTTCATTTTTTTGAGCTTTCCTCAAAAAGTAAAGTGTTCTCCCAGGTAGTGCTTTCGTACATTCTCATCGTTGGCGATTTCATCACTGCTGCCTGCTGCAAGCATTTCGCCCGCCCGCATAACGTAGGCACGGTCACAGATTCCCAGTGTTTCACGCACATTGTGGTCAGTAATAAGAATACCCATATCTAACTCTACCAACTGTCGGATAATATTCTGAATATCGATAACGGCGATAGGATCGACACCGGCAAAAGGTTCGTCAAGAAGGAGAAATTTTGGCTCTCCGACCAGAGCTCTGGCTATCTCCACCCTCCTTCTCTCTCCCCCGCTCAGGCGGATCCCCAAACGGTTTCGAATCGGTTCGATATTGAAAACTTCCAACAGTTTCTCGATACGGGACTGAACCTTTTTAGGGTCAATCTTCAAGGCTTCTGCCGCAATGAGAAGATTCTCTTCTACTGTCAGATCCTTGAAGATGCTGGACTCCTGCGGAAGGTACCCTATCCCCTCTCTGGCGCGGGAACTCAAAGGCAAATGCGTCACATTCTCGCCATCTATAAGCACTTCTCCGCCTGATGCATCCGTCAAACCGCAGACCATATAAAAACAGGTGGTCTTACCCGCTCCGTTAGGCCCAAGGAGACCTACCACCTCTTTACTCTTCAATTGCAGAGAGATATTATGTACGATCTGCGTCTTTTTAATGATCTTGGACAGGTGATGGGCTTCAAGTGTATGCATCTAAACCTCGATAAAATAGTGCCGTTTTTCGCCGGTAGGCGTAATAGTGATCGAAGACGTATTATACCCTGCATTTTCTAAAAATGTTTTAAGCGCATCGTCAGCCCATTCGACCAGATGCCAGCCCTCTTTTTCAAACTCTTCATGCAATCCCATCTCAAAAAATTCGTTATTGCTGATGCGATAAAGATCATAATGAAAAAGACCCTCACCATAACACTGCTGCAGCGAAAAGGTCGGTGATGTTGCACCGGAAACAATGCCTCTCGATTTTGCGATAGCTGAAGAGAGAGTGGTTTTACCGGCTGCAAGATCCCCGGTCAGAAAAATAATGGCATTGTTTGGCAGCTGTTGCTCCAGATAAGTCACAACTGTCTGCAGATCATTCAGTGAAACAGTAAACTCTTTGTGCAAATAATCTCCCTCTTAACACTAAAAGCTATTGGAAACTTTGACAATAGTCCGCAAATGCTCCATTGCCTTTCCGCTATCAAGTGCCGCAGTTGCTATCTGTTTGGCTTCTCGCAAATCACGGACTTTACCATCCACAAAGAGTGCGAACATCGCATTGAGTATCACAATATCTCTTTTAGCACCCTGCTCTTCGCCTGTAAAAATGGATCTGGTGATCTCGGCATTCTCCTCTGCATCTCCACCGAGTATCGTCTCTTTGGGTGCAAATTTAAATCCATAGACTTCGGGGTCAATGATAGCCTGAGAGATACGATTCGACTCCACATAGGCGAAGGATGTCGTTGACGATAGAGAGATTTCATCCATGCCATCATGACTGCTCACAACATAGGCTCTACTGACATCAAGTTCCAGGAGTGCTTTTGCCATTACCTCTATATAAGAGGGATCAAAAACCCCCAGAAGATACTTTCTTGCACCGGAAGGATTGGTCAGTGGTCCGAGAAGATTGAAGATCGTGCGATGATCGATCGACTTTCGAATCGGCATGATATATTTCATCGCCGGATGATGGTTCATTGCAAAAATGAAAGCAAACCCCGTCTCTTCCAGCATCTTCACCTGATCTTCAGGAGAGAGATTGAGGTTGATCCCCAGAGCTTCGAGCATATCAGCAGAACCGGAGTTGCTGGTAACACTTCGATTTCCATGTTTGGCAACCACTGATCCCATTGAAGCCAGAAGCAGTGAAACGGTCGAAGAGATATTGAAACTCCCGCTCATATCCCCGCCGGTACCTACAATATCAATCGCTTTCTCGCGCAGATCATCCGAAATCGGCAATTTCACTGAATGCTCGCGCATCACAGTGGCAGCTGCAGCAATATCCTCCGCCGTCTCTCCCTTTTCATAAAGAGAGACCAAAAATTCTCTTGCTTCCGCTTCGCCCATCTCGTTGTCAAAAAGTCTCTCAAATTGTTCTTTTGTATTCATATCAATCTCCTCATAAATCAAAAGCTTTTCAAAGAAAAGCTTACCATAATTTTTAATTACTAATTATGAATTGCTAATTTCCTTGACATATTCCTCTTTCTGGCTCTTCGGGATCGTCTTCGTACTGGGGATCTGCAGCACTTCAAAGTGCCTGGGGCTGTTCAGATACTCGATCGTTATCTTATCTCCGGGCGCTACATTTTTCGAAGCTTTCGCCTTCATCCCATTGACATAAACTACCCCGCTTTTGACCATATCTGAAGCTACTGTACGACGCTTCACTACATTGACCACACTCAGCCATTTATCCACTCTCATAATTACCTTTCTTCTTGAATTGTTAATTATTAATTTCAAAGCTATGCTTTGCAGCATTGGCTCGTCGTCTGCACGATCTCCAACAGTGCATATTGTGCATCAACACAACCTTTCTTCCCTGCCTTCTTCCAGAGTTCCAAAGCTCGCTCCTGACTCTTCTCAACTCCTAATCCATCAATATAGTGCCGTCCCAAAAAATACATCGCTTCAGGATCCCTTGTCTTTCTCACCAGCTGATCGAACATGGGGAAAGAGACAATATAATTATCTTCTTCATAAGCGGCTGTTGCATTTTCCATCGTCATATCTTCCATATCCATCCCTCTGCTATCATATCAAAGCTTTTCAAAGAAAAGCCTGCTTAAATTGTTGATTTTTAATTGCTAATTATTAATTTTAAACTCAAATGAGTTTGAATTCTTCCTCGGCTTCTTTCGCCACAGCGATCCCTTTGATCGAAAGCTGGTCATTGACAATATATTGCTCATCTTTCAACTCCTGAAGTACCACTTTCGCCTCTCTGAGATCAAACATCCCGGTATTGACCAGCGATTCAGTCACGTCCTTGAGAGTTTCCCCCGCTTCCCGTTTCAAAATTGCCAACAAAAAAACCCGCTTTACCATATCCGCTTCGTTCATTCTATTCCCTTATTCCGGCGGATAATTTCCCGCCCTCAAACAAAAACTTTTCAAAGAAAAGCCTACCAAAACTGTTAATTATTAATTTGAAGCTCAATGAAGGTCTTCATTGAGTTTCACCTCTCTCGTACTTCTGCGTGCAATGATTTCACCCGTTGTCGAATCCTGTCTAAAGTGGATACCATTGAGTCCCTGAAGCTCTTCGCCTTTAAAGGTTGCATTACTCTCAAGTCCTGCCTCCGGATTGGCTGCTTGGATCTTCTCCAGCTCTTCTGCAGAAATCTTGATCTTTGTTCCTGCCAGAATCGTGAGACCGGCATCAACGATGCAGGCATCTCCAAGCGGCAGACCGGTGACCGAGTTGGCACCCAGCAGTGTATTTTCACCGATGGAGATCGGATTGCCGTCTGTGCCGGAAAGTACACCGAGTATGCTTGCCCCGCCACCCACATCTGAGCCGCTACCGACGATCGCGGAAGATGAGATCCGTCCCTCTACCATCACCGGCCCCAGTGTTCCGGCATTGAAGTTGATATAAGAAGCACCCGGCATCACAGTTGTTCCTGCAGCCAGTTGTGCACCCATACGGACTCTGCTCGCTTCGAGGATTCGGGTATTATCGGCCGGGATCACATGCTGTAGGAATCTTGGGAACTTGTCCACGCTATCAATCGTCGGGAAAGTTCCTGTCAACTTCATATCGATCTCATTCTCTCTGAGATACTCCAGTTCAAACGGCGTATTGCCGACCCAGGCTACATTACTTAAGATGCCGAAAGCACCATTGAGGTTAACCCCTCTCAGGGCTGCTTTTCCGAGTGAAAGGGCATAAAGTTTGAGATAAACTGCTTCGACACACTCCGGGTTGGCATCCTCAAAGAGGAATATGATACGGAAATCTTTTCCAATATCCTCCATATTGGCCAGCGTTTTGATTACCTGTACGTTACGATGGGCATCACCTGTTGCCTCTGCCAAATAGGGGGCAAAAGCTGCCATAGCATTGGCTACAAAATTGTCATTGATCGTAGCAACAAACTCAGATCCTGAGAAATCAACTGCACGTCGTGCTTCCTGTAAAGCCTTGATAAAGACTGCAGCTGATCCAAAGTTCTCATTCCAGTTCACCACAGCATAGTTGGCCTGCAGGACTTTGTCGGCATTTTTTTGCCCTCTGTCCACTCTGGCGATACCAAAAGCGATCGGCTCCCGGTATCCTTCAGAAGTTTTCACCTCCTCCACCAATTGTTTAAATGCATCGGTTGACGTAATAGTTTCAATTGCCATAAAATTCTCCTAAATGAAAAGATAGATTACGGCAATTATACTTTTCTTAGTTTAAATCAACTATACTCCTGCTATAATTTACACTATGAAGCACCTTAGAGGTTATACCAAACGCTATTTCTCATTAGCTATTATTGCGATGTACGCTACACTGAATAAGTTATGTACCATTGACAGCAATTATCAGTATCATGCTTATGCCTTTAAA